>JABWBG010000024.1 GCA_013360575.1 Caldilineales bacterium
TGTGTGGTTGATCATTGTCCTGTCCTCAGAATGCTGGTGGCTGGTATTGATAAACCGTCATTCTACTGCTTCCTCTTATATTCTGCAACGACTCTATTCTTTCTGTCCCCCCGCCACCAAAACCCACGGCCGGGGGCGCTTTTTTGCCGCCACGGGGGCGCGAACACACGCGTGACCGCAGGGAGCTGCGCGTGCGCGCGCCCGATTATTCGGCAAAATCGGGTACATTCTGTTATCATTTCGGTCATTCTCTCCTCTATCCACCTGTGCAGGGCAGTGAATCAGCAGTACAGGCGTACGCATTCCTCTCCCCATCTGGTTCATCCCTATGCGATCAACACCCTATCCCTTGTTTAGTCGCATTGCCCGGATCTTCATCCGCTTGCGCAATCGCCATTTTGCCCTGCTGGATATCCTGGCCATGCTCTTCTCTCCCTGCCTGGCCCTGTATTTGCGCACCGATGGCCAGGCTTTGGAGCGCTATGCCCAGCCCCTGGCCCTCTACACCCTCTATGCGCTGGGCCTGCGCCTCTTTTTCTTCTGGGGATTCGGCTTCTACAGCCGTTACTGGCGGTTTGCCAGCATCGACGAAGTCGTGCAACTGGCCGTGGGCGGGGTGCTGACCACGGCAGCGGTGACGGTACTCTTTTTCGGCCTGCGCTTCGCGCCTCTGGGGTTGTGCTCCTCCTGGCCGGCGCTGTGCGGCCTCCCCCGCTCTCTCCCCCTGATCGACGGTCTGCTGCTGATCGTGATGGTGGCGGGGACGCGGCTGGGCGTGCGCGCCTCCGCCGCCTGGTTGAGCCGCCTGCGTACGGGCCGCCCCGCCCGCCGGGTGCTGATCATGGGCGCGGGCAGCGCCGGCGCCATGATCGCCCGCGAAATGCGCTCGAACCCGCAATTGGGACTGGAGCCGGTCGGGTTTGTCGATGACGACATGCACAAACATGATGTGCGCATCCAAAGCCTGATGGTTCTGGGCGGGCGCGACCAGATCCCTGCCCTGACGCGTGAATACCGTGTGGCCGAGGTGATCATCGCCATGCCCACGGCCCCGGGCCGCGTCATCCGCGAGATCGTGACTCTGTGCGATCAGGCCGGGGTCAAGGCCCGCATCATGCCCGGCATCTACGAACTGCTGGATGGCACCGTCACCGTCAGCCAACTGCGCGATGTCGATATCGAAGACCTCCTGCGCCGCGAGCCGGTCAAAACCGATACCGAGGCCGTGCTGGCCTTCTTGCAGGGCAAACGGGTGCTTGTCACCGGCGGCGGCGGCTCCATCGGCAGCGAACTCTGCCGCCAGATCTGGCGCTGCCGGCCCGCCGAATTGATCCTCCTCGGCCATGGCGAGAATAGCATCTTCAATATCTACAACGAACTGGCAGGCCATGAGCCTGATGGCCAGTCCCCAGCGCCATCGCAAGCGGGCGCCAGCCCGCGCCTGCGCCCGGTCATCGCCGACATCCGCATCCCCGAACGGCTGGACGCGCTTTTTGCCGAGTCCCGCCCGCAGATCGTCTTCCACGCTGCCGCGCACAAACATGTGCCCCTGATGGAGCACAACCCCGCCGAAGCCGTCACCAACAACATCTTGGGCACGCGCAACCTGTTGGCCACGGCCCAGCGCGCCGGCGTCGAGCGCTTCGTCATGATCTCCACCGACAAGGCTGTCAACCCTACCAGCATCATGGGGGCCAGCAAGCGCGCCGCCGAACTGCTGGTGCAGCAGGCTGCCGAACGCACCGGCCGCCCCTACGTGGCTGTGCGCTTTGGCAATGTCCTAGGCAGCCGCGGCAGCGTCATCCACACTTTCAAACAGCAGATCGCCAGGGGCGGGCCGGTCACGGTCACACACCCGGAGATGAAACGCTATTTCATGATCATCCCCGAAGCCGTACAACTGGTGCTGCAAGCCGCGCTCCTGGGCGAGGGCGGCGAAACCTTCGTCTTGGACATGGGCGAGCCGGTCAAGATCGTGGATCTGGCCCGCGACCTGATCGAACTCTCCGGGCTGGAGGTGGGGCAGGATATCGAGATCGCCTTCAGCGGCATGCGCTCCGGCGAAAAGTTGTTCGAGGAGCTTTTCATCCCCGGCGAAGCCTATCACCGCACCCGCCATGAGAAGATCTTCACGGCCGGCAATGCTGCTGGCCTGCTTCCCTCCGATTTGGATGCGATCATCGACGCCCTGGCCGCGGCCGCGCGGCGGGATGACAAGGCCGCCATCCTCCGGGGCCTGAAAACGCTGATCGCTGAATTCGATCCTGCCGGCGACAGTGTGGTGGGCAAAGGGCGCCAGCAGCCGCCTCCCCAGCCGGGCGCGGGCCCGGCGCAGCTCACCCCGCGCCTGCTGAGCCGCTGAGATGCGCCGGCCAATGGTTCAGTATCCTGCGGCAAATGATTAAAGATTAAAGATTAAAGATTAAAACACGTCACCAAAGCAGTGTCTTAATCTTTAATCTTTAGTTATCAATTATCAATTATTTGCATACGCTTTCTGCTATCAGATGATCTTCAGCTCAGGATCGGGGCGGAAGCTGAGGATGCTGACCTGAGCAGCCAATTGCTTGGCCAGATCGCGGAAAGCCTGCGAGATCTCGGCGTCGGGATAAGCGACGACGACCGGCCGCCCTTCATCCCCCCCCTCGCGGGCGCGGGGATCCAGGGGCAGCCGGCCCAGGAAGGGCACGCGCAATTCCTGCGCCGCCCGCTCCGCCCCGCCGTGACCGAAGATCTCGTAACGCTGGCCCGTGTCTGGGGCGATGAAATAGCTCATGTTCTCGATGATGCCCAGCACCGGCACCTGCAACTGCCGGAAGGCCGCCAGCCCCCGCCGGGCGTCGGACAGGGCCACATCCTGCGGGGTGGAGACGATCACCCCACCGGTGAGGGGCACCGACTGGGCCAGGGTCAGTTGGGCGTCGCCGGTGCCGGGGGGCAGATCCACGATCATGTAATCCACCTCCTCCCAGGCCACATCGGTGAACAACTGGCGGATGGCGGAGTGCAGCATCGGCCCCCGCCAGATCACCGCCTGATCAGGCTGGAGCATGAAGCCCATCGACATCAGTTGCAGCCCATAGGCGCGGGCCGGGGTCAGTTTTTGGCCTTGGGGGGGCGGCATGTGCGCCACGCCCAGCATCTGCGGGATGTTGGGGCCGTAGATGTCGGCGTCGAGCAGGCCGACGCTAGCGCCGGTCTGGGCCAGGGCCACGGCCAGATTGACAGCCACGGTGCTTTTGCCCACGCCGCCCTTGCCGCTGGCCACAGCGACGATGTTCTTGATCGGCAACTGCAAGCGGCCGGAGATGCGGTTGTCGGCCCGCACGTTGGCGTCGAAGCGGACTTCGACCTGCTGCACGCCGGGCACGCCCAGCACGGCCCGCCGCACGTCGGCCTCGATATGTCCCTTCAGGGGGCAGGCAGGGGTGGTGAGCATGACGGTAAGACCGACATCGCCGCCGTTGATCTGCAGATCGCGGATCATGTTGAGTGTGACCAGATCGCGGTGTAGTTCCGGCTCCTGGACGGTGCTGAGCGCAGCCATGATGGCGTCGCGGGTGGGTGTGGAGGACATGGGGTAACTTCCTTGGAGAGAGATGATCGAAACTGGCGCAGTCTCGCAGACTGCGCCAGTTTGTTTTTGGTTAGGACGCCGCCTCGAAATCGGCCAGCATCATGCCCGCGGCCCGGCGCCCGATCTCGACGGCGAAATTGGTGCCCCGATCCCAGGGATAGACCTGGCTCATGCTGGCGAAATAGAGGCCGGGCAGGGGCGTGCGCAGGGGGGGGATGTTTTGGGAATGGTTGACCGGGGGCACGGGCTGGGCGTAACGTGTGCGGAACAGCCAGGAATCCTTGACCCAACTGGGGTCGAATGCCGGGTTGAAACGGGCCAGCGAGGGCAGGAAATGCGCGACCAGCGCCTCTTTGCTGAGGTCGAAATAGGCGTGATCGGGGGGCAGATAATCGCCGCAGTAGATCAGATGATCGCCGCCGTAATGCTGCGGGCCGATGAAATTGGTATGTTCGACCATGGCCAGATAGGGGAAGCCGGCCTCTTTGGGCAGGTTGTGCCAGTAATAGCCGGTCAGCCGCTGGCGCAGGCTGAGGATCAGCACCACCGCGCCCAACGATTTCAGCGCCTGCAAGCTGGCCGCGTACTGGCCCGGCAGATCAGGGGCCAGATGGGCCATCAGCGCCGGGGAACTGGTGGAGAGCACCGCGTCGAAGTGCTGCTCGCCCCCGGTGGTGGTCAGATTCAGCCCCGGCCCCGCCGGTTGGCTGATGCGCGTCACCGGCGAAGAGAGGTGGATGGCCACGCCCTGCTCTTGCAGCCGGGCGGCGAAGCGGTCGAGAAAGGCCTGGAATCCCCCCTGGAAGGTGCCCAGGCGAGTGGTGCGGGCCTTGAGCCGCGCCCAAAACCAGGCCATGTTGACCACATCCAGGTTTTCTTCGCCGAATTTGCCCACCAGCAGGGGCTGCCACAGGGTTTCATAGACCGGCTTGCCCACCCATTTGCGCATCCAGGCGTCGGCGGTGACCCGTTCCAGCGGCTGCCAGCGGGGGGTGAGCCGGAGATAGAGGCCGGCGGCGCCGAAGCGGATGAAATCGAGCAGGGAAAAATGCTTGAGGGTGAACCTGGCCGCGGCGGGGATGGAATCGAGCGGCTCGAACCGGCCTTTGTGGTAGACCACGGTGTAGGGCCGGGGGAAGATCACCTGGTCGCTCCAGCCCAATTCGCCGATCAGCCGCAGCATGTGCGCGTCCGACTGGAACCAGTGGTGGTAGAACTTTTCCAGGGTCCAGTCCCAGTGCGGGGCTTTGAAGCCGCCGGCCAGTCCGCCCACCTGTTCCGCCGCCTCGAAGATGCGGATCTCATGGCCGCGGCCTCGCAGATCGTGGGCCGCGGCCAGGCCGGCCACGCCGGCCCCGATGATGGCAATGCGTTTAGTCATGGGTGTTGTGATTCAACCCCGCCAGGGCGTGCAGCAGCGCCTCTACGTCTGGCGCTTTGCCCAATTCGTGCACCTGGGCGTGGCGCAGGATGCCCTGTTTGTCGATGATGAAGGTGGCGCGTTCGCTGTAGCCTTCGGGCCGCAGCACCCCGTAGATTTCGCTCACCGCTTTGCCGAAGAAATCGCTGAGCAGGGGAAATTCCAGCCCCAATTCGGCGGCGAAGGCGCGGTGCGAGTGGGGACTATCGGTGCTGATGCCCAATACTACCGCGTCGAGTTCGGCGAACCGCCGCGCCTGCGCCTGTAATCCGGGCAGTTGCACCGAGCAGATGGGGCTGAAATCGAAGGGGTAGAAGGCGAGCACCACGTGCGCCCGATCCTGAAAACCGCTGAGTTGGATCAGTTCGCCATCCGCGCCGGGCAGGACGAAATCGGGCGCGGGCGCGCCCAGGGGAGGGAGGGTCATGGTTGCAAGGTGCGGTCGGGGGGCGCGCCTTTGCCATCGAGATAGGCTGCGATGTCGGCCAGGGCCACGTCGTACAGCGCGGCCAATTCCTCATCCTCGCCTTTGAATTGGGCGACGCTTTGCAGGGCGCAGGCTTCGCAGCCGCGCATGAATTTGTAGCTGCCGCTGTAGCATTTGAGGCAGCCATTGAGTCGGATCATCAACAGGCAGAAGGCCAGGGTGCGCGGGTCCACTTCGGGCAGGCCGGTGACGCGGTCGACCAGCGCCGCCCACACCGGCCCGCGCACCTCCCGCAGCCGCGGGGCCAGTGTGTAGGGAAAGAGAACCTCTGCCTTGGGGTACATGGGTTGGTTGGTTAGTTGGTTGGTTAGTTAGTTAGTTGGTTGGTTAGTTGGTTGGTTGGTTGGTTGGTTGGTTGGTTGGTTAGTTGGTTGGTTGGTTGGTTGGTTAGTTGGTTGGTTAGTTGGTTGGTTGGTTGGTTGGTTGGTTGATAAATACGCGAATTCACCAATCTACCAATCAACAAACAAACTGGCAAACTAGCAAACCAACCAACCAACCAACCAACCAACCAATCTACCAACCAACTACAAAACGTGACTTTCTTCGGCGTGGAGGAGGATGCAGCGGGCGGCGGTGGCGGTGTGGCAGCGGGCCTGGAAGTCTTCGACGTCGATATCGATGTAGGGCCAGGTGCCGAAATGACAGGGGATGACCTCGCGCGGCTCGATCAGCTTGATCGCTTTCAGCGCGTCATCGGGGCCCATGGTGAAGTTGTCGCCCACGCAGAGGATGGCCATATCCACCCCCTCATCGGCCAGCCATTTCATGTCGTAGGTCAGGGCTGTGTCGCCGGAGAAGTAGAGGGTCTTGCCATTGTGCAGCTTGAGCAGAAAGCCGGCGGGGTTGCCGCCGTAGCTGCCATCGGGCAGGCCCGAGCCATGGTGGGCGATGGTCATTTTGCAGCGGCCAAAGGGGAACTGGTTGCCGCCGCCAATGTGCAGAGGATGGATCTTGCTCACACCCTGCTGGCCCAGCCATCCACTGATCTCATAGTTGCAGATGACCAGGGCGCCGGTGCGCTTGGCAATGGCCACGGTGTCGCCGACATGGTCGCCGTGGCCGTGGGAGAGGAGGATGAAATCGGCCCTGGCCTGATCGGCCGAGATCTTGGCCAGGGGGTTGCCGGTGAAGAAGGGGTCGATCAGCAGGGTGTGGCCATCGCTCTCGATGGTGAAGCTGGAATGGCCGTGGTAGGTGATCTTGACGGTCATGGTTCACGCTCCGATGAGAGGGGGGGGATGGCAAAAGAGCCGCGCCATCCCATGGTGGAGATGGCCCGGCTCTGGGAAAAGGAGAGGTGGGGGGACGCGTGCTGGCTGCCTGCCCCGCCGCCGGGCCAGGGGGTTATAGCTTGACTTCCTTGCCCTCGGCCTTGCGTCGTTCGCGATAGCTGGCCAATTGCTTCTCGCGCAACGCCATGATCCGGCTCCAGGAGATGCCGCTGGCGCTGACGCCTTCAGCCGGCACCGGGGGCAGGGGCAGCGCCGATTTGATCACCTCGCCGCTGTAATCGGCGGGGATGGGAGACCAGTGGCCGCCCTTGGCTTTAGCTTTGGCGGCAGGCGCGGCGGGGGCGGCAGGGGCGGCGGCAGGGGCTGCCGGTTTGGCCGCGGCTTTGGGTTCCGGTTGCGCGGCTGCCGGTTTGGCCGCGGGCTTGGCTGCCGGCGCGGCCGGCTCCGGCTTCTTGCCGCGCGCTGCCTTTTTCGCTTCTTTCTCGGCCCGGATGCGCTCCTCCTCGGCCCAGGCCGAGGGATAGAGGGCGGCGTAATAGCTGGTGGGGACGCTGAGCTCCGCTTTGTTCAGGATCAGGCCGGGGTAGCGGTCATAGGTGGCCAGCTCGTAGTCGTGGTTCATCTTGATGGCGTCGAAGGGGCAATATTCGGCGCAGAAGGAACAACTCATGCAGATGCTGGCATCGATGTAGAAGGCCGCCGGGCGGGTGATCGGCTTGCCATTTTCATCCTGATCTCGCACGATCCAGATGCACTGGGGCGGGCACACCTTGGCGCAGATGCCGCAGGCGGTGCAGCGGTCTTCCCCCGTATCCTCTTCGTAGAGGAGCATGGGGATGTAGCGGAAGTTCTCCGGCATTTGCCGTTTTTCTTCCGGATACTGAATGGTGAAAAGGCCCTTGGCGTCGGTGGGTTGGCGTATGAGCTTGCCCTGCGCGGTCTCGATGACATCGGTGTAGCGGGAGGGCACGCGGGCGAAATCGTCGATGAAGGTGCCGGCCGCGCGGCGGAGGGTGACGCCGAGGCCTTTGAGGATTCCTGTTCCAAACATGGGCGGGTTCCTGGTCGAGTGGCGGTGGGATCGGTGCAGGTCGCGTTAGCGGTCGGTTTCACCGAGGACGATATCGATACCGCCGAGGGCGACGATGGCATCGGCGATCTTGTAGCCGATGGACATAGGCCCCAGCGTGTTCAGGTTGATGTAGGAGGGGGCGCGCACATGGTAGCGCCAGGGATTGTCGGAACCATCGGAGACGACGTAGAAGCCCAGTTCCCCTTTGGGCCCTTCCACCGCGCCATAGGCTTCCCCTTTTTCCACGCGGGTGACATAACCGGGCTTGCCGTTGAAGATGGGCCCGCCGGGGAGGTCGTCCAGCGCCTGCTTCAGGATTTTGATCGATTCCCGGATCTCGCCCAGCCGCACTTTGTAGCGGGCGTAGACATCGCAGCCATCATCGCTGATCACATCGAATTTGAAGCGATCGTAGATGCTGTAGGGCCGCGCCCGGCGCAGATCATAGGCCACGCCCGAGCCGCGCAACTGCGGGCCACAGGCGCTGAGGGCAATGGCATCGGCAGCAGAGAGGTAGCCCACGCCCACGCAGCGGGCCATCAAAATCTCGTTGCCGGTGAGATAGGTGTCGAATTCGTCGATCTTCCGTTCCAGGCGGTTGAAGATGATATCGCGGGCCCGGGTCAGCCAGTCCTCATCCACATCCCGCACCACGCCGCCAAACCGCATGTAGTTGCACATCATGCGGCTGCCTGCTGCGGCCTCGAACAGGTCGAGCAGCAGCTCCCGCTCTTCGATGTTGTAGAGGGCGGGGGTGAAGAACGCGCCCAAGTCGTTGAGCAGGAAGCCGATCGCCCAGGTGTGGTTGGCGATACGCGTCATCTCCGCCATGATCACCCGCAGATATTCGGCCCGCTCCGGCGGCTTGCCTTTGTCGCCCATCAATTGTTCCACCGCCAGCACATAGCCGAGGTTGTTCGACATGCTGGAAAGATAGTCCAGGCGATCGGTGAAGGGGATGTTGCCCAGCCAGGTGTTGCGCTCGCCGATCTTCTCGTGGTTGCGGTGCAGATAGCCGCATTCCGGCTCCAGACCGACCACGGTTTCCCCATCCAGGGCCACGATCATGCGAAAGACGCCGTGGGTGGAGGGGTGCTGCGGGCCCATGTTGATGATGATGCGCTCGGTGGCGATGTGATTTTCGTCTGCCCACGGCGGCTCGTGGATGGTGGGCAGCGGGGGCGGGGCCGGCTGGAAGGTGGCAGGATCCCAGCCCTTGGGGAAGGAGACATTGTCTCCCCAGGGCACGCGGTCTTCGGCCCATTTGTGGTTGCCTACGGGCCAGCGGCTGCCGAAGGGTTTGTGTTCCTCTTCGTAATAGGCCTCTTTCCAGTCCTTGCGCATGGGGTGGCCGTGGAAGCCATCCCACAGGAAGATGCGGCGCAGGCGGGGGTGCCCGGTGAAGGTGATGCCGAAAAGGTCGTAGGCCTCCCGTTCTTGCAAATCGGCGCCGGGGTAGACGCGCACCAGGCTGGGGGCCTGTGGGTCGTTTTCGGGCAGGCGCACCTTCAACACCACACCATCCCCTCCCTTTTTGGTGTCGAACAGATGATAGACAACCTCGAACCGGTCGGCGGCGGTGCGGCCTTCGAAGCCCAGATAATCGACCGCGGTGAGGGAGGAGAGGTAATCGAATCCTGCATGATTGCGCAAGTGCAGGGCGAATTCGATCAGTTTTTTACGATCTACAACCATGCCGGCGGCGTCGGCGGCGAGCACCGCGCCGGGGACGGCGTTGGCAAAGGGCAAGCTTTGTTCAGCAACGGCGTCGGTCATCTTTTAGCGCTCCTCTGCAGCCGCAAGGGGTGCGTACGCGGGGCTGGTGGTCAGGGCCCGGATCTCTTCGGCCCGGTCGGGCTGGAAGATGTCGGGGCCCAGTTCGGGGATGGTGATGCCTCGGGGGGTGTCTTTGCGATACCAGGGCACGGTGCGGATGCTCTGCCGCGCCACTTTTTCATGCAGTTGCATGATGCCGTACAACAGGGCTTCGGGGGTGGGGGGGCAACCGGGCACATACACATCCACCGGCACCAGTTTGTCCACGCCGGAGATGACGTTGTAGCCCTCTTTGAAGGGGCCGCCGCCGGTGGCGCAGGCGCCCATGCTCAGCACATAGCGCGGTTCTGCCATTTGATTGTACAGCCGCACGATGGTGGGGGCCATCTTTTTGGTGACTGTGCCCGAAACAATCATCAGATCGCACTGCCGGGGCGAGGGGCGCATCACTTCCATGCCAAAACGGGAGAGATCGTAGCGTCCCGCCGCGGTGCAGATCATCTCGATGGCGCAGCAGGCCAGGCCAAAGAACATCGGCCACATGCTGTTCTTGCGGCTCCAGTTGTAGAGAAAATCCAACGACGTCATGAAAACGTTTTGTTGTAGTTCCTCCGGAACGTTGATATCGTTTGCCATACCCGGTTTCCTTGAAGGTGGTTGGTGGGAGCAGGGATGCCTGGGGCGTCGCTGAGGGGGCGGCGCACGTGGGCCGATTATACCTGTTGGCGGCGAGATTCGTCAAGTGAAAATTCTGACAAACACAGCCCCCGGCCTACTTTCCTCATTTGCGCATTTTCCGTTACACTGCGAACGCGCCAGTGGTCAGTGGTCAGTATTCAGTATTCAGTATTCAGTGGTCAGTCTGGTCGTCGCGTGCCGGCCACTGAAACCTGACACCCGACACCTGACACCTGACACCCGACACTTGACACCTGACACTTGACACCCGACACCCGACACCTGACACCTGACACCCGACACTTGACACCTGACACTTGACACCTGACACCCGACACTTGACACCTGACACTTGAAACCCGATACCCCCTCATGAACGCTATCACCCACCTGCAAAATCTGATCCGTCTCGATACCACCAATCCCCCCGGCAACGAGATTCTGGCCGCAACTTATCTGGCCGAACACCTGGCCGCGGCGGGCTACGAACCGGTCGTCCTGGAATCGGGGCCAGGACGAGGCAATGTCGTCACCCGTTACCGCGGGGATGGCAGCGCCCGCCCCCTGTTGCTCTACAATCATCTGGATGTGGTGCCGGTGGAGCCGGAGCAGTGGACGCATCCCCCCTTTGGCGGCGAAATCCACGATGGCTGCGTGTGGGGCCGCGGCGCCCTGGACATGAAGAACGTGGTCACCCAGCAGTTGATGGTGATGCTGCGCCTGGCCGAGCATCGCCCCGCTTTACGCCGCGATGTCATCTTCGCCGGCTGCGCGGATGAAGAGGTGAGCGGTAAGATGGGGTTGCAGTTCCTCGTGCGCGAGCACCGCCAGCTGATCGACGCCGAGATCGGGCTGAGCGAATCGGGCGCCACCCCCATCTACGCCGGCGAGCATGTGATCTACCCCATTCAGGTGGGCGAAAAGGGCAACTGCCGGCTGGTGCTGCGCGCCCAGGCCGCGCCGGGGCATGGCGCTTCGCCCGATTACACTCATTTCGCCAACCGCTACCTCGCCATCGCCCTGGAACGGCTGACCCGCCAGCCCCTGCCCACCCATTTCACCCCCACCGTGTGCAATCTGCTGCGCCAACTCGCGCCCCTGCTGGGCATAGCCGCCGAACGCCTGCTCGATCCGGTCCATTTCGACGCTATCCTCCCCGCCATTCCCGGCGAGTTCCTGCGCCAGGCCCTGTTGCACACCACCCGCAACTCTGCCGCGCCCACGCTATTGCGGGCAGGCGCCAAGATCAACGTCGTGCCCAGCGTGGCCGAAGCCTCGTTGGATGGCCGCATCCTCCCCGGCTTCACCGCCGCCGATCTGATTGCCGAGGTGCGCGCTGCCATCGGCGATGACCTGCCGGTCGAAATCCTGCACCTGCCGGAGCACGATTACCCGCCCCTGGAGGCGCCCTCCTCCGGCCCGGTGTGGGAGGCGCTGGCCCGCACCTTGCAAGCGCACGACCCGCGGGCGATCGTTGCGCCCAACCTGCTGGCCGGCGCCACCGACGCCAAACACCTGCTGCCCCTGCACACGCAGACCTTCGGTTTCAGCCCCATGCACTGGGGCCCTGACTTCCAATGGCGCGGGCTTGTGCACGGCCATGACGAGCGCATCCCCGTCACCGCCCTCGACTGGGGCATCGACGTCCTCTACGACGCCGTCCTTGCCCTTAGCCGTTAGCTATTGGCTATTAGCTATTGGATAGTGGATATTGGCTATTAACCGTTAGTCGTTGATTGTTGATTGTTGACTGTTAACTGTTGATACACCCCATCCAATTCAAACTGCCCACTGACCACTGAATACTGACCACTGAATACTGAATACTGAATACTGCCCACTGCCCCCCATGCCCTACACCAACCACATCACCGGCCACATCCACGACGTGATCATCAAAGAACTGGTCACACACGCCGACCCGCGCGGCTTTTTTCGCGAGATCATCCGCGTCACCGACCCCTTTTTCGGCGAGGGCTTTGGCCAATGGAGCCATGCCCGCAATTTCCAGGGCGTGATCAAAGCCTGGCACCTGCACACACACCAGACCGATTGGTGGCATTGCCCCCTCGGCAACATCAAGGTGGCGCTCTACGACACCCGCGCGCACAGCCCCACGCACACCCATCTCATGGAATTGTACATGGGCGACAACTACCCTGCCATCGTCCTGCGCATTCCCCCCGGCGTGGCCCACGGCTACAAAGTGCTCAGCGCCGAGGCGCACATGCTCTACATCACCAGCCGCACCTACGATCCGGCCGACGAAGGCCGCCTGCCCCATGACGATCCCGCCATCGGCTATGACTGGCTCGCCGGCCACACCATCACCTGACCCCTCTCTCTGACCCCTCTCTCTGAATTCTCTCTCTGAATTCTCTCTCTGAATTCTCTCTCTGACCTCTCTCTCTGAATTCTCTCTCTGACCTCTCTCTCTGAATTCTCTCTCTGAATTCTCTCTCTGAATTCTCTCTCTGAATTCTCTCTCTGACCCTGCCATCGAGGAGGCCGCCATGAACGTGCACGCCCCGTCCCGCTCCCGCGCTGCCCTGTTGCTGATCTCCCTGCTGATCCTGCTGCTGGCCGCGTGCGGCCGCACCGAGCAGCCCACGCCCTCCAGCGCCGCGGACGCCACGCCCCCGGCGGCGACGACGCCTGCCGCTCCGGCCCCGACGGCGGCCAGCAGCGCGCCCTATGTGCTGCGCCTGGAAAGCGCGGTCGTGTCCAGCCTGGATCCGGCCTGCCTGCAGCCGGCAGAAGCCCTGAGCCTGCGGGCCGCGCCCTTCCCCGCGGGCGGATTACAGCCCGGCGTCAGCCACCTCTTCTGCGCTGTGCCTGCCGAGGGCGTGGTTACCTTCACACTCATCGCCCCAGATGGCCGCGAGCGCAGCTTCGCACGACAGAGCGAAGAGGGTGTGGCCGACCTCAACCTGCGTCTGGGCCCTGAAGATGGCCCCGGCCTTTACCAACTGCGCGCCGGCGACGCAGATGCTCAGGCCCAGATCGATTTCACAGTGCAGGCGCCTGCCGGCCCCTTCCTCACCCTGCTCGAAGATCCCCTGCCCCCTGATCCAAGCCTGCTGCGCGTGGCCATCGGCGGGCTGCCCGCGGGCGGCGCTGCCCGCTTTGCCCTCTACAATCTCGGCGCTTCGCAGGAGATGGGGGAGGGCGTCCAGGTTTCCGAAGCCGCGGTGCTGATCTCGACCAACCTGCCCGCGGACGACACCGGCCGCGCCGATGTGGAGCTGGATGTGGCCGACCTGCCCGCCGGCCCCTATCTGCTCGTCCTTCTGCCCCAGGGCCTGGACTTGGGCGACCCGCCCACCCTGCGCCTGCCGGATCAGGAGCCCCTGATTGCACTGGCCAACATTGCCCGCACCGCGCTGGCCGCCGCGCCGGAGACAACCTCCCCTGCCGAGGCGGCTCCGCCCCCTGCGGACCAACCTTTGGTGCCTCCTGCCGATCTATTGCCCCCCGCGCCGGTGGCCGCGGCTGCCGGCGGCGGCTTCCCCGAGAGCCTGAGCGTCGACCTGCCTGCGGCCAGCCTGCCCCTTTGTCAGCCTGCGGCGCAACCGGCCCTGCAACTGTGGCCCAGCGCCGGCCAGATCGGCGATTGGTGGCTGGGCTGCTTGCGCGGCTTCGCCGCCGCAGAGAGTGTGCAGATCACCGTCAAACTCGCCAACGGCCAGACCACGACCCTCGCTCCCACCACCCGCGACGATGGCACAGCCCTCTTCCGCTGGTACGCCACCCCCGGCGAGGGCGTGGGCGTCTACACCGCGGTGGCGGCCGCGGCCAGCGGCGCTCAGGCCGAGATCAGCTGGCAGATCGGCGAGGCCTCCCGCCCGCGCGTGCTCGTCTTCCCCCACGAATATGCCAGCGGCCAGGCAGGGGAGATCAGCCTCAGCGGCTTCCCTGAGCGCGGCGTGGTACAGCTGGGACTCTACCGGCTGGCCGCAGAGGGGCCGGCCGCGCTGGTCAAGCGCTGGCAACTGCAAGTCAATCGTTGGGGCGCGTACAACGGCGCCTTCACCGAAGTCACCGACCAGCAGCCCGGTCAATTTCTGATCATTGCCCAGGGCGCTGCCAGCGGAGCCGCAGGCTCTGCCAGCGGAGCCTACACCTTCGGCGGCATCGATGTGGCGGCCAGCGCCATCGAATTCTTCAGCTTCAACGCCCCCCTCGACCCGCGCTACGAGGTCTACACCCTCTACGCCGGCCGCGGGGAGGGATCGCTGATCGCCGCGGTGGAGCCGACGCCGGTTACCGACGATACGCCGCCGGCAGAGGCCCCGCTGGCTACGCCTGCGGCCCCGCTGGCCACGCCTGCCGCGCCGCCCGCCGATTCGCTCACCCTGACCGAGGATGTGAGCGCGCCGCCCACCTGTCCGGGCGCGACCGCGGGGGAGCCCACCTTCTGCATCCTGCCCACCACCCTGCCCCGCGGCGCCTTCGTCGCCCTGCTGGCGCACGATTTCCCGCCGAACACAGCCATCAATGTGACGGTGACGCCCCCGCGTGGGGCCGCCGTCCCCCTGCGCAGCGCCCGCGCCGACGCCAACGGCTACGCCGATTTCTATTGGTACACCCTGAACACCGAGCCGCTGGGCGAGTACAAAGTGGCGATGCGCGGGGGCGGCCAGACCCTGAACGGGGTCTTCACTGTGGTGGCGCCGACGCAGCCGCTGGTGCTGGCGCAGCCGCGTACCGCGCCGCTGGGCATGCCGGTGGTGGTCAGCGTCAACGGCTTCACTCCCAACGAGCCTCTGATCCTCACCCGCTACCGCCGCACTGCCGTGGAGAATGGCCAGCTGACCCTGGTCAAGGTGGATAGCGTGGAACTGCGCACCGGCGGCATCGGCGGCGGCCAACGGCTGTTCGCCACGACCGGCGCCGCGTCCGGCGATCTTTTCCTGGTGACGGTGCAGCGCCCCGGCCAGGCCGAGGTGCTGGCCCAGGCCGTTTACAGCATCGACGAACCCCTCTTTCTGCGCTACCCCTTTGCCTGGGGCCAGAATTATCAGGAAGGACAATAACCAAACTGGAGCACTCTCGCAGACTGCTCCAGTTTCCAGTTTTTCCACACCGCTTCAAGGAATCTATCTCATGTCTCTGCGCGACGAAGCCCTGGCCTACCATCGTCAAGGCCGGCCCGGCAAAATCGAAGTCACCCCCACCAAACCCCTGCTCACACAGCACGATCTCTCCCTTGCCTACACGCCGGGCGTGGCCCAGCCCGTGCTCGACATCGCCGAGGACGCGGCCAAAGCCTTCGAATACACGGCCAAAGGCAATCTGGTGGCTGTGCTCTCCAACGGCACCGCCATCCTCGGCCTGGGCAATCTGGGCGCGCTGGCCGCCAAACCGGTGATGGAGGGCAAGGGCGTGCTGTTCAAGCGTTTTGCCGATGTGGATGTGTTCGACATTGAGGTAGACACCCTCGACCCCGATGAGATCATCCGCGTGGGCCAGTTGATCGCGCCCACCTTTGGCGGCATCAACCTGGAGGATATCAAGGCTCCGGAATGTTTTTACATCGAGCAGGAATTGGAGCGCACCACCAATATCCCCATCTTTCATGACGACCAGCATGGCACGGCCATCATCTCCGGCGCGGCCCTGCTGAACGCCCTGGAACTGAACGGCAAGGCCATCGCCGACGTGCGCATCGTCATCAACGGGGCCGGCGCCGCGGGCATTGCCTGCGCCGATTTCTACGTGGCTCTGGGCGCTACCCACGCCAACATCATGCTCTGCGACAGCAGCGGCGTGGTGTATCAGGGCCGCGCCAAGGGCATGAATCCCTGGAAAGAGAAATATGCCGCGGCCACCGAGCGGCGCACCCTGACCGACGCCCTGGTGGGGGCCGATGTCTTTATCGGCCTATCCGTGGCCAACACCGTCAGCGCCGAGATGGTGCGCAGCATGGCCGAGGATCCGATCCTTTTCGCCATGGCGAATCCTGATCCTGAAATCCCCTATCCCGACGCCATGGCCGCGCGGCCCGATGTGATCATGGGCACCGGGCGCAGCGATTATCCCAACCAGGTGAACAATGTCCTTGGCTTCCCCTTCATCTTTCGGGGGGCGCTGGATGTGCAGGCCACCAGCGTGAACATGACGATGAAGATCGCCGCGGCCAGGGCTTTGGCCGAGATGGCGCACGAGGATGTGCCCGACAGCGTGCTCAAAGCCTATGGGCTGGACGGCCTCCGTTTTGGCCGGGATTACCTCATCCCCAAACCGCTTGACCCGCGAGTGCTGACGCATGTGGCCCCGGCAGTGGCCAGAGCCGCCATGGAAACAGGCGTGGCCCGCCGCCAGATCGACCTGGAAGCCTACCCCGATCAACTGCGCGCCCGCCAGGGATTGGGGCTGGCCATGATGCGCGGCATCATCCGCCAGGCCCAGGCCGACCCCAAATGCGTGGCGCTGGCCGATGGCAGCCACCCGCGCGTGATCCGCGCCGCCCACCTGCTCGAACAGCAAGGCATCGCCCGCCCCATCCTCTTGGGCGACCCCGCGCGCATTGCCGCGGAGCTGGAGCGGCTGGGGCTGGATTACACGCCCACGATCATCCACCCTGCCCGTTACGAGCAACGCGAGACCTACGCCCAGGCGCTGTACAACCGCCGCAACCGCAAGGGCATGACCCCCGGCATGGCCCGGCAATTGGTGACGCAGCCCAACTATCTGGGGGCGATCATGGTCGAGCTGGGCGACGCCGACGCTTTTGTATCGGGATTGACCTACAACTACCCCGACGTGTTGCGCCCGGCCTTGCAAGTGGTGGGCACGCGGGCCGATGTCAGCACCATCAGCGGCGTGTACATGATGATTGTGCGTGACAAGGTCTATTTCTTCGCCGATGCCACCGTCAACCCCGATCCCACCGCGGCCCAACTGGCCGAGATCGCTATCCAGGCGGCGGAAGTGGCGCAGACATTCGGCGTCACCCCGCGCGTGGCCATGATCAGCTTCTCCAATTTCGGCAGCACCCGCTTCCCGCAGAGCGAGAAAGTGCGCGGCGCGGTGGAAATAGTGCGGCAACTGCGTCCCGATCTGGCGGTGGATGGGGAGATGCAGGCCGACACCGCGGTCTCGGCGGAGCTGGTGGACGCGCATTTCCCCATGAGCCAGGTGAAGGGCGCCAATGTCCTGGTCTTTCCCAACCTGGATGCGGCCAACGCCGCCTACAAGTTGATGGCGCGGCTGGGCGGCGCCGAGGCGGTGGGGCCGATCCTGCGCGGCATGAACAAGCCGGTGCACATCCTGCCCACCGGCTCGGAGGTGCGCGATATCGTCAACGTCGTCGCTCTGGCCGTGGTGGATGCCCAACATCTCGCCGCCCAGCCCGGGTGATGCCAACCAGGAATACCCCGATGCCCGATCTGCAAGTAGCAGTGCGCCAGGCCACAGCCCGCGACATCCCCCGCATCCGGCAACTGCAACAGTTCGCCCGGCGCTCTTGCGTGCGCTATGGCCCGGAGGATCTGGCGCGCATGATCGAGCAGGGGTACTGCTTCGTCGCGGATAGCGGCCCGCTGCTGTGGGGGATCATCTGCGCCGCCCTGCTGCAGCCGGGCCTGGCGCAGGTGCGCGGGCTGACGCTGGTGAACGGCTGGGGGCTGGAAAGCGGCGTCGGCCAACTGTTGCAGGGCCTGGAGAGGGGATTGCGTCAGGATCAGGTGCAGCATCTGATGCATCTGGGCATCGAAAGCTGGCCCTCGGCCCCCCTCGCCCAACAGCAGTTCGCGCTGCTCGATTACATCATCCATTATGAGCGCTACGCCCCCGCCCGCCCCCTGGCCGGGGAGCACCCCAACCCCATGGTGACGCTGCGCCTGCCCGGATTGGACGAGCTGGACGCCCTCACCCTGCTCGATCACCTGGCTTTTGCCTGGCCCTGGCAGTTTTCGCATAGCGAACTGGTGCATCTGCTGCTGACCAGCAGCCGCCTGGTTGTGCTCGATTATCAGGGCATTCTGGCGGGCTACGCCTGCACCCGGCTGACCGGCGATCACGCGCACATTGCCCGGCTGGGCATCAATCCCGGCTATCAGGGGCTGGGGCTGGGGCGGCTGCTGCTGGCCGACGCCCTCGATTTCGCGGCGGAAGCAGGCGCCCGGGTGATCTCGCTGAACACGCAGCGGCAGAATGAGGCGTCGCAGCGCCTGTATCAGGGTTTTGGCTTTCGGGCGGTGGGGCGGCGGATGCCGGTGCTGATCAAAGCGCTGGGCGAAGGGCCATGATCCGGGCCGTGGTGTTCGATTTTGGCGGCGTGCTGGTGGACGAGCGCGCGGCGGCGCAGCGTCTGGCAGGGTGGGAAGCGCATCTGGGCTGGCCGCCGGGCAGTCTGCGCCAGCATTTGTACAGCGGCGCGGCCTGGGAGGCGGTCTCCACCGGGCAGATCAGCATGGACGCGTATTGGGCCAGGGTGGGCGCGCCGCTGGCCGCGGCCCTGCCCGCGGCTTTTTCCGCGTACCGCGACAGCTTTCATGGCGCCCAACTGGACGCAGGCATGACGGCCCTGGCCTGGCAGTTGCGCGCCCGCTTTGCCCTGGCTTTGCTCTCCAATGCCACCCTCAGCCTGGGCCAGCGCCTGCAGCAGGAGACCGATCTGGCCGGGCTGTTCGATGTGGTGGTGATCAGCGCGGTGGAGGGCACGCGCAAGCCGGAACCGGCCATCTATCGCCTCGTCTGGCAGCGGTTGGGCTTGCCGCCCGCGGCCTGCCTGCTGATCGATGACAAGGAACGGAACACCGCCGCGGCCCTTGCCCTGGGCATGCCCGCCATCGTGCACCGCAGCGTCGCCGAGACCGCCCAAGCCCTGCGCGATCTGGGCATCCTGGCCGGCTGAGCGCGTCACAAGCGCAAGATCAGGCGGGCGATGGTGAAGTAGATGAACAGGCCGGTGGCGTCGACGAGGGTGCTCATCAGGGGGCCGGAGACGAGGGCGGGGTCGATGCCCAGCCGCGAGGCGACCAGGGGCAGCAGCGAGCCGACCCCGGTGGCCCAGAGCACCAGAGCCAGGATCGAGACGGCGACGGTGAGGGCGAGGGCCGCGCTCGGCTCCCAGGTGATGGCGCGCAGAAAAGCGACGAGGGCCATGCCCAGGCCCAGCAGCAGGCCGACGCGCGCCTCCTGCCACCACACCCGCAGCGCGTCGCCCGGCTCCACATCGCCGGTGGCCAGGGCGCGGATGATGACGGTGGTGGTCTGGGCGCCGGCATTGCCGCCGGTGCCGATCAGCAGGGGGATGAAGATGGCGAGGGCCACCACGGTCTGCAGATCCTCCTGATAGATGCGCATGACCGAGCCGGTGAGGGTGGCGGTGATGAAGAGCAGCAGCAGCCAGCCCATGCGTTTGCGGGTGATGATCACGGGTGAGGTGTCCAGGTAGGCGCGTTCCAGGGGCTGGGCGCCGCCCAGGCGTTGGATGTCCTCCGTCGCCTCCTCTTCCAACACATCGATCACATCGTCGAAGGTGATGACGCCCAGCAAGATGCCATTTTCATCCACCACGGGCAGGGCCAGCAGGTCGTAGCGGGTCATGATGCGGGCGGCTTCTTCCTGATCTACGTCCGCCGCCACCGAGATCGCCTCTGGCTCCATGATCTCCATGATGCGGGCGGCGGGGTTGGCCACGATCAGCCGGCGCAGGTTGAGGACGCCGCTGAGACGGCCAAATTGATCCACCACGAACAGGTAATAGATCGTCTCCTCCGAGGGATGCCAGCGACGGATGGCCTCGATTGCCTCGGCCGCGGTCATGCGGCGGCGCAGGGCCAGGTATTCGGTGGTCATCAGGCCGCCGGCGCTTTCGTCCGCGTGCAGCAGCAGGGGGCGCACTTCGTCCGGGTCTTCCAGGCGCGAGAGTACGGCCTCGGCCTGTGCGGGGGTGATGTCGCCCAGCAGGTCCGCGGCCTCGTCCGGCTCCATCTGGTCGACGATGCGGATGATCTCGTCGGTGGAAAGGGTGGCGATCAGTTCCGCCACCTGTTCATCGTCCAATTCTTCCAGGATGTCGGCGGAATCGGCGGGCGCGATTTCGGGCAGCAACAGGCTTTGCTGCTCGTTGTCCAATTCCGCGAATACCTCTGCCTGATCGGCAGGGCGCATTGCTTCGATGATGTTGGCGGCGGCGGCGAGGTCGTCCCGTTCCAACGCATTCTTCAGTTGGTCGAGCATCAGCTCAAGATCGTTTTGCTCCATGCCACACCTGGATGTTTGATCTCGGTTCCTGCCTGCGAGCGCGCCGCCAGAAACCGGAAGCGCGATCATAGATCAGCGCCCGCCAGAAGGGCAATTCAGGCCTGCTTGCGCGTGCATCCCCCCAGGGCCTGCGCAGGCAGGGAGATCACACCCGCCGCGTCACTTTGTCAGCGCGGTTCAGGGCAGAGGGTCGGGCGGGGGGCAGGCTTCGGCGGCCGCGGCGGCCAGCGCCGGCGACGCGGGCTGCACTTCCCCCTGAAACCAGCGGCGTTGCAAGGCAAAGGCCACGCTGACCAGCCCGATCATCACCGGCACCTCCACCAGCGGGCCGATGACGGCGGCGAACGCCTCGCCAGAGGCAATGCCGAACACGGCCACGGCCACGGCGATGGCCAGTTCGAAGTTGTTGCTGGCCGCAGTGAAGGACATGGTGGTGGTCATGCGATAATCCGCGCCGGCGCGATGGCCGATCCAGAAGCTGACCAGGAACATCAGCACAAAATAGAAGATCAGGGGGATGGCGATGCGCACCACATCCAGGGGCAGGGCCACGATCAATTCCCCCTTCAGGCTGAACATGACCAGGATGGTGAAGAGCAGGGCAATGAGCGTCAGCGGGCTGATGCGGGGGATGAAGGTTTGCTCGTACCAGGCCCGGCCTTTGCGGCGCAGGAGGAGGAAACGGGTGGCAAAACCGGCGATCATGGGGATGCCGAGGTAGATGAAGACGGTTTGGGCCAGTTCGCCGATGCTGATGCGTACCACCGCGCTTTCTAGCCCCAGGGCCTGCGGCAGCACTGTGATGAAGAGATAGGCGTAGATGCTATAGAAAAGCACCTGGAAGACGCTGTTGAAGGCCACCAGACCGGCTGCGTACTCGGTATCTCCCGCTGCCAGTTCGTTCCAGACGATGACCATGGCAATACAGCGGGCAAGGCCGATCAGGATCAGGCCGATCATGTAATGTGGGTCATCGCGCAGGAAGATCACGGCCAGGGCGAACATGAGGATGGGGCCGATGACCCAATTTTGCAGCAGCGACAGGGCCAGGATCTTGGTGTTGCGAAAGACTGCGGGTAGCCGTTCGTATTTGACCTTGGCGAAGGGCGGGTACATCATCAAGATCAGGCCGAGGGCGATGGGGATGTGGGTGGTTCCGACCTGGAACCGGTCGATAAAGCCCTCGACGCCGGGCAGGAAGTAGCCCAGAGCCACGCCGACCGCCATGGCCAGGAAGATCCACAGGGTGAGATAGCGATCCAGGGTGGAGAGACGTCTGGTCGCGGCAGGGGAGGAGGCAGTAGGGGGCATGAGAACTCCGAGTGTGAGGGGGCAGGATGGCGGCGTAGTATACCACAGCAGCCAATCAGAACAGTATCTTCAGGATTAAAGAGTAATGATTAAAGATTTATCTTTTTTAACAAAATTTAATCATTGATTATCAATCTTTAATCATTAACCCTTGCACCCCCTAGACCAAACGCCCCACGCCCCACGCAATCCTACCAACCTACCAACCTACCAATTTACCAATTTACCAATTTACCAATTTACCAAACACTAATGTTGCCCCCGATCTGTCTCAAGATCAGTATCACATTTTGCGGATGTCGGGCTGGGTGCAGCGGCCGATGAGGTGATCATACCGGGCGTCGGCCCGTTGGCCGGTGAATCTGTACTCTGTTTTTTAGCCGCCCACATTAGAACGGGGCTTGCCGTACGCATAGTAACGCAATTCGGCGACGTTGCCGCCGCTGGCGTTGGTCGTGACGGCGGTCGAACCCAGGTGGTCGGTCAGCAGCCAGTACAGTGTGCCGCCCACCCGCTCGGCCACTCGCACA
>JABWBG010000274.1 GCA_013360575.1 Caldilineales bacterium
GCCGACCTGTTGGAAGAGGCGGAAGGCGTGCTCGTAGTGTTGGAGGGCTTCGTCGCGGCGGTCGAGGAAGGCGAGGACGTCGCCTTGGGCCTGGAGGACGTTGGCCTGGCCGAGGCTTGAGCCGACCTGTTGGAAGAGGCGGAAGGCGTGCTCGTAGTGTTGGAGGGCTTCGTCGTTTTGGTTTTGGAAGGCGAGGACGTCGCCTTGGGCCTTGAGGACGTTGGCCTGTTGCCATTCGCTTCCTATACGAAAAGCAGCCTGGGCCGCGCTTTCCAGCCAGTGCAGCCGCCGCGGGTCATAGTTATTGCGGACGGTATTTCCCCACTCTTCACTAAAAGCCAGCAGCGTTTCCCCCGCCTCGTCCGCGCCGCCCATTTCGCATAGCCGATCCCAGGCCGCGGTCACATTGTCCCATTCCCGCGGGGCGGCATAGGTCATTTCCTGGGCGGCAATGAGATCGCCCCAGGCCGCGACCACCGGCAGCAGGGCCTGGGCATGGCGCAGGTGCAGCTGCCGCTCCGTTTCCGCGGCCAGGGGCCGCACTTTTCCCAAAAACCCCCGCACCGGCGCGTCCAGATCATAGCGTCCCGCGCTCACCTGGCGCAGCAGGCCCGCATCCACCGCCGGCAACAGCCAGTCATCCTCCCAGGCGATGCGCTCGGCCTCGGCCAGAGGCTCGCCCCGCGCCACCTGGGCCAACAGCGGCTCTGCCGCGCCGCCCACGAACACCGCGGCCGCGACCAGGGTCTGCACCGCCGCCGGCGATTGCTTTTCCAGATCCGCCACCATCAATCCGATGAACTCTGTCAATGCCGCCTGCACTTCTTTGCCCTGCAGGGTGTGCAGGCGCAGGTTCAGGCCGGCCCGGTCGTGCCGCCGCAACATGCGCAGGGCCAGGCGCAGCAGCCCGGGATGGTCGAAGCACAGCGCCGCAATCTGATCGATGCCCGCGGCCAGTTGTCCGTCGTGGCGCGTCATGCCCAGGCTGCCGGCGGTGGCGGGGTCAGGATGACGCAGGCGCTCGTCGGGCAAACCCAGGCGATCCGCCTCCTCCCGAACCAGGCGGCAGGCATCTTGCCGCGCCAGCGTCTCCAGCGCCAGGCGATCCCCCCCGGCCAGATCGGTGAGGGGGCTGCGCTCGTGCGGGCGCAGGGTCAGCAGCACCCGCGAGCCGTTGCGAAAGTCGGCGCCGCGCAGCGCCCGGGCCAGATCCTGGATGGCGTCGGCGTCCAGGCTTTCCAGGTTGTCCAGCAGCAGCAGCAGGGGCCGGGCGTTGAGCAGGGTGGCGATGGCCGCGGCGGGATTGGCGTACATGCGCTCATCGGGCTGCACCTGCAGGGCCGCGGCTGTCGCCTCCAGCACCTGGCGCAGGCCAAAATCGGGCTGGGCCTTGGCGCTGGCAAAGGCCAGGGCCGCGAAGCGGTGCAGGTGCCGCAGGGCCGCGGCCAGGGCCAGGGTGGTCTTGCCCACGCCGCCCACGCCGCTGATGGCGAAGACGCCCTTGCCGGTGGCGTCGAACCAGCGCCCCAGCGCCAGCAGTTGCTCTCTCCGGCCCACAAAACCGGTGAGCAGATCAAAGGGCGGGGCGCCGCCGATGGGCCGGGGGTGAAGGTGGACGAGGGGAGCGGAAGCGGGCGCGGCGGGCCGGGACAGGCGCAGGTCGGCATCCCCCCACAACTGAAAGATGGCGGCGCGCTGTTCGCTTGCGTCGCTTGCGCCCACCCGCCACGGCAGTTCGCGGCTTTCATAGGCGGCGATGATGGCGGCCTGGGCCGCGGCCAGGGCCTCGCCCACGCTGGCGCCTGTGGCCAGCGCCCCATGGAAATGGCGGGCAAAGACCATGCCCTCGCCATCGAAGATCTTGTCGCTGGAGCCTACCACCGCGGGCACGCCCGCATCCAGCAGGGCTTTGGCGATCTTAGCGGTGGCGCAGGCGTTGAGCACTGCCAGCTTCAGGCCCCGGCCGCGCACGATCTGGGCCAGACGCGCCCGCGGCAGTTCCGCCTCGCGGCCCAGGTCATCTTCGATCAGCAGGCCTTCAGGCCCGGCGTGCGCGCACACGTGCAGCACATCGGGGGCCGCGATCAGCGCTGTTTGCAGGCCCGCGGCTGTGGACGGGGCCTGCCGGATCACTTCCCAGGGGGCCGCGCGCCGGTTCACAGGGTCATGCGCGGCGGCGATGCTCTGGCGCAGGCGCTCCCACTCGCCCCACACATCCAGCTGCTGCCCTTGCGGGGGGCCGTCGCCGGCCGCGTTGCTCAGCGGCGACGCGATCAGGGCCAGCAGGCGCAGATGGCCGGATTCTGCAGCGGCTGGGGCTTGGTTGGCGCCGGGCAGGGGAAGGGGCATGGCAGACCTCTCGGGCAGGGCAAGGCGGGAAATCGTAACACCACGCATTATAATGCAAAATGCCAGGATAAAAAGCAATAACCACCATGCCCACTCTCCCATCCCCCATGCCTCCCAACATCGCCCTCTTCGTCCTCGACTGTGTGCGCTACGACGGCCTGGGCTGCTACGGCGCCCCCCGCCCGGTCACGCCGCATCTCGACGCGCTGGCCGCGGGCGCGCGGCGCTACACCCAGGCCCGCAGCGCCGCGGTGTGGACGCTGGAAAGCCACGCCAGCCTGTTCACCGGCCTGCACCCGCGCCAGCATGGCGTGAATGTGGCGCAGCGCCGGCTCGATCCCGCCCTGCCTACCCTGGCCCAGACCCTGGCCGGCCTGGGCTATCAGACCGCGGGCTTCAGCACCAACGCCTGGGTCGGCCCCCATTTTGGCCTGGATCGCGGTTTCCAGCACTTCGCCAGCCTCTGGCGGCTTTTCCCCGGCATGGGCGCGGCGCCCTTTCCCTGGTGGGAGAAGGCCCTGCGCAAGCGTGTGCTGGAGCGGGGCGACAAGGGCGCGGCCAAGCTCAATCGCCATGTTGCGCGCTGGCTGCGCCGTGACCGCGACCCCGCCCGGCCTTTCTTCCTCTTCGCCCTCTATCTCGACGCGCATCTGCCCTACAAACCGCCGCCCGCGCACGCCCGCGCCCTGCTCGACCCCGCGGCCCTGCGCCGCGCCCGCGCTGCCAATCAGGACGCCTGGGCCTTCATGGCCGGGGAAAAACAGATGGCCGCCGCGGATTTTGCCGGGCTGCGCGGCCTCTACGACGCCGAGATCCGCTACGTCGATGCCCAATTCGGCGCGCTGCTGGCCGCAATGCAGGCTGCCGGCGCCCTCGACCACACCCTGATCATCGTCACCGCCGACCACGGCGAGAATATCGGCGATCACGGCCTCATGGATCATCAATACTGCGTCTACGACAGCCTGGCGCACGTGCCCCTGCTCCTCCATTATCCCCCCGCTTTCCCGCCCGGCGAGGATGCCGCGCCCGTGCAGCACACCGATCTTTTCCCCACGCTGCTGGATCTGGCTGCCGCGCCTGCCGCCGCCCGCCCGCGCCTGCCCGGCCGCTCTCTCCTCACGCCTCCCTCCGCACGTCTCACGCAGCCCTCCATCATTCAATACACCGCGCCCCACCGCCACCGCTTCGCCCGCCGCCATCCCCATTTCGATCCTGCCCGCCGCGGCTTCGACCGCACCTTCGACGCCATCGTGCAGGCCGGTCACAAGCTGATCCGCCCCAGTTACGGCCCGCCCGAGCTTTACGATCTGGCAGCCGACCCCGGTGAAACCGCGGACCTGGCCGCGGCCCGGCCCGACCTCGTTGCCCGGCTTGGCGCGGCCCTGGATGACTGGCTGGCCGCGCATCCGCCCGCCGCGCCTGCCGCGGCCGCCGGCAGCCTCGACCCCGGTTTGGCGGAGCATTTACGCGGCTTGGGATATTTGTAGTAGAGTGACAGAGATTTTTTTAACGCGAAGATTTTTTAACGCAAAGGCGCAGAGGTGCGCAAAGGAGCGCAAAGATTTTTTTAACGCAAAGGCGCGGAGGGGCGCAGAGATACGCAGAGTCTTTTTTTTGTCACAATACATTCAATAGAGGTTATCATGCATGAGAATGAGATCAGCTATAGGATTATCGGCGCGGCTATCGAGGTGCATCGCACGCTGGGCGGGCCGGGATTGCTGGAAAGCATTTATGAAGATGCGTTAGAGGTGGAACTGCGCATGCGGGGATTGCGTGTGGAACGGCAGGTGGCAGTGCCTGTGGTGTACAAAGGCCAGCAATTGGCCTCGCCATTGCGCATCGACATGGTTGTCGAGGGTCTGGTCATCGTCGAGAACAAGGCAGTTGAGCAAATCAACCCGATTTTCTTCACCCAGACGCTCACTTATCTGCGTCTATCCGGTTTACGCCTTGGTCTCCTAATCAACTTCGGCGACGCCATCGTCAAAGATGGCGTCCACCGCATCGTCAACGGTCTCTAACCCCCCTCAAAAAAAACCTCTGCGTCCCCTCTGCGCCTTTGCGTTAAAAAAATCTTTGCGTTAAAAAAATCTTTGCGTTAAAAAAATGCGCGTCCTCTTCTACCAATCCTCCCCCCAGCACCTCTACGGCGGCCAACTCGACCTGCTGCGCTACTTCGCCGCGCTCGACCGCGCCTGCATTCAGCCGCACATCATCGCCCCCGCGGCCGGCCCCTTCACCGACCGCGTCGCCGCGCTCGGCCTGCCCCTGACCGTGCTGCCCCTGCCCGCGGAGCTGGCCCAAAC
>JABWBG010000275.1 GCA_013360575.1 Caldilineales bacterium
GGATCTGGCGGCGCTGCTGGCGGCAACGCCCCCGCCTGCCCTGGCCGCGGCCTTGCAGCGCGGCCTGGCTTTCGACCCCGCGGCCGATGCCGCCCATTTCCATCAGGTCTACCGCCCCATCCCCATCCTCCCGCCCGATCAGTACCAGGCTCTGGTCTTGCAGGCCACCGAAGGCTGCTCTTTCAACACCTGCACCTTCTGCGCCCTCTACCGCGACCGGCCTTTTCGGGTGAAGACGCCGGCGGCCTTCGCCCAGCACATCCAGGCGGTGCGCGCGTTCTTCGGCGAGGGCCTGCGCCTGCGCCGCAGCATCTTCCTGGCCGACGCCAACGCCCTGATCCTGCCCCAAGCGCGGCTGCTGCCCCTGTGCGATGCCCTGGGCCGCGCCTTCACGGTCATGCCCGCCGACCTGTCCCCCGCGGCCCGGCGGCACTGGTTAGAGGCCCATTCGCAGGGCGTGACCGGCGTCTACGCCTTCATCGACGGCTTCAGCGCCGAGCGCAAGAGCGCCGCCGAGTTCGCAGAACTGGCCCGGCGGGGCCTGCGCCGCGTCTACATCGGCCTGGAAAGCGGGCACGAGCCGTTGCTGGCCTGGCTGCGCAAGCCCAGCACCGCCGCCCGCATGATCGAGGGGGTGCGGGAGATGAAGGGGGCCGGTTTGCAGGTGGGGGTGATTGTGCTCACCGGCATTGGCGGCGCCCGTTTCGACGCCGGCCACCGCCGCGATACCGCCGCCGCCCTCGACGCCATGCCCCTCGACGGCGAGGACATCCTCTATTTCAGCCCCTTCCAGCCCGATCCAGGCTCGCCCTATGAGGCGCTGGCTGCGGCGGAGGGGATCGACCTGCCCACGCCGGCGTTCAGCGCCGCGCAGGAGCAGGCGATCCGCAGCACCCTCACCCTGCCCCCGCCCCCCGCCGGGCCCAAGCGCGTGCCCTACAACCTGCGTGATTTTGTGTATTGACTTTTTTGGGATATCTTCTCAAAAATACGCGGCAGGTGGTATGGGTCAGCGACATTTGGCGCAGCCAAGGCGTTTCGTTGGCCAGCTGTCCCGTGAATGAATTCACGGTCTGGCACCAGAAACCTGCTGAAGCAGGTTGTTATGACGCAATAGCGCCATCAACAACCCGTTTTAACGGGTTTATTTGTATCAGCCACCGAATTCATTCGGCGGCTTCTTTGCCCCCAATGATTGAGAACATACGAATTTCTCATGCGCCTTCGTTTTTGTAGTACCGTGATTTGTATGCTCGGCGGCTGTCTGATCCTGCTGCTGTTGGCTGGCTGCCGGGATAATGCGCCTGTCAGCGCCCGCGTCCTCCCCGCGGCGCCGACGCCCCCGCCCACACGCACGCCTGTCCGCCTTCTCGTTGCCCCCAGCCCCACGATCACGCCCACGCTGGCGCCCACAACCACGCCCACGGCCACCCCGGTTCCGGCCACAGTCCTCCCGCCCGCGCCTTTTACCACCACCAGACTCAACCGCGGCGTGCAGCCCGTGGCCTACGAAACCGATGTCTGCCGCTATCTGGAACGACGCTGGAACCCTGCCGGCAGCACCCCCGGAACCATTCTCGTACCGATCATGTATCACGGGGTGGGGGCGCGGGCCAACCGCGGCAACGGCGATACCTGGACGCCCGCCAGTTACTTCCGCCGCACCATGGCCCTCGCCCAAGACTTGGGTTTCGAGACTGTCACCAGCGCCCAGGCTGCCGCTTTTCTCTATGAAAACGCCGCCATCCCCGCCCGCTCGTTGTTGCTCATTGTCGATGATCGCCGCATCGGCACAGTCGAACAGCAATTCCTGCCCGTGCTCACACGCAATCACTGGACTGTGACTCTGGGCTGGATTATCGCCAACACCGCTCAACATCGCGGGCTGTGGGAGCGCGTGGAGCGCCTGGACGCCAGCGGTCTGATCGATGTGCAGTCGCACGGCCTGCGCCACCTTTACATCACCGGCAGCACCCCCGAACGCCTCATTCGCGAGGAGTTATTCGACCCCATTCCCATTCTCAGCCAGCATTTTGGTCAGCGCCCTATCGTTTTCATCTGGCCGGGGGCAATTTCACGCCGCGAGCGGTTGCCATCGCCGAGGAGGCAGGCTATCGCCTCGGTTTCACTGCCTATCCCCGCGGGCCACTCTTGTACAACTGGGTTCCCTTGGGCAAAGAAGAGCGCCGCATCGACACTCCTCTGCTGGTGCTGCCCCGTTATTGGGCCTATCCCGGCATGATCGAGAATCTGCGTCAGGCTGCGGCCATCGGCGACGCCGCCCGCCAGGCCGCGCTGGCTGCCTTTCCCCAGGAGGCGGCGTATTATCAAGCGATCTGCGGCGGCGAATTGGATATCGGATATTGGTTATTTCCTCATCGATACCCAATATCCGATACCCAATAACGAGCAATGTCTACTGATCCAATTGTTCTGGCCGCGGTTCCAGGGAGACGGTGATCTGTTCGGTGCGATCGTCGCGCAGGATGGTGAGGGTGACCTCGCGGCCCGGCTCGCCATAGCGGCCCAGATAGGCCAGCAGATCCTCGAACACGCGCACCGGCTGTTCGTCGATGGCGATGATGATATCGCCGCCCACCAGGAAGGGCACCCCTTCGACGGTGCGACTCTCCGCGCCTCCACGCAATCCCGCCTTGGCCGCCGGCCCGTTGGGGATGACCTCTTGCACGAGGGCGCCGGCCTGCACTTCCAGGCCCAGTTCTTCGATCAAGACAGGCGAGAGGGTGCTGCCGCGAATGCCGATCCAACTGTGCTGGTACCGCCCTTCGGCGATGATGGCGCGGCTTACCCGCTCGACAAAATAGACGGGGATGCCAAAGCCGATGCCGGCGTTGCTGTTGGTGGAGGATTGCAGCATGAAGGCCACGCCGATCACTTCCCCGCGGGCGTTGAGCATGGGGCCGCCGCTGTTGCCGGGGTTGATGGCCGCGTCGGTCTGGATCACTTCCGGCAGGCGGAAGGGGCTGTCCGGCAGGTTCAGGTCGCGGCCCAGGGCCGAGATGATGCCGGTGGTGAGGGTGTTGCTGTTGCCGAAGGGGTTGCCGATCACCAGCACGCGCTCGCCTACGCGCAGATCATCGATCGAGCCAAAGGCGACGGGCCGTAGATCCAGCCCGGCGGGATCGACCTTGAGCACGGCGATGTCAGTGTCTGCATCCGAGCCTAGCACCTCGGCGATGGCCTGGATGCCGTTGTAGAACTGCACGGCCACCCGGCCGGCGCCAAGGATGACGTGGCGATTGGTGACGATGTGGCCCGCGGTATCGATCACAAAGCCGGAGCCTTCGCCGGTGTTGAAGAAGAAGGGCTGGATGTTCGGATCCGGGGCTTGATCCAGCAGGGCGGCGTCGATGACCCGCACCGCCACCACGCTGGGGTTGACGCGCTCGTACACGTTGGTGTAGATGGCGGTTTCGGCATCTTCTGCCGCGCCCGGTTCGATCGGCGCCAGGGGGGTGGGCAGCACGCGCTCGATGCGCGGCGTGGGGATCGCCGGCGGCGTGACTTGAATGCGCGGGGGCAGCTCAATCTGCGAGGGCCTCCCCTGGCTGCTGCTGGGGGTGAAAAAGGCCGCGGCCAGAGCCACCAGGATGATACACGCGCAGCAGAGGAGGATGAAAAGGAGGGCGCCGCCGATCAGCCAGGGCAGGCGACGGTTGTTTTGTGTGGACATATGCATCTCCAAAACAGATGGGAGAGAAGGGTGAGGGAGGGGAGTGATATGGCGTGCAGTATAGCACAAGGCGGAGCGCAGCAGGGTAAGATAGCGGGCCGTTTGCTCCGGTCGTGGGGGCTTGTCAGTCCAGATAGCCTTCCCAGCCCTGTTGTTTGAGCAGATCGATCAATTGCTTGACCTCCTGCGCTCGCGCCGCCGGCATGATCAGCAGCACATCCCCGGCGTCGACCACGATCATATCGTGCAGGCCGATGGTGGCCACCAGGCGGTCGGGGCTGTAGACCAGGGTGTTGGCGCTGTCGATGGCCAGATGGCGGCCCTGGGCCACGTTGCCGGCGGCATCTTGGGGCAGGACATCGCGCAGCGCCGCCCAGGAGCCGATGTCATCCCAGCCCAGATCGACGGGGAAGACCGCCACCGCCTGCGCGCCCTCCATCACGCCATAATCGATGGTGATGTTGCCGGCCAGGGGCAGCCAGTGCCGGGCAAAGGCGGCAGCCTCGTCGGGGCCGGCCAGGGCGGGGGCCAGCGCGGTCAGGGCCGCGTGCAGGGCGGGCATCTGCCGGGCGAATTCGGCCAGGATCGCATCGACTCGCCAGATGAACATGCCGCTGTTCCAGGCGTAGTTGCCCGCGGCCAGGAACTGTGTGGCCGTGGCCTGATCCGGCTTTTCGCGGAAGCGGCGCACGCGGCGGGCAGCCAGATCGTGGTAGCGGCCCAGTTCCTCGCCCATTTCGATGTAGCCGTAGCCGGTCTCGGCGTAGGCGGGGTGGATGCCAAGGGTGATCAGCTCGCCCTGCTGGGCCAGGGCGCTGGCCGCGGTCAGGGCCTGGCGCAGGGCCTGGGGCTGGCGGATGAGGTGATCGGCGGTGAGCACGGCCATGATGGCGTCGGCATCGCGGCGGGCCAGATGCAGCGCTGCCAAACCGATGGCTGCGGCGGAGCCGCGGGCCG
>JABWBG010000276.1 GCA_013360575.1 Caldilineales bacterium
CCCGCGGCGGCGACGTCATCCCCAGCGCGGCCCCGGATCCAGCCCCGGCCCCGCCCCCGACCGACCTCATCGCCTCCCTTCAGCCCCCGCCCCTGCCAGACCAGATCGATGAGGAGGCAGCGGACAAGGAAACCGATCCCCCCCGACGGGTGTGGCGGGTGGTGGCGCGCACCGCGGCCGCGCCCGGTTGGGTCGTCGGCGTGTTGGTGCACAAGGCCCTGCAGCACTGGCGCTTTCCCGATCAAGCCGATTTCTCTGCCTTTTTGCGGCCCGTTGCCCTGGAGAGCGGCCTGGTCGCGGCCCCTGAGATCGATGGGGCGGTGCGGGAAACCGCGAAGCTGCTGGCCCGTTTCCGCAACCATCCCCTCTGCGCCGAGCTGGATCAGGCGGAGCGACGGCACGAGGTGGCCTACAGCGTGGTCAGCGGGGACAAGAGCGACGCCGGCGCGGTCGATCTGATCGCGCGACAACATCCCGCCGCGGCCTGGGTGTTGTACGATTTCAAGACCGACGCGGTGGCGGATGCCGCAACCCTTACCGATCACATCCGCGCGCAAAAATATGACCGGCAGCTCGAACGCTATGTGGCCGCATTGACGGCCCTGTTGGGAGAGGCGCCTCAAGCCCGGCTGGTTTTTCTCGATGTGGGCGGCCGCGTGCTGGTGCGCTGAGCCTCAGCCCGAAGTCTGTATGTTCGTTGCCGCGATCTTGTAGATCACCCGCACTTCGCCCGGCGGCGGGGTAAATGTGGCGTCTGCGCCCATATATTTTTTGGCCAGACGGTCGATACCGGCATCCCCGCCCTCTTCGGTGATCTCGACCACCTCTCCCCGGATCTGCAAATAGCGATAGGGGTTGTCGGGGTCGAGTATCGAGAGGGCGACGCGCGGGTCGCGGCGTATGTTGCGATCCTTCACACGGCCTTTGGCGCTGTTGACGATGATGTGCGCGCCGTCGTATTCCCACCATACCGGCGACACCTGCGGGCTGCCGTCGGGCATGAGGGTGACGAGATGGGCAAAGGCTTTCTTGGCGACGAGGTCGCTGTGCGAGGGGGGGATGGGGGTGGGCATGGAGCGCTCCGTGGAAAAGGTGAGATTATCTGCCCGGCGGCAAAAGGCACAGAACGAAACAGGTAATGCGTAAAACGTAAAACGTAAAACGTAAAACGTAATGCGTAAAACGTAAAACGTAAAACGTGTTACGCTTTTTTGCGCGTTGCGGACAATTCGGGGGCGGGACGGCGGCTATCCACCACCAGATGCATAAAGCTGAGATAGGGGTGGCGGAACATCATGTACGGCCCGGCAAAACGCATGATCTCACGCACACGCTGGCGCATATCGGGCCGGTAGCAATGCACCGCGCAGTTGGCGCAGGTCGATTTTTCGCCGCCGAATGGGCATTTCTCCAGGCGCACGGTGGCATACTCCAGCATCTCCTGGCATTCGCTGCACAGCTGGCGGCGGCGGCTGCCATGCTTTTTCTGGCAGTAGATGTGGATCATCGCCGCGATGGTGCGGTGTTCGCGGGCCAGGCGGCGATCTTGAAAGAGAGAGGGGGCGGTGCTGTTCGATTTCATCGGTGTCTGGAAGGGAAGAGAAAAGGATGCCGCCCACTCTAACACAGCCGCGGGCCGGGGGCTATGACTTAGGTCACTTGCCCAGCCTTTTCAGACCACTGAAATGGTAGATCAGCCAGCCCACCGTCACCAACAGCAGGGTGATCTCCGGCGCCCCCCGCAGCCCCAGGCGCAGCAGATCCAACACCAGCAGGGCCAGCACGATCAGGGTGAGGATCGTGGGCATGAGATTGCGCAGCAGTGTGTAGGCCGGGGAGGATGCGGCCGGGGCCGGGCCTGGCCGCCGCAGCCGGTACCAGCGATCATAGGCGTGGCGCTGCGCAGCGTCGGCCAGCACCGCGTAGGCCTCGTTCAGCTCCTGCATGCGCGCCGGCTCGCCGCCGCTGTCGGGGTGATGTTTGCGCGCCAGCCGGCGATAGGCCGCCTGCACCACGTCAGGTTCGGCGTCTGGGTGCACCTGCAGAATGCGATAGTAATCCTTTTGATACATGGGCAGCGGGCAAAAACACAGCGTCCCGGCGGCTGGCCGGGACGCTGTCGCATGCGGGGATCAGACGGGTGCGGCTAGCTTGCCTGGTCGGCGCTGGCCTTGAGCAGACGCTCGAGGATCGCGGTGTTGGCGCGGGTATTGTACTCCATATCCACCAGAACCGTGAGCAGGCCGCCGATGATGTAGAACTGCACAAAGTTGGCCACCCCCACGAAGAGCAGGATGGTCAGGGCGATGCCCAACCGGGCGCCGCTATCAACCACAATGCTGCTGAGGTTGGTCATCGCCAGAAACGCGGCAACGATGCCGGCGATCAGCGCCAGCCAGGCGACGAGCTTCAGCAAGCGCGCAATCAGTTTCAGATCGCCGTATCTTTCTGCTGGGTACACGGTGTCGCCTCCTGAGGGTTAGGGGTTGGGCAGAGGAATGGCTTGGGCGCCGGCCGAGAGGGGGAAGCGCAAGACGACTTCCCCATCGATGTCGTTCAGCAAGGGCAGCAGATTGGTTGCCGCCTCGCGTGAGAGCTGATAGACCTCGGTGTAGTACAACTGGCCATAGAGATCGGCGCCATTGCTCAGCAGATCATCGCTCCATGCCAGATGGGGCAAAGGCTGGCCATTCACCCACAGCAGCAGGCCATTGCCGGTGGTGCGGATGGTCACATGCTGCACGCCCACACCCATCAACATGCTGATGGTGTTGGGGTCCAACTGCAACTGGCGTAGGCTGGCGCCCAGCGCTTCTTCCAGGTCTTGGGTCGAAACGGAGAGCACCGAGGGCACACCCTCGCCGTCGTAATCGACGTGGACGCGCAACTGGGCGATGCCGCCGGCCGATTCGCTGTTCATGGCAGCGATGGCCTCGCCGGGATCACGCAGGGCGATCTCATCGCTGCTGGCCTGTTTGGGGAAGCGGATGGCCACATCCAGGCCGATGCGCTGCATGAAGGGGATGGCCAGCTTGACCAGCCGGGTGGTGCGGGCGTCGAGCAGGTTGAAATCACCGATCAGATCGCCTGTGGCCGAGAGGGAATCGCTGCTCCAGCCGACGTGGGGCAGCGGCTCATTGTTGGCGAAGAGGAAAAGCCCGTCATTTTTGTGCACTACTTCCACGTGCTGCAAGTTCGTGTCGGTGAACCAAGTCACATAGGCGGGGTCCACGCGCATGCCGGTGATATCCACCTGGCCAAAGGTCAGCGTCTTCAGGGTGTCGGCGGTGACGCCGGCAATGGAGAGATTTCCCTGGCTGTCGATGTCTACGGTGATGCGCGGCAGCGCCAGCAGGAACCCGCCTTCCTGTTCAGCCACTTGTGTGGGAGTGTTTCCACAGCCTGCCAGCACGAGTGTCAGCAAGAGCAGCGGGAGGAGCCAAATGAAACGTTTCGATGCGATCACTGTCCATACCTCCTGGTTGGGCCCGGCATTTAGGCCGGAGAGCGAAAGAAAAAGGGGTGAGGGGGATAAGACGAGATGGATATAACCACTAGCAACACAATTCGCCGGATATTATGTAATGAAACCGCAGAAAACGCAATAAGATGCGCCGGTTCTGGACGGCGCGTAGGGGAATCGTAGGTAAATCGTCAGGAAACTTCTGCGTGCATGCGGGATCGCCGGCTATCCAGCCACACGCGCTCGCTGGTGAGGGGCAGCGTGGTCGGGCGCAGGCCCAGGGCATCGTGCAGGGCCAGGGCCAGGGCCGCGGGCACGCCAATGAACGCGTGTTCGCCCATGTCGCGCATGCCATAGGGGCCGTCCTCCTGTGGCACTTCGACGATCATGGCCTCCAGTCGGGCCGGCAGATCGCGTATGGTGATCATGTCGTAGTCGGCCAGATGCACGCCGGGCGCTGCATTTTCGCTGTAGTGCATGTGTTCGAACAGGGCCATGCCCAGGCCGGCCAAGGCCGCGCTTTTGATCTGGGAGGAGACGGCGTCGGGGTTGATGGCATGGCCCACATCCATGACAGGCGTCAGGTGCAGGGGGAAGATCTGCCCGGTTTCTGTGTCTACCTCGATATCGATGGCCACGGCCCCCACGCTGAAATGCAGCACCGGGGGCGCGGCGGGGTCGCTTGGCCCACGCTGCTGCAGGGGCTGGGCCGCGAACGCGCCTTCGCCGCGGAAGGGGCCGGTCAGACGCCGGCCCTGCGCATCGCGCACGCCGGTTGTCAGCAAATGGCGCAGGCAGAGGGTGCGTTCCGAGGCGTAGGAGATCACCTGGCCATCGCTGATGTCCAGGTTGCCGACCGGCTCATCCCACAGCCGGGCCAGCGCTGCCAACACCTGGCCCCGCGCCTCTTGCGCCGCAGCCAGCAGGGCGTTGCCCAGGCTCCACACAAGGTGGCCGGCGGGGGGCAGCCAGTGCAGGGGGCTGCTGTCGGTGTCCACGGGCGCGAAGCGCACCCATTCGGGGGGCACGCTCAAGGCCGCGGCCACCAGTTGCGCGGCCACGGCATGGAAGCCCTGCCCCGCGTCGACTGCGCCGATCTGCAAAGTGATGAAGCCTTCGCTGTCGAGTACGACCGCGGCTGTGGCGGGGGCGGGGTCGCCGGCCAGCGCCGGCG
>JABWBG010000277.1 GCA_013360575.1 Caldilineales bacterium
GAAGCGCTGATCCCGGCCAACGTCGTGACCGACCTCGCCGACATCCAGGCCAAGATCATCGCCGGCGAACTCTGCACCGGCTGGCCAGAGCCTTGCGCCGCGCCGGAACCGGCCGCCGCGCCCGACCTCAGCGGCGAAACCATCACCCTCTACCATTTCGGCGACCTTTCCGGGCCGTATGCCTCGATCACCGGGCCGCTGGTGGCAGGGGCCGAGGATGCCATCGCCGCCATCAACGCCGCGGGCGGCATCTACGGGGCCAACCTGGAAATGCAGTTTGCAGACACCGCCGGCAGCATCGACGAGGCTGTGGCCGCGTACGACCGTTTCACCGGCCAGGATGACAACGTGCTGCTCATGATCACCTACGGATCGGGCGAAGCCGAAGCGCTGGCGCAACGCATGGTGGAAGACAAGATCCCCAACGTCGCCGCCGGCCTCAGCTCCAAAGCGTTTTATGTCGACTCCGGCTACACCTTCGGCCTCGGCCCCATCTACCCCGACCAGCTCGGCGCGGTGATGCAGTATCTCACCGACAACTGGGACGCGCACAAGCCCGCCGGCGCCGGCGATGAGATCAAGCTGGCCTATCTCAGCTGGCCCACGGCCTTCGGCCAGGGCGGGTTGACAGTCGAGAGCCGCGCCTTCCTGGCCGACCTGGGCATCGAGATCGTGGCCGAAGAGACCTACGACGTCTCCCCCACCGCCGACACCACCACGGCCATCCTCACGGCTCAGGCCGCGGGCGCCAACGTGATCTGGACGAACACCCTGGCCTTTGGCCCCGCCGCCCTGATCAACGACCTCAACAGCCTGGGCGTACGCGACCAGTTTGTCGTGACCGCGGATAACTGGGCCATGGATCTCTCGCTCTATGCCTTCCTGGCCAACCCGGCCTACGGCGTGGGCCTGATCACCGCCTTCCCCTATCTGTGGTACACCGACGCGGACAATGCGGGCGTGCAGTATGTCGAGAGCATCTTCGCGGCCAATGGCCGCACGCCCGGCCAGCACAATGTCGGTTACATGCTGCTGGTGGCCGGCGTCGATCTGGCGGTGGATGCCATCAAACTGGCCATCGACACGGTCGGCTATGAGAACCTGACCGGCGAAGCCGTGCACGACGCGCTTGTGGCGCTCGGCCCGCACCAACCGCTGGATGGCGTGTTCCGCGTGGACTACAGCAACGGCAGCCGTTCGCCGCACGAGACGCAGATCCGCCAGATCCAGGGTGGGCCTGACAAGTTCGTGGTGCTGCAAGATTGGAGCCCCACCCCTGACTTGCGGCCGCAGTGAGCAGTCATCAGTGATCAGTGATCAGTGATCAGTCGCCGGTCTCTGATAGCTGACAAACTGACCTGACAAGGAGTGGTAGTCGGGGGGAGCGTTTCGCCCCCCCGACTACCCTCCTCTCCTCCTCTCCTCCTCTCCCCCCCTCCCCTCTCTATCTGAATTCTGACCTCTGAATTCTGACCTCTGACCTCTGACCATGCTCCGCCTCAACAACGTTGAAGTCGTGTACAGCGATGTGGTGCTGGTGCTGCGCGGCGTCTCCCTCGCCGTCGCCCCCGGCCAGATCGTCTCGCTGTTGGGCGCCAATGGCGCCGGCAAAACCACCACCCTGCGCGCCATCTCCGGACTATTGCACACGCACGAGGGCAAGGTCACGCGCGGGGCCATCACCTTCGACGAAGAGCGGATCGACACCCTGCCGCCGGAAGCGATCGTGCAGCGCGGCATCATCCAGGTGCTGGAGGGCCGGCGGCTGTTCAAGCATCTCAGCGTGGAAGAGAACCTGATCATCGCCACCGTGGGTCGGCCGCAGGGCAATGGCCGCACCCTCGATCAGGATCTCGAGCAGGTCTACACCTATTTCCCCCGGCTGAAGGCCCTGCGCCGGCGCACCAGCGGCTACCTTTCTGGCGGCGAACAGCAGATGCTGGTGATCGGGCGGGGGCTGATGGCGCGGCCGCGGCTGATGATGTTGGATGAGCCTTCTCTGGGCCTGGCCCCTCTGATCGTGGAGGAGATCTTCCACGTCATCCGCCGCATGAGCCAGGACGAGGGCATGGCCATTTTGCTGGTGGAGCAGAACGCCCGCATCGCCCTGGAAGTTGCCGACGCGGCCTATGTCATGGAAAATGGCCGGGTCGTACTCGATGGCACGTCCGCGCAGCTCAAAGAAAATGAAGATATCAAAGAATTCTATCTCGGCCTCACCCAAGTTGGCGAGCGCAAAAGCTATCGCGATGTCAAGCACTACAAACGACGCAAGCGCTGGCTCGGTTAGGAATCTTACAAGAACAACCTGGTTTTGACGCCAAAAGCAATGAAACGGGAGAAACCCCATGTCTGCTGATCTACTGCACCGCCTACAAGAAACCGTGCGTCACGCCTACGCCAACGCGCCGGCGCTGCGCAGACATCTGGATCAGGCCGGCCTCTCCCCTGCCGACATCGGCCAGATCGCCGATCTAGACAGGATCCCTATCCTGTCCAAAGACCGCGTGATCCAGATGCAGCAGGCCGATCCGCCCTTTGGCGGGCTGCTGGCCGTGCCGCGCAGCGAGGTCAAACATATCTTCCTCTCGCCGGGGCCGCTGTACGAGCCGGACGGCGGCGAAGAGAACACCTGGGTGGCCGTGGCGGTGGATAGCCTGCGGCGCTGCGGCTTCCGGCCGGGGGATGTGGTGCTGAACACCCTCTCCTATCACCTCGTCCCTGCCGGGCTGCTGCTCGACCGGGCGCTGGTAGCGGTCGGCTGCACCGTGCTGCCCGGCGGCGTGGGCAACAGCGATCTGCAAGTGAAGATGATGAAAGACCTGGGCGCAACCGCCTACACCGGCGCGCCCAGCTTCTTGCTGATGCTGCTGCAGAAAGCGGAGGAGATGGGGCTGGATGTGCGCACAGACCTGGGCCTGCGCACGGCCCTGGTCACGGCGGAACCGCTGCCCCCCAGCCTGTACCAAACCCTGACCCAAACCTACGGCCTGCGCGTGGCCAACGGCTACGCCACCGCCGAATTGGGGCTGCTGGCCCTGAGCCTGGATGGGGGCCGCGCCATGCAACTGCTGCCAGAGCCGGTGATCCAGGTTGTGGATCCAGAAACGGGCAAATCGGTGGGGCCGGGCGAGGCGGGCGAGGTGGTTGTCACCCAATTCGACCGGGCCTATCCCCTGATCCGCTTCGGCACCGGCGATATGGCCATCCTCCTCGATCCGCGGCCGGGGCAAAGCGAACAACAGGAACGCGCCATCATCCTGGTGGGGCGCAGCGGCGAGGCGGTGAAAGTGCGGGGGATGTTCGTCCACCCCAACCAACTGCGGGCCGCGGTGGCGCAGGTGCTGCCCGCCCAGGCCGTGCAGGGGATGATCACCCGGCCCGATGTGCGCGACCATTTCCAGGTGCGCATCGTGGCCGCGGCGCCGCCGGCTGACGAAGCCGCAACCGTGACGCAGATCAAAGAGGCGGTGCAGGCGATCTGCCGGGTGCGGGCAGATGAAGTGCTCTTCGTCGAGATGCTGCCGCAGGGCGCGGCCGGGATGGTGGACGCGCGGGTATGGGAATGAAACTGCGCCAGCGGGGAAAGGGCCGGGTCGAGGACTGAGCCGCGATGACGCACCTGAATGCCTGTTTGCGCGCCACCGCCGCGCGCTATCCTGAACAGGAAGCGATCGTGCATGCCGGACAGCGTTTGCACTGGGCCGAGGTGGACGCGGCCGTGGATCGGCTGGCCGCAGGCCTGCTGGCGCTGGGGGTGGAGCGGGGCGAGACCCTCGGCATCCTCTGCCCCACGCAGCCGGCCTACATCCTCATCTACCTGGCGGCGATGCGGGTGGGCGCCACTCTGGCCGGGTTCAACGTGCACTACACCGCCCGCGAGGTGCGGGAGTACGCGGCCAAGGTGCAGCCGGCGCTCTTTTTTGTCAGCGCCGAGATGGAAGTGGCGCAGCAACTGGCCCCCACCCTGGCCGGCATCCCCTCCCTGCGCCAGGCGATTGCCATTGGCGAGCCTGCGCCGCCGGGCTGGCTGCAACTGGATAACCTGTTGGCCACACCCCTCACCGCCGCCGCCCGCGGCCAGATCACGGCCCGCGAGATGCAGGCGCAGCCGGAAGATGGGGCGCTGATCGTCTTCACCGGCGGCATCACCGGCACGCCCAAGGCCGCCTTGCTGACGCACCGCAACATCGTCAGCAACATCGCCGCCCAAAATCACCACCTCGGCTGGCAGGCAGAGGATCGCCTGCTGCTGCACCTGCCCATGAACCATGTCAGCGGGGCCACACTGCTGACCGCCGGCGCGGTACTCTCTGGCGCCACGCTGGTGATGCAGGCCCGTTTCCACCCCCTGCACGCCCTCGATCTGATAGCGACGGAGCGGATCACCATCCTGGGCCAGGTGCCGGCGATGTGGATCATGCAATTTCTCAGCCCCGATTTCGGGCGCTACGACCTCTCCTCCCTGCGCATGACCCTGGTCTCGGGCGCGCCCACGCCGGCAGAGACGATGCAGCGCATGGCCGCGCTGGCGCCGATCGCGCATCACGCCTGGGGCCTGACCGAAGCCGCCGGCATGGTCACCTACACCGCGGCGGGGGATGGC
>JABWBG010000278.1 GCA_013360575.1 Caldilineales bacterium
CCACAGCCACACCCCCCGGCGACCTGAGCGTGGGCGCAGCAGCGCGGGTGATCGCCCGCACCGGCGTCAACATCCGCCGCGAACCCACCACCGCCGCGGCCCGCGCGGGCATGTTCCCTGCCGGCGCGCTGCTGGTTGTGCAGAATGGCCCCGTCTACGCCGACGGCTACATCTGGTGGCAGGTCGATGATCAGTTCGGCAAAGCCGGCTGGGTGGCGGGGGGGGATGGCGTGGACCTGTGGTTGAGCGGAGAGATCGGCGAGCCGCGCCCGGTCAACCGCCCGGTGCGGCTGGGCGACACCGTCACCGTCTCGGTCTCGCCCGGCAAATCGTTGACCGTGCGTTACGAGCCGGGCGAGCGGGGGTTCGTGGCCCGCCGCGTCCTGCCCGGCGTCCTCCTCACCATCACCGAAGGCCCGGTGCCGCTGGATGGGCTGCGCTGGTGGCGGGTGCTGCGCGCGGACGGCCTCAGCGGCTGGGCCGCCGAGGGAGACGAACAGGAGCGCTGGCTGACGCCGTTGGAATGACCCACCTTCGCGGCTGGCCCCCGCGCGTGCTATAATCCCCCCCCTGTTTTGCCCCGATCCTGACCATCCGAGGAGTGAATCTGTGCCCCCCATCATCCGCATTGCCGACGCCAGCCAGCATGTTGGCGAGATCGTCACCGTGCGCGGCTGGCTCAAACGCCGCACCGGCAAAGGCAAGATCAATTTCCTGCGCCTGCGCGATGGCAGCGGCAGCTTTCAGGCCGTCGCCTTCCTGCCCACGCTGGGCGATGAACTGTTCGATCAGGTCAAGAGCCTGACCACCGAATCCTCTCTCCTGCTGACCGGGGAGATCCGAGCGGACGAACGCGCGCCCGGCGTGCCCGGCGGCTATGAGATGGATCTGCGCCATATCGAGATCGTGCAGATCGCGGAAGAGTACCCGATCACGCCCAAAGAGCACGGTATCGAGTTCCTGCTCGACCGCCGCCACCTGTGGTTGCGCTCCGACCAGCAGTGGGCGATCACGCGGGTGCGGGCGGTGGTGGTGCGCGCCATCCGCGACTGGTTGGATGACCAGGGCTTTCTCAATGTGGATACGCCCATCCTCACCCCCGCCGCCGGCGAAGGCACCACCACCCTGTTCAAGATCGATTATCACGGCGTGCCCGCTTATCTGGCCCAAACCGGCCAGTTGTACAACGAGGCGAATATCTTCGCTTTTGGCAAGGTTTATTGTTTCGGCCCCACTTTCCGCGCCGAAAAATCGAAAACCCGCCGTCATCTGCAAGAATTTTGGATGGTGGAGCCGGAGATCGCCTTTTGCAAGCTCGAAGATCTGTTGGAGATCGAGGAACAGTTCGTCAGCTACATCGTGCAGACGGCGCTGACCAAGTGCAAGGCAGAGCTGGCGCTGCTGGAACGGGACACGACCCTGCTGCAGAACGTGCTGCCCCCCTTCCCCCGCATCAGCTACGACCGGGCCGTGGAGATGGTCAACGCCGCCGCGGCCCAGGGGGAGACCGTTCCCCCCAACGATGAGCCCCTGCCTCCCATCCCCTGGGGCGGGGATTTCGGCGCGCCGCAGGAGACTTTTCTGGCCAGCCAGTTCGACCGGCCCCTATTCGTCACCCATTACCCCACGGCGGTCAAGGCCTTTTACATGGAGCCGGAGCCGGGCCGGCCCGAAGTCTGTCGCAGCGCCGACCTGCTGGCCCCGGAAGGGTACGGCGAGATCATCGGCGGCAGCGAGCGCATGAGCGATCCAGAGCAGTTGCTGGCCGCGATCCGCAAGCACAACCTGCCCGCGGGCGCGTACGATTGGTATGTGGAGCTGCGCCAATTCGGCAGCGTGCCCCACAGCGGCTTTGGGCTGGGCGTCGAGCGCACCGTGGCCTGGATCACCGGCATCAGCCACCTGCGCGAGGCCATCCCCTACCCCCGCGTCCTGGGCCGCCTCACCCCCTAGCCCCCACTGACTACTGAATACTGAATACTGATTACTGATTACTGACCCCCGACCATGCCCCTCTGGCTGATCCCGCTGATTTCGCTGGCGTTGGCGCTGGCCCTGACGCCGGCGAGCATGCGGCTGGCGCGGCGGTGGGGGCTGGTGGATCGGCCTGGCGGACGGCGGCAGCACAGCGGGGCCATCCCCCGGCTGGGCGGGCTGGCGCTCTCCGGCAGCTTCCTCCTCACCCTGCTATTGCTGCGCCTGCTGCCTGCCGGCTGGCTGCCGGCCAGCACCGACCCGGACGAGCCGCGGCGGTGGCTGGGGCTGATCCTCGGCGCCGGTTTCGTCCTCCTCTTTGGCCTGCTGGATGATCGCTTCGATTTCAGCAGCCGGCCGCAATATCTGGCGCAGATCGGGGCGGCGCTGATCAGCATCGCCTTTGTCATCTTCATCGAACGAGTCAACAACCCCTTCGGCGGCGGCCAGATCATCTTCGCCTGGCCCCTGATCTGGCTGCTCACCATTCTCTGGTTCATGGGCAGCATCAACACTCTGAACTGGTTGGATGGGCTGGATGGGCTGGCCACGACGGTGGCCGCCATCGTGGCCCTGGTGCTGGCCATCCACATGCTGCGCACCGGCCAGCACAGCGTGGCAGCCCTGGCCCTGGCCCTGCTGGGCAGCGCGGTTGGCTTTCTGATCTTCAACCGCCCGCCCGCGCGGGTGTTCATGGGCTCCAGCGGCTCCTATTTTCTCGGCTACGCCCTGGCCGCGCTGGGGCTGATCGCCGGCGCCCGCGTGGCCACCGTGCTGCTGGTCATCGGCCTGCCCGCGCTGGACGTGGCCTGGCTGATCGGGTGGCGGTGGCGGCATGGCCGGCCCCTGGGCCAGGGCGACCGCAATCACCTGCACTTTCGCCTGTTGGACAAAGGCTACACGCCCCGCCAGATCTTGCTCGGCTACGCCCTCTTCTGCGCCCTGTTCGGCTTGATCAGCCTGATGGCTGCCAGCACCACGGTGAAGATCGCCGCCCTGCTCGCCCTCCTCCTCGCCGGCCTGACGCTCATGCACTGGGCCGCGCCGGATGGGTAGGGGGGCAGTGGTCAGTGGTCAGTGGTCAGTATTCAGTATTCAGTATTCAGTGGTCAGTATTCAGTATTCAGTGGTCAGTATTCAGTATTCAGTATTCAGTGGTCAGTATTCAGTATTCAGTGGTCAGGGGGCAGTCAACCAACCAACAAACCAACAAACCAACAAACCAACAAACCAACAAACCAACCAACCAACCAACCAACCCACCATGTTCGAACTCACCTTTCTCGGCACGTCGGCGTCGGCGCCATCGGTGCAGCGGGGGCTATCCAGCGCCATCGTCCAGTACCGCAACCATCGGTTCATGATCGATTGCGGCGAGGGCACGCAACGGCAGTTGCTGGCTTCGGGGCTGGGCTTCAAACGCCTGGACAAGATCCTCATCACCCACGGCCACCTCGATCACATCCTCGGCCTGGGCGGCCTGCTGTCGACCATGGCCCGTTGGGAGATGATCGAGCAGGTGACTTTTTACGGCGGCGCCTTTGCCCTGGATCGCATCAGCCGCTTGTTCGATGTCGTCTTCGGGCCGGGCGAGTTGCCCATGAGCATCACCTATCACGTGCTGCAGCCGGGTATTTTCTTCGCGGATGAGCACTTGCAGCTCGAAGCCTTCGCCGTGGAGCACCGGGGGCCGGGCTGTTTTGGCTTCCTGTTCAGCGAGCGCACCAAACGGCCTTTTTTGGTCGACAAGGCCGAGGCATTGGGCGTGCCCGCGGGGCCGGAACGCCGGCTGCTGGTGGCGGGGCAGCCGGTGACCCTGGCCGATGGCCGCGTGATCACGCCGGAACAGGTGGTGGGTCCGCCGCAGCCGGGAACCCGTCTGGCCTTCATCGGCGACCTGGGGCGCACGCGCGGGCTGGTGCACATCGTGCAGGGCGCCAACACCCTCGTGGTCGAAGCCACCTACATCGAGGAGGATCAGGAAATGGCGCACCGCTTCGGTCATCTGACCGCAGCAGAGGCCGCGCGCTTTGCCCAGCGCGCAGACGTGGAGCAGTTGATCCTCACCCATCTCTCCCGACGCTATCACACCCGCCAGGTGCTGGAAGAAGCGCGGGCCATCTTCCCCAACACCGTTGTAGCCAACGATTTCGACCGGTTCGAGATCAAGTGACGGGGGACGGGGTGGACGATAGACGAAGGACGAAGGCGATTCCCTCTTCCAGACGACCCGCTTCGTCCTTCGTCCTTCGTCCTTCGTCTAAATCGTCGTCGCCACAGGAAGCAACTCGTACACGCGACCGAACTGCGCAGCGAGAACAACATTTCCTTGTCGCAACGCCAGCCTGACCTCGTCCAATTTCAGAGCATCATCCAAACTCAAATACGGAGACCACTCCTGATCGGTATAAATCAGTTCGATATCGACTTCTGCCACAAATTGGCCTTCATGAACAAGCTTGGTTTGTCGTTTTTTCGTCATCATTTCCTCCTCCGGATCGTGTGAAAAAGATAATGGGCGGCGAAAGACAGGCCTTCGTCCTTCGTCCTTCGTCTTTCGTCTAAATCATCGTCGCCAGCACGCGTGCGGCCCCGGCCTGCGCCAGGGCCTGGGCCAC
>JABWBG010000279.1 GCA_013360575.1 Caldilineales bacterium
GGCAAAGTGCAGGCTGCGAGGTTCGGCGCCGGGGTCTTCCCCTCCCCCTGCCGCGGCTAGCTCGAAGCCGGTCGCGCTCAGGCGCAGCACGCCCGCGGCTTGCCGCCCCTCCTGCCCTTCCACGCTGACGAAATAGCCGTCGAAGGCTTGCAGGCAGCGGTCGGGCCGGGCGCGCCACCGCGCCGCCAGCAGCAGCCCGATCAGCGCCGCGCCCAGCAGCAGCAAGATCAGGGCCAGCAGATTCAGGGCCGTGGCCGCCACTCAGGCCTCCTCCGCGTAGGGTTCCAGGAATTCGATCAGGACGCCATGCGCGGCGGAGGGGTGCAGGAAGATGCCGCGGCCCTCCGCCGCGCGGATCGGCGCCTGATTGATCAGTTGCAGATCGCGGGCGGCCAATGTTTCCAGGGTGTGTTCCACATCCTCCACTTCCAGGCAGATGTGGTGCAGGCCTTCGCCCCGTTTGGCCAGGTATTTGGCCACGCCCGAATCGGGGGTGATCGGCTGGATCAGCTCGATCATACTCTCCCCCGCGGGCAGGAAGGCGATCTCCACGGCCTGCTCCGGCATGGTCAGGCGCTTGCGCACGGTCAGGCCAATGCCCTCCTCATAGGAGCGGATGGCTTCGTCGAGGTCGGCGACGACAATGGCGATGTGGTTGATACGTGTGATCATGGCGTGTATTATACATCAGAAAGGGCTGAAGGGGGGATGGGCCGGGAAAATGGTTGACACGGCTGTTGGCCGTATTGCTTTTTTCAGCGGTTAGGGGTAGAATGCACCGGAATCAAGATTCCATTTGACCGGCTGGCAGCGCCCCCTTCCGAGAGAGCGAGTGTGTGACCTGGCGATGGGGGTCGTGCATGGTTTCATCTCAGACCGCAAATCTTTTTCATGCAACTTTAATCTTCGTGCAGGACAATCTCTGCTATAATAATCCTAGAAAAAAAGTAGACAATATATGAACAAAAAAATAACCCCCTCCCCATCCGGAGCCTCAACGCCTTCGGAGCATTCCATGAAAGATATGAACGCCACCCTTCCCAGTGAACAGCTGACCGATCTGTTCGCCCAATTGCCGCACGAAGACCCCGCCTTTGGCCGCGCTATCAAGATCTTGCGCGTGGCCCCTGGCGAATGTATCGCCCCCGCCGCGGCCATGGCCCAGAATCTCTACATCCTGATGGCCGGCATGGTGCAGTTGGTAACCACCAACAAAGAGGGCCGTAGCCTGGCCATGGCCATCCTTGGCCCCGGCGCCGTGCTGGGCGAAGAGGCCCTGCTCAACCTGGGTCAGGGCGTCACTTTCTGCGCCCAGGCGGTGGAACCCTGCACGGTGTGGGAGTTGAGCGCGGCGCAGGCCCTGGCCTTTGCCGATCGTCATCCCATCCTCGGCCTGGCCATGCTGCGCACCTTTGGCCGGCGCCTGGCCCAGGTGGAGAACCGCCTGGAAGATGTGGCCTACAAGCGTTTGCCCGAACGTCTGGCCGGGGAATTGCTGCGCCAGCGCCGCTATTCCGGCGCCGATCAAGTGCGCGTCAGCCATCAGGCCCTGGCCGACACCCTTGGCACCTATCGCGAGACGATCAGCGCCATCCTGCGCGATTTCAAGCGGGACAAGTGGGTGGATTTGGGCTATCGCCGCATCACCCTCAAGGATCTCCCCGCCCTGCAGGCGATGGCTGGCGTGGTTTACGACTGAAGCCGCCGCCGATCCCCATGACGCAAGGGCCGCGCATCTGGCCAGATGCGCGGCCCTTGCGCGTGGGCGGCTCTGTCAGATGTAGTTGAGTTCGCTGGCGCGGCGGCGCAGATCGGCCCGAAAATCGGGGTGGGCGATGCCGATCAGCGCTTCCACCCGCTGGCGAATCGATTTGCCGTACAGATCGGCGACGCCGAACTCGGTGACGACATAGTGCACATCGTTGCGGGTGGTGATCACCCCCGCCCCCGGCTTCAGCTCCGGCACGATGCGGGAGAGGCTGCCCTCTTTGGCCGTGGCCGGCAGGGCGATAATCGGCTTGCCGCCCTGGCTGCGCGCGGCCCCGCGCACGAAATCGACCTGCCCGCCCACGCCGCTATAAAAACGGTGGCCGATCGAATCCGCGCAGACCTGGCCGGTCAGATCCACTTCCAGGGCGGAGTTGATCGAGATCATGGTGGCGTTTTGGGCGATGATGAAAGGATCGTTGACATAATCCTGGGGGTGCAGCTCGACCATGGCGTTGTTGTGCACCCAGTCATAGAGGCGCTGCGTGCCCAGGATCATGCCGGCCACGATCTTGCCGGGGTGCAGCGTCTTGCGCTCGTTGGTCACCACGCCCCGATCCACCAGCGCCATTACACCATCCGAGAACAATTCGGTGTGGACGCCCAGATCGCGTTTGTCTTGCAGATAGTAGAGCACGCCGTCGGGGATGGCGCCGATGCCCAGTTGCAGGGTGGCGCCATGGGGGATCATCTCGGCGATGTGTGCGCCGATCGCTCTGGCCAGATCGCCCGAATCGCCCTGCGGCATCTCCAGCAGGGGATAGTCCACCGGCACCATGTGCGTGATTTTGGAGACGTGGAGGAAGCTATCGCCCAGGGTGCGGGGCATGCGTTCGTTCACTTCGGCGATGATGATGCGCGCCGATTCGGCCGCCGGCTTGGTCAGCCCCACTTCTACGCCATAGGAGCAGAAGCCATGTTCATCGGGCGGGGAGAGGTGGACGAAGGCCACATCCAGGGGGATAATGCCCCGTTTGAACAGCAGCGGGATCTCGCTGAGGAAGACGGGCGTGAAATCGGCGCGGCCGGCGTGGACGGCCGCGCGCACATTGGGGCCGATGAACATGGCGTTGACCCGGATCTTGCCCACCATGTCGGGGGACACGTAATCGGCGTCGCCGATGGTCAGCACCTGGTGGATGGTGATGTCGCGCAGGTCGTCGCTACGGGCGCGCTGCACCAGCGCCGCCAACAAGTGGGTGGGGATGGAGCAGTTGCCGGAGAGGAAGATCTGGGCGCCGTTGGGGATGGCCTGGATGGCGGCTGCGGCGGTGGTGATCTTGGAGGCGTAGAGACGGTTCCAGGTGTTCATCCTTCCCCCCCTGCCGGCCATTCGGCTTGCAGCGCCGGGTGTACGATCTGGCCCTCGCGGATGTTGATGCCCTGGCGCAGTTCGGGAAAGTGTGCGCCGGCGGCGTCGATTCCCGCGTTGGCCAGGGCCAGCAGATAGGGCAGGGTGGCATAGGTGAGGGCGTGGCTGGCGGTGCGCCCGGCCACGCTGCTGATGTTGGGCACGCAATAGTGCAGGATGTTTTCCTCCACATACACGGGCGAGCCGTGGTCGGTGGGGCGGCTGGTGACCGCGCACCCTCCCTGATCGATGCTGGCATCGACAAAGAGGGAGCGGGGCCGCATCGCTTGCAAGTGTTCGCGGGTGATGAGAATGGGGGTGCGCTGGCCCGGCACGTAGACCGCGCCGACGATGGCGTCGGCGAAGCGCACGACTTTGCGCAGGTTGTGGGCGGTGGCGGCCATCGTCACCCCCCGGCCGGCCAGCAGGTGATCTGCCCGATCCAACGCTTGCGTGCTCTGGTCGAGCAGGTAGACAGAGGCGCGGTTGCCGGCCAGGGCCAGGGCCGCTTCGACGCCGAAAGAGCCGGCGCCCAGGATCACCACTTCGGCCGGGGGCACGGTGGCAGAGCCGCCCAGGGTCACGCCCCGCCCCCCTTCGTTGCTCTGCATGAAGCGCCCGATGATCTGCGGTATCATCCGCCCGGCGATGACGCTCATGGCATGCAGCACCGGCATCTCGCCCTGCGCTTGCTGCACGGTTTCCCAGCCGATGGCGCAGACGCCATGCCGGCGCAGCAGGGTGATCTTGTCGCGGCGTCCGGCGGCGAGGTGGAGGAAGCCGGTGAGGATCTGGCCTTCGTGCATCAGGGCGAGGTCGTCGAGGGTGGGGCGGGCGACTTTGGCCACGATCTGGCCGCGGGCCGCGGCTTCTTCCTGGCTGTAGACGATCTGGCCGCCGGCGCCGCGGTATTCTTCGTCATGGAATCCGGCCCCGGCGCCGGCGTTGTGTTCGACGAAGACACGGTGCCCGGCCTGCACCAGCGCCTCGACTCCGGCGGGGGTAAGGGCGGCGCGGTATTCGAAAGGCCGGCGCTCACGCGGGATGCTGATGTCGGTCATGGCGGTGCATCTCCGAAAGGAAGAATGGGGAAACGGGGTGTTGACATCCCTCGATTATCGTCCATTCCGGCGTGTGGGGCTATGATCTAGCGCATGCCGGTTCCAGCGCGCCAGCGGTCGGAGCGCTCGCAGCGCTCCGACCGCTCGATCTCCTCGTCCCCCTGCTCCCTGCCCCCCTGCCCCCTGCTCCCTGCCCCTATTCTTCCCTCGCCGCGGGCGTCAGTCGCACCTGCACTTCCTCTCCGCCCTCCGCCGTTGGGATCTTGTATAGATAGAAGAAATCGGGCTGATCGAGGGTCAGGGCCAGCAGGCGCGGCAGGTCGGGCAGCAGGTCGAGGCCGGCCATCTGCCGGCGATGCACCCAGCGCGGCTGCCCCTCGGCCCCGGCGCGCAGGGGGAGGG
>JABWBG010000280.1 GCA_013360575.1 Caldilineales bacterium
CTACCTAGAAACTCCCGGCTCCTGCCAGTTTCTTGCCAGGGCGCATCCCGCTGCGGCGGGATGGGTCACTCGCAATGACAAAATAAGGTGAATTGTTACTAATCTGGCATCAATCGACAAGTATCATCACAGGATCTGACTCATGCCTACACAAACCGCAGATTATCTCATCCTCGGCGGCGGGCTGTATGGGGCCGCCATTGCCTACAATCTCGCCCGCCACGGGGCGCAAAACGTCGTCATGCTCGAACGCAAGGAACTGTGCGCCGGCGGCACCGCCAAATCCTGCGCCATCGTGCGCACGCACTATTCGATCACGGCCAATCTGGTGCACGCGGTCGAAAGCCTAAAGATCTTCGCAGATTTTGACGAGCAAGTGGGCGGCGACGTGGGCTGGCAGCGCACCGGCTACCTGATCGTGGGGCCAGAAGCGCACCGGCAGCCGATGGAGGCCGTTTTCCGCGCCCAAAACGCGCACGGCATCGATACCGCCGTGCTGACTCCCGCCGAAGCGCGCGAGATCCACCCGTTGCTCTCCTTTCACGATGTGGGCGTCATCGGCTACGACAGCTTCACCGGCTACGCCGACCCCCATCTCACCACCACCGCCTACGCCCGCCGCGCCCGCGACCTGGGCGTGACCATCCGCACGCACACGCCTGCCACGGGCCTGCGTCTGGGCCACCGCACACACACCGTGCACACCCCCGCCGGCGATTTCCAGGCCGCGCATGTCATCCTCGCCGCCGGGCCGTGGACGAACGCCCTCGCCGCCGCCGCCGGCCTCGAATTCCCCTACGAAACCAGCCGCCACAAAGTGATCACGCTCAAGATCGCCCGGGCCTACGAGCCGCACTGGCCGATTGTGAAGGACCTGACCACGCCCGACAAGATCTATTTCCGCCCCGAAACCGGCGGCGTGGTGCTGGTGGGCACCGGCGACCATGGCGACCCCATCGCGGACGCAGACACGCTAACCGACCACGTGGACATGGCGCATGTCGAGCGCATCGACCGCCTGATCACGAACCGCATGCCCGCGTTTGTCGAGGCCGAATGCACCGCCGGCTGGACCGGCCCCTACGACATCACGCCCGACTGGAACCCGCTGCTGGGGCCGGTTCCGGGGGTGGCGGGCCTGTTTGTGGCGGTCGGGTTCAGCGGCCACGGCTTCAAGCTGGCGCCCACCCTCAGCGACGCCCTGGCCCAGACCATCCTCGGCCAGACGCCGGCCCTGTCGATCGCGGCGTACGCAGCCGATCGCTTTGCCCGCGGCCAATTGCTGCGCGGGGCCTACGGCATCGGCTCCATTTCCTGATCATGAACCACCTCATCCGTCACGCCGACTTCCCTTCGCGGCACATCCTCCCCCGGCATGTGGATGTGTGGCTGCCGCCCGGCTACGAGGACGCGCCTGCCCGTCGCTATCCCGTGATCTACATGCATGATGGCCAGAATCTCTTCCTGCCCGAACTGGCGTTCACGGGCGTGGATTGGGGGGTGGATGAGGCGATCCTGGCCCTGATGCAGCAGGAGGAGGGGTTTGCCGGGGCGATCGTGGTCGGTGTGTGGAACACAGCTCACCGTGTCCGCGAATACATGCCCCAGCAACCCGCCGCGGGCGCTGTGCTGGCCCGCTTCCGCCAGCAGACCGGCGCCGCGCCCCAATCGGATGCGTATCTTCGCTTCCTCGTTGGCGAAGTCAAGAGCTTCATCGACGCGACCTATCGCACGCAGCCGGGGCCTGACCACACCTTTGTCATGGGATCGAGCATGGGCGGGCTGATCTCGCTCTACGCCCTCATTGCCTATCCGGACGTGTTCGGCGGCGCCGGCTGTCTCTCCACACATTGGCCGATCGGCGGTCACGCGCTGGCGGCGAAGATGGTGGGGATGCTGCCCCCGCCCGGTTCCCATCGCCTTTACTTCGATTACGGCACCGCCGGCCTCGACGCCGAATATGCGCCCTTCCAAAGCCGGGTGGATGACCTGCTCGCCGCGGCCGGCTGGACGCACGGCCAGGAGTGGCTGACGCTGAAATTCGACGGCGCCGAGCACAACGAAGCCGCCTGGCGGACCCGTTTGCCCATCCCCATTCGCTTTTTATTTGGATATTAGATATTGGGTATTAGACGGATTAACGTCTATTGTTCAACATTCAACATCCAACATTCAACATTCAACTTTCAACTTTCAACATCCAACATTCAACTTTCAACTTTCAACATTCAAATATGAATCGTTATCTCTGGCCTGGACAGGTTTATTTGGGTGCAGGAGCGGCAGGGCTGACCGGCGCGCAGGCGCAAGCGCTTGGTTGCCGCCGCGCCTTCCTCATTGTCGATCCCGGCATCTTGCCCGCCGGGCTGCTGGCGCCGGTGGCCGCGGCGTTGGCCGCCGCCGGGATGCAGGTTGCGGTGTATGATCAGGTCGTGCCCAACCCCGACACCGCCTCGGTCGATGCCGCGACCGCGGCGCTGCGCGCGTCCGGGGCCGATGTCATCGTCGGGCTGGGCGGCGGCAGCGCCCTGGACACTGCCAAGGCCGTGCGTCTGGCCGCGGGCGGGCCGGCCGCAGCCAGCGTTTGGGAATACGCTTATCTGCACGGCGACAAAGCCCGGCCCGCGCCGCCGCGCTGCGCTTGCCTGCCCCTCATCCTCCTGCCCACCACCGCCGGCACCGGCGCCGAAGCCACGCCCTGGGCCGTGCTCACGCACATGGCCGGGCATCATAAATATGGCGTCGGCGCCGACCACCTCCTGCCCGATGTGGCTCTGATCGACCCCGATCTCACCCTGACGCTGCCCACATGGCTGACCGCGGCCACCGGCATCGACGCCCTCAGCCATCTGATCGAGGCCTATGTCTCCACGAACCAGAATCCGCTGCTGGATCCGCTGATCCTGCGCGGGGTGGCGCTGGTGGGGCAGCACCTGCGCCGGGCCGTGGAACAGGGGGAGGAGGGGGCCGCCCGCCAGGGCATGATGGAGGCGGCGCTGTTGGGCGGCATCGCCATCACCTCGAACTGGCTGGGCGCCTGCCATTCCCTGGCCCACCAGCTTTCCAGCTTCGCGGGTCTGCATCACGGCGTGGCCATCGCCCTCATGCTGCCGGCGCAGATGGCCTTCTCCCTGCCGGCTGCGCCCGCGCGCTATGCCGCGATCGGCCAGGCGCTGAACGGCGCCGCCGATGCGGTGGACGCGGTGCGGGATCTGATCGCCGCCGTGGGCCTGCCCACCCGCCTGCGCGATGCCGGCGTAGACGAGAGCCTGATCCCGGCCATGGCCGCCAGCGCGTACACCAACGACTTGAACTGGACGACCAATCCCCGCCCGATCGATCAGGCGGGATTGGAGCAACTGTACCGGCAGGCGTGGTGAGGCCCGGCAGCCGGGCGGCCGCGGGAGTGATTGACCGCTCCGGCCCGGTTTGGTATGATAACTGCGTCGATCCGATCATGAGCCCTGCTCCGGAGATAGCTATGTCCACCGTGGTACAGACTCCCGCCGCCCCCGTCCTCCGCCCGGAGAGTTGGTTGCCGGCCCCTCCCGCGCTGGTAGCCGGCGATCGTCTGTCGCGCGCTGAATTCGAGCGCCGCTACGAAGCCATGCCGCAGATCAAAAAAGCGGAATTGATCGAAGGAGTTGTCTATATGCCATCGCCGATTCTGGTAGACCATGGAGAAGCCCAAGGCACGATTGTGGGCTGGCTCATGATTTTTGGCGCGAGCACACCCGGTGTGCAATACGCGGGCAACGCTTCGGTTCGGCTCGATCTGGACAACGAAGTGCAACCCGATGCCCTATTGCGACTACACACACGGGCAGGTGGGCAGTCGCGCATCAACAAAAAACGCCTGATCGATGGCGCGCCAGAATTGGTGATCGAGATCGCTCTCTCCAGCGCCTCCTACGACCTGCACGACAAGTTGAAGGTCTACCGGCGCAACGGCGTGCAGGAGTATCTGGTGTGGCGGGTGTTGGATGGGGCCATCGATTGGTTCGCCCTGGAGGAGGGCGAGTACCGCCCGCTGCCGGCAGAGGAGGGGGTGATCCGCAGCCGCGTCTTCCCTGGGCTGTGGCTGGCCGCAGACGCGCTGTTGCAGGGCGATCTGGCGGCAACGCTGGCGGCGCTGCACAAGGGCCTGCAATCCGCCGAACACGCGGCCTTCGTCGCCCAACTGGCCGCTGCCATGGCGTAAGCGCCCTCTCTCGCCCTGTGGCTGCCATTTTCTTTTATAAATTACGCAATCACCACAAATTCATACGAATGACGCGAATTCCAGTTTGGATTTTCCTGTAAATTCGTGTGATTCATGGCCAAATTTATTCAACTGCGTAAGTCCTATCTTTTTTGGATCGTCGAGCGCAAATGAACGATATCCCTTCAGACCCCCCCGACCCCGGCCTGATCTACGACCTGTTCACCGGGGTCTTCCGTCCGCAGATCGTGCGGCTGGCGCTGCAACTGGACGTCTTCAGGCCGCTGGCGGATGGCCCGACAGACGCGGCGACCGTGGCCCGCGCCTGCGGGTGCAGCCAGGGCGGCGCCGCCCACCTGCTGGAT
>JABWBG010000281.1 GCA_013360575.1 Caldilineales bacterium
GGTGTTCGCGTGATTGTTGCGCCGAACCGCGCGTTGCCGCTGATCAGCGCTGATTTCCGCGTTGCTTCGGGCGCCTCGTCCGATCCCGCGGGCCGTGCGGGCCTGGCGAGCATGACGGGCGATCTGCTCACGCGCGGCACGACCACGCGTGGCGCGACCGAAATCGCCAGCCAGATTGAGTCGCTTGGCGCCTCGATCAGTTCAGGCGCAGGCGTCGATTCATCGGCCGTTTCGCTGCAGACGCGCAGCGATCGCCGGCCCTGCCCCCGGCCCCGGCCCTGCCCGCGGCCATGACCGAGGACTGGCAGGCAGACACGCCCCGGCCGCGCTATCTCGCCGCCATCGCCGCCATCAAGCGGGCCATTGCCCGCGGGGACACCTATCAAGTCAACTACACCCTGCGCCTGACGCGGCCCTTTGCTGGCGAGGCCTGGGCCCTGTTCCTGGCCATGCAACAGGCGCAGCAGGGCGCGTACGGGGCCTTCATCGAGACGCCGGCCTTCGCCATCTGCTCCGCTTCGCCGGAGCTGTTCTTCACGTTGGATGGGGAGCAGCTCTGCTCGCGGCCGATGAAGGGCACGGCCCCGCGCGGGCGTCATCTGGCCGCGGATGAGGCCAATCGCCGCTGGTTACAGCATTCGTTGAAGAATCGGGCGGAAAATGTGATGATCGTGGACATGATCCGCAACGATATGGGCCGCGTGGCCGAAATCGGCAGCGTGCAGGCGCCGCGGCTGTTCGAGGTGGAGCGCTATCCCACGGTGTTGCAGATGACTTCGTCGGTGCAGGCGCGCACGCGGGCGGGACTGATCGAGGTGTTGGGCGCGCTCTTCCCCTGCGCTTCCATTACCGGCGCGCCCAAGGTGCGGACCATGCAAATCATCCGCGAGCTGGAGGGAAGACCGCGGGGCGTCTACACCGGCGCGGTGGGGTTCGCGGCCCCGGCGGGCGAGGACGCGCCCCCGCGGACCCAGTTCAACGTCGCCATCCGCACGCTGGTGGTGGACAAGGCCGCGGCGCAGGCGACCTACGGCGTGGGCGGCGGCATTGTCTGGGATTCGAAAGGGGAGGCAGAGTACGCCGAGTGTCAGGTCAAGGCCCGCATCCTCACGGCCCCGCCGCCGGTGTTTTCTCTGCTCGAATCGTTGTATTGGCATCCGGGCGGCGGGTATTGGCTGTTGCAGCGGCATTTGCAGCGCCTGGCCGCGGCCGCCATCTATTTTGTGCGGCCGTTGGATGTGGAAGCAGCGCGGGCGTTGTTGCTGGCGCAGGCCGATCAGTTGCGCGCGCAGCGTCCGGCCGCGCACAAGGTGCGGCTGCTGGCCGGGCCAGAGGGCGATCTCACCTGCGAGGCAACACCGATCTTGCCGGCGCAGCCCCGCCGCGCCCTGCGCCTGGGGCTGGCCGCGGCCCCGGTGGATGCGACGGATCCCTTTCTCTATTTCAAGACCACCCACCGCCGCGTCTACGAGCAGGCGGGGCGCTGCCAGCAGGAAAACGCTGTCGCTCCTGGCAGGGCCCCCGGCCCCGCTGGCATTGCCCCGCCTGCCTGGCCCGGTTGCGACGATGTGTTGCTGTGGAACGAACGGGGGGAGTTGACCGAATCGAGCCGGGCGAATCTGGTCATTGCCTGGGGCGGGGCGCTGCTGACGCCGCCGCTCGATTGCGGGCTGTTGGCGGGCGTGTACCGCGGCGAATTGCTCGATCGCGGCCTGCTGCGCGAGCAGGTGATCCGCCGGGAGATGCTGGCCAGCGCGGACGCCATCTTCCTGATCAACTCGGTGCGGGGGTGGATGCGGGCGATTGTGGAGAGGGACAGGTTGAAGACAGCCGGACGCGCGGGTGGGGACGAACCTGTTTGACCCGGAGCGGGATCGTCCGTAGACTGACAGCGCTGGCCATTTCTCTTCTCGCACCCTCGCAAAGGAGTCGATCATGCGCCGTCAGTTTGCCGTCATCAGCATCGCAGTCTTGGCTGCTATCGCCATCATCGCCCTTTTCTACCCGCCCATCCTCTGGTCTCTGCTGCTGGTGGGGCCGATCATAGCCGTGGGGGTGCATGATTATGTACAAACCTCGCATGCAGTGTTGCGCAATTTCCCCGTCATCGGCCATTTGCGCTATCTGTTGGAAGAGTTGCGCCCGGAGATCCAGCAGTATTTCATCGAGCTGGAGACGGAAGGCATGCCGTTCAGCCGCGATCAGCGGTCGGTGGTCTACCAACGGGCCAAAAATGTGCGGGACACGATACCTTTTGGCACGCAAAAGGATGTGTACGAAGTGGGCTACGAGTGGATCAACCATTCCATGCAGCCCCTGCACCTGGCGGAGCGCGACCTGCGGGTGATGGTGGGCGGGCCTGATTGCACGCAGCCCTATTCGGCCAGCTTGCTGAATATCTCGGCCATGAGTTTTGGCTCGCTCAGCGCCAACGCGGTGCAGGCCCTGAGTCAGGGCGCGCAGTTGGGCGGGTTCGCGCACAATACGGGCGAAGGAGGCATCAGCCCCTATCATCTGGCAGGGGGCGGCGATCTGATCTGGCAGATCGGCACCGGCTATTTTGGCTGTCGCCGGCCCGACGGCAGCTTCGATCCTGAGAAATTCGCGCAGAATGCGGCCCAGGAACAGGTGAAGATGATAGAGGTGAAGCTGTCGCAGGGCGCGAAGCCGGGGCACGGCGGCATTTTGCCCGCGGCCAAGCTCACGCCTGAGATCGCGGCGATCCGCGGGGTGCCGCTGGGCGCGGATGTGATCTCGCCGCCGGGTCACAGCGCTTTCGACACGCCGCTGGGCCTGCTGGCATTCGTGGCCGAGTTGCGACGGCTGGCGGGGGGCAAGCCGGTGGGCTTCAAGCTCTGCGTGGGCAATCGCCACGAGTTTCTGGCGGTGTGCAAGGCCATGGTGGAGAGCAACATCACGCCCGATTTCATCACGGTGGATGGGGGGGAGGGAGGCACCGGCGCCGCGCCCATGGAGTTCGCCAACCATGTGGGTTCGCCGCTGGTGGAGGGGTTGATCTTCGTGCACAATGCCCTGGTGGGCTTTGATCTGCGGGAACGGGTGCGGATCATTGCCGTGGGCAAGGTCACGACCGGTTTTGGCATGATCAAGCGTCTGGCGCTGGGCGCGGATCTCTGTTATGCGGCCCGGGGCATGATGCTGGCCTTGGGCTGCATCCAGGCCATGCGTTGCAACACCAATCGCTGCCCGGTGGGGGTGGCCACGCAGGATGCGCACTTGCGGCAGGGGTTGGTGGTGGCGGAGAAGTATATGCGCGTGGCCAATTTCCACCGCCAGACGATTCGCGGGGTGCTGGAGTTGCTGGGCGCCATGGGCCTGGAGGATCCGGCGGATCTGACGCCCTGGCATGTGGTGCGGCGGGTCAGCGCCACCGAGGTGAAGCCATACGCGCAGGTCTATCGGTTTTTGCCGCGGGGCGCGCTCTTGCAGCCGCCCTATCCACCAGATTTCCAGCCGTACATGGGGTTGGCGTCCGCGCAGGCCTTTGCGCCGCGGGCGCTGCCCCGCGCCTGAGTTCGCCGGCTCAAGCCAGGGCCTGGCGGAAGTCGGCCAGCAGATCATCGCTGTGTTCGATGCCGGCGCTGACGCGGATCGCGCCCTCGCCGATGCCGATGGCCGCGGCCTGGGCCGGGGTGAGGTTGCGGTGGGAGGCGGTGCGGGGGTGGCTGACCAGGGTGGCGATGTCGCCCAGGGTGGGCGCGGCCACGGCCACGTGCAGCCGATCCATCACCTGCCAGGCGCGGGCGCGGGTGGCTTCGGCCAGGTCGAAGGCGAGCATGCCGCCAAACCCGCGGCCGCCGAACATCTGGCCGGCGAGGGCGTGGCCGGGATGATGGGAGAGGCCAGGATAATAGACGTGGGCCACAGCCGGGTGTACGGTCAGAAAGGCGGCGAGGGCGGCGGCGTTGGCGCACTGTTGGCGCAGGCGCAGGCCCAGCGTGCGCAGCCCGCGCAGGGTGAGCCAGGCGGCCTGCGGATCGAGGACGGCGCCGAACGCGGTGCGATATTCGACCAGGGCCTTGTGGTCGCCCGCTTCCAGGCAGGTGACGGCGCCGCCGGTGACATCGCCGTGGCCGTTGATGTATTTGGTGAGGGATTCCACGGTGAAGGCCGCGCCCAGTTCCGCCGGCCGGCAGAGGTAGGGAGAGGCAAAGGTGTTGTCCACCAGGGTTTTGCATCCCACAGCCTGGGCCTGGGCAATCAGCCAGGGCAGGTCGCTGATTTTGACCAGGGGGTTGGAGAGGGTTTCGAGCACGAGCAGGTGCGGCTGCCAGTCGCGCAGCAGCGCGGCGATGCCTTCGTGATCTTGGGCGTTGGCAAAGCGCACCTCGGCGCCGGTTCCGGGCAGCCAGCTTTGCATCAGGTGATAGGTGCGGCCATAGAGGTCGGGCGCGGCCAGCACGCGTTTGCCGGCCGCGGCCACGGCCAGGGCCGCGGCGATGGCGGCCATGCCGCTGCCGAAGACGGTGGTGTAGCGTCCGCGGGCCAGGGTGGTCAGGGCCTCTTCCAGCAGGGCCGGGGTGGGCGAGCCATCGCGGGCGTAG
>JABWBG010000282.1 GCA_013360575.1 Caldilineales bacterium
GGCGTGGGCGGCAGTTGGCCCGCCCACAAGCGCACCCAGGCGCGATGGCGCGCCCGCAGCCGCTGCGCCGTGGCCGCGTCGGTGTGCAGAGCTGCGAACTCTCGCACCGGCTCGTATGGCGCGAAGCGGGTGCTGCCGCTCATGCCGGCACGCGCCTGGAGCAGCGAATGCCCGACCAGCTCGTCCAGGCACAGTGCCGCCTGCGGATCGTCCAGAACTGCTGCAGCTGCGGCTGCCGTGCACCCACCGTCGAACGGCACCAGCGATTGCAGCAGCACACGCTGACGGTCGTCGAGCAAGCCCCAGCTCCAGGCCACGACCTGTTGCATCGATGCATGACGCGGATCGAGGGCCGCCCGCGGCCCGCTGCGCGCCACCAGGTCACCACGCTGTCCCGCCGGCCGGTCGAGCATGGCGAGCATCTCCGCGGGCGCGAAACTGCGCACGCGTGACGCGGCCAGTTCCACGGCCAAGGGCAGGCCGTCCAGGCGGTGCATCAGCGCCGTCAACGTGGCGAGGTTGCGTGCGCCCAGGTGGAAGTCGGGCCGCACGGACTGCGCCCGATCGACGAACAGCGCGAGTGCCGGGTTGTGTGCTGCCTCTTCGAGATCTGCCTGGTCGTGCGGCAACGGCAGCCCATGCAATGCGACCACGTGTTCGCCGTCGAGTCCGAGCGTGCGCCGCGACGTGACCACGGCGTGCAATCCTGGTGCCAGCGCCAGCAGGTCAGCCACCACGTCGCCGGCGCACTCGACGAGCTGCTCGAAGTTGTCCAGCACGATGAGCGTGCGGCGTCCCCTAAGCGCCGCCGCGATGCGATCGAGCGGCGCTGCTTCGCCCGGTGCGGCACGCAGGCGTTCGACCAGCACGTCGAGCAGTTGCGCCCGCGAGGCGCATGCGACCAGCGGCACGAAGACGATGCGGTCGAACTGCGCCAGGCCCGGGGCCCGCGGATCGGGCGGGACCAGTGCCTGAGCCACTTCGACCGCCAGCCGCGTCTTGCCGACGCCGCCGGGGCCGAGGAGGGTCAGCAGGCGGTTGGCGGGGTGGGCGAGCAGGCCGGCCAGCGCGGCCAGCTCCTCTTCCCGGCCCACGAAGCCGGTCGTGGCCCCTGGCAGGTTGTGGCGGGGCGCGTTCTGGGCGGCGCGGATGCGTTCGTAGAGCGCGGTGGTCTCGGCGGAGGGGTCGGCGTCGAACTCCTGGCGCAGGATGGCGCGGCAGCTCCGGTATTGGGCCAGGGCGGCGCTGGTCTGGCGACAGCGGGCCAGGGCCAACATGCGCCAGCGGTGTGCCTCCTCGCGCCAGGGGTCCAGGGCCAGCAGTTGGGCCGTGACGGGGATCGCCTCCTGGCACTGGCCGCTTTCGATCAGCAGGCGGGTCAGGCTCTCCAGCCCGTCCAGGGCCAGATCGCGCAATTGCACCCGCTGCCCCAGCACCCACTCCTCGAAATCGGGCGCGTCGCGCACGTGGAAGCCGGCCAGAAATTCGCCCTGATAGAGGCTCAGCGCCCGGCGCAGCAGGCCGATGCCCTGGGCCGGCGGCTGGCCGCGCTGCAAGCGCAGCAGGTCGCTGAAGAGTTCGACATCGAGGAAATAGGGAGCGTCGGCGTTGAACGCCACCTCGTCGCGGTCGATGCGCAGATGCGGCTCGGCGGCCTTGCGCAGGCTGCTGAGGGCCTGGCGCAGGTTGTTGGCCGCGGCGTCGTCGGGCATTTCGCCCCAGAGCAGGCCGGCCAGGGCCTCGCGGCGGTGCGGCCGCCGGGTGACAGCCAGATAGGCCAGCAGGGCAGGGGCCTTGCTGGAGACGAAATGGGGCGGGTCGCCGTCGCCCAGCCGGATTTGCAAACCGCCGAGCAGATGAATCTGCAAATTCGCCACGATTGCCGGCTCCAATAAACGATCTCTAAATGATGACACTGTAGGATGGCAGACGTAGAACCGTTCACCGAGTGACGGCGCCGCCCGCAACCTGCATCGCACTGCGCCGACGACAGTATAGCACAGACAACGAACCTGTAACAGGAGCACGCATGCCCGGCCAGTCAGAGCGGCCCCGCCATCGCTTTTTCATCCTGGGCCTGTGGATGCAACCAGACGCCCGGCCGGATCAGCCTGTCTGGCGCATCAGCCTGGAGGACCCGCAGAAGGAGGCGCGTATCGGATTCAAGAATTTACAGGAACTCACCGCGTTTCTGGAAAAGTGGATGATGGAGTCGTCCACGCTTGACTCAAACCAACTTCAACCAAAGGAGATCGAACTATGAACACCTCATCCCTCAATCGCATCGGCGGCATCGCCGCCATCCTCGGCATTCTGCTCCTCTTTGGCGGGTACGCCATTCCCGCACTGTTGGGGATCGGCATGCTGCTGATGGCCCTGTTCTACTATGCCCTGGACAAATCCCTCGGCTCGTCCCCCCTCGGCCTGGCTGCGGTTGGCTCGACGGTGGTGGGCGGCATCGGCGCGTTATTCACCGGAACCGATCCGTCCACCCTGTTCAACATCTTCAATGTGCTGGCCTTCATGCTGCCCGCCCTGCTGGCCGGGTTGGCGGCCAGAGGCAAAGCTGGCTTCCCACGCTTCCTGCCCATCTTCGGCATCATCGGCGGCGCGTTGGGCATAGTCAACGCCATCGTCAACATCTCCGGCGGCGGGGACTGGACCAACCTGTCCAGCCCGACGCTGACCCTGCTGAGCAACCTGACCTATTATCCGGCGCTTCTGCTCGTGTTGGTCTGGCTGGTGTGGGGCGGCGTCCTGCTGCTGCGGGACAAGGGCGCCGCGCAGTCCGCCCCGGCGTAGCGCATGTCCACAGGAGAGACCCATGACCACACCATCCACCCCACCCGCCGTCCCGCCCCAGGCCCGCTTCTTCCAGTGGGTGCAGGGCTGGGCGAGCCTGATGCTCTGCCACGCCCTGGTCAAGACCGGCGTGTTCGAGCAGATGGCCGCCGGTCCCCGCACTGTAGCTGAGCTGGCCGCGGCCTGCCGACTGCACGGCCCCACCCTCTTCCGCGCCCTGCGCATGACGACGGCTCTGGAGATCACCGCCCGCGATGGCGACCGCTACGCGCTCACCGCTCTTGGTCGCGCGCTGCTCAAGGACACGCCGGGCAGCCTGCATAATGGCCTGCTCATGATGGGCACCGACGCCTACCAACGCCCCTGGCAGAACTTCGCCTATACCCTGGCCACCGGCGAGAGCGCCTTCACCCACGTCATGGGCGCGCCCTTCTTCGACTATCTGGAACAGCACCCGGAGTTGGGCATCCCCTTCCAACAGGCACAGGCGGCTTACTCGATGATGGACTCTCCCCTGGCCGCGGCGTATGACTTTACGCCTTTCCGCACGGTCTGCGACGTGGGCGGCGGCACGGGGGTCTTTCTCAAGCGCATCCTGGAAGCCACCCCCCATCTGCGCGGCATCCTTATCGATATGCCAGGCGTCACAGCGAACCACGTGCTGGGTGGCCTGGGCGACCGGGTCGAGGTGATCGCCGGCAGTTTCTTCGAGCACGTGCCGTCCGCCGACCTGTTGATCCTGAAGGCGGTGCTGCACGACTGGTCGGACGAGAAGTGCGCGGTCATCCTGGCCCGCTGCCGCGAGGCGCTGCCGCCCGACGGCCGCCTGCTGATCATCGACCGGCTGCTGGCAGAGCCGTTCGACGCGATCAGCCTCTTCTACGACCTGCACATGCTGCAGCAGATCGGCGGCCGCGAGCGCACGGAAGCGGAAATGCGCAGCCTGCTGGCCGACGCCGGCCTGCAGATGCGCCGCGTCATCGTCCCCACCGGGTCGCCGATGTTCCCGTTGCGCCTGGTGGAGGCGTCGTTGTAAGCACATTCGAAAGGAGAAACCCCATGAAACTCGAAAGCAGTATCACCATCAACCGGCCCGTGGAAGCAGTTTGGGCCTATATATCCGACTTCGACAACCTGCCGCTATGGCACACCGGCACTGTCGAGACGCGGCTGATCTCGGAACCACCGGTGCGCCAAGGGACCACCTACGTCTGGGTCGGCCAGACCCTCGGCAAGCGCATGGAGGTCAACTCGGAAGTGACGGAGTTCGAGCCGAACCGGGCCTGGGCCTACAAATCCATCTCGGGGCCGATCGCCAGCACCGCGCGCTACAGCCTGGAGCCCGCCGACAACGGCACGCGCATGACAATCAGCGCGAAAGGGGAGGTAGGCGGATTCTTCAAACTGGCCGAGCCGGTGATGGCGGCCATGTTAAGACGACAGTTCGAGGGCGCACTGGCCAACGTGAAAGACATTCTGGAAGCCGGGGCGTAGCGTCTCAGACTTCCGAAGTCTCGGAGACTTCGGAAGTCTGCATTGTCCCCATCAGGTCGCCGCTGTTTCCCCTGCGCCTGGTGGAGGCGTCGAGGTAGATCAAGGAGCCCCGTGGCCCATTCTCAGAGGAGAACCGACCATGCCTAGCAGCCTGTCGGAAAAGTCGAGATAGCTGGGCAGAAAACCAGCGACAGCGGCCATTTTGGCAGGGTTAACAAGTTCATATGGGCTGTAATGAGG
>JABWBG010000283.1 GCA_013360575.1 Caldilineales bacterium
GTGGGGGGCAGGGGCGTGGGGGTGGCCACGGCCGTGGCCACAGCCGTGGCCGTCGGCGTCTCGGTGACTGCGGGCGTGGGCGTCGGCCCCCCGCACCCCCCGGCCAGCGCCGCCAAAAACAGAAGCAAAACGATGATACGAATGGGTTTGTAGTTGTGGTTCCTCATGGTTGACACCGTCAAAGCGAAACTGAACACTGAAAACTGAATACTGAAAACTGAATACTGAATACTGAATACTGAATACTGAATACTGAATACTGAATACTGAATACTGAATACTGAAAACTATTCTGCCACAAAAACCGTCCTTTTGCTGGTTACTTTCTGGGCGGTTAGACTACGCTGCAACGTCGCGCGGGCGTAGTCTGGCGCCCGCGTCTCTCTCAGACGCCGGCGCCCGCGGCCAGGTTCCCGCTGCGCCGCGTGGGTTTGCCCCGTGTGGTAGAATATCCTCCAATTGACAGCCCACTCGACCGCAATTGGCCGAGTAGTGACCTTCACTCTCCCACCTTTGCCATGCAACTCGAAGCCATCCTCCGCCATGCCCGTGGGGATTTGCCCGCGGAGCTCCTGCTCAAGAATGCCCGCGTGGTCAACGTGCTCAGCGGCGAGATTTTGCCGGGGGACGTGGCCATCGTCCACTCGCGCATCGCCGGCGTGGGCGAATACGAAGCCGCAGAGGTGATCGACCTGCAGGGCGCGTATCTCGCCCCCGGCTTCATCGACGCGCACGTGCACATCGAGAGCGCCATGGTGCCCCCTGCCGAATTCGCCCGCATTGTCGTCCCCCGCGGGGCCACCACCGTCATCACCGACCCGCACGAGATCGCCAACGTGTTGGGGTTGGATGGCATCCGCTTCATGTTCGAGAGCGCCAAACATGGCCCCCTGAGCATGTATGTCATGGCCTCCTCCTGTGTGCCCGCCACCCACATGCAGACGAACGGGGCCACCCTGCACTGGTACGATCTTCTCTCCCTGAAAAACGACCCCTGGGTGCTGGGGCTGGCAGAGGTGATGAACTTCCCCGGCGTCGTGGCGGGGGATGACGAGGTGCTGAACAAGCTGCGCGCGTTCAAAGACAGCGTCATCGATGGCCACTGCCCCGGCCTGGATGGCAAGGCCCTGCAAGCCTACGTCGCCGCCGGCATTGGCTCCGATCATGAATGCACCACGGTGGAGGAAGCGCGCGCCAAACTGCGCGCCGGCCTCACCATCTTCCTGCGCGAGGCCACCAACGCCCGCAACCTGCGCCCTCTGCTGCCTCTGATCACCCCGGAAAACCACCACCGCATCTGTTTTTGCACCGACGACCGCCAGCCCGCCGACCTGCTGGACGAAGGACACATCGATTTCATGGTGCGCACCGCCATCGCCGCCGGCATCGACCCGATCATGGCTATCCGTATGGCTACCTGGAACCCGGCCAGCTACTTCCGCCTGCACGACCGCGGGGCCATCACCCCTGGCCGCCGCGCCGATTTGATTGTCTTCGACGACTTGCAGGCCCCGCGGCCCCGGCTTGTCTTCCGCGGGGGCAAACTGGTGGCGCGCGATGGCCAGATGCTCCTCCCCCGCCCCCAGCCCAGCGTTCGCACCCTGCGCCATTCCTTTTCCGTGGCCTGGGATCAGGTCGATCTGCGCATCCCCGCCGCGGGCCGGCGGGCGCGGGTGATCGGCGCCATCCCCGACCAACTGGTCACCACCCATCTGATCGAGCCAATCCCCAGCCAGGAGGGCCTGGCCCTGGCCGACCCTGCCCGCGACTTGCTGAAAATGGCCGTGATCGAGCGGCACATGCGCTCTGGCCAGGTGGGCAAGGGATTTGTCAAGGGCATCGGTTTGCAGCGGGGCGCCATCGCCTCCTCCGTGGCCCACGATCATCACAACATCGTCGTCATCGGCGCCGAGGATGCCTCGATGTTGGCCGCGGCGCGGCGGGTGGCGCAACTGGGCGGCGGCATGGTCGCTGCTGTGGATCAGCAGATCCTGGCCGAAGCGCCCCTGCCCATCGGCGGGCTGATGAGCGACGCGCCGGTCGAAATCGTGCGCGCACAGGTGGATGCCGTCATCGCCGCCGCCCACGATCTCGGCTCCCCCCTGCACGATCCCTTCATGGCCATGAGCTTCCTGGCCCTGGAGGTGATCCCCAGCCTCAAACTCACCGATCAGGGGCTGGTGGATGTGGATAAATTCGCCATCGTGCCTTTGTGGGTGGATTGATAGCTTTTTATGACCCACCTTCGCCCCATCCCGGAGTTTGCTCATGCCCACTGACGCCTCTCCCCAACAGATTCAGATCGAACGCCGCCAGAAACGGGCCGAGGAAGAGATCGCCAAAGTCGTGAACAAGGGCGCGCACCCGGTCTACAGCGCCTTCGAGATCACCTCGGTATCGGGCCGCGTCTATCAGGTGCAGATCCGCTCCCTGACCGAGCGCCTGAACAGTTGCACCTGCCCCGATTACCAGACCAACCTGCTGGGCACCTGCAAGCACATCGAAGGCGCGCTGCTGCACCTGCGCCACGCGGTGGGCGACGAGACCTGGAGCCGTTACGCCGCCGAAGCCCCGCCTGTCACCCAGATCTTCCTGCACCACGCCGAGCGGGTCGCCGTGCGCGTCTCTCTGCCCCTGCCCAAAGGCGTCAGGTTGGGCGATGTGCTGGCCCGCTATTTCGACGCCGAAGGCATTCTGGCCGGGTCGCCGGTGCAGGCCCTGCCCGCCCTGTTTCAGGAGATCGAGGCCCTGCCGTCCCGTTCGCGCGCCCACCTCAGCATCGCCCAGGAAGTGCGCCAGCACCTGGCCAAACTACAAGACCTGGAAGGGATCGAACGTCAGAAAGCCTGGTTCCTGACCCAGGTGCACGCCGGCGCCCGCTCCTTCGACCTGATCTCCGCCCGCCTTTACGGCTATCAGGAGGAGGGCGCGCTGCACCTCGCCTTTGGCCGCCGCGCCATGCTGGCCGACGATATGGGCCTGGGCAAGACGGTGCAGGCCATCGCCGCGGCCAGCCTGCTGCGCCAACTGCGCGACATCCAACGCGCGGTCATCGTCTGCCCTGCTTCGCTCAAACACCAGTGGGCGCGGGAGATCCGCCGCTTCACCTCCCTGCCGGTGCAGGTGATCGAGGGGCCGCTGGCCGCGCGGCGCCAGTTCTATCGCCAGCCCGCATTCTTCAATGTGCTCAATTACGAGCTGGTGCGGCAGGATATCGTCGATTTACAGCGATTGCGTCCCGATTTGGTGATTTTGGATGAGGCGCAGCGCATCAAAAACTGGCGCGCCAAGACAGCCGACGCGGTCAAACAATTGCGCAGCCCCTACGCCTTCGTCCTCACCGGCACCCCCCTGGAAAACCGGCTGGATGAGTTGTACAGCGTGTTCCAATTCCTCGATCCCCGCGTCCTCGGCCCCCTGTGGCGCTTCAACGAACAATACTTCGAGCTGGAACAGAAGCGCAGCGGCGCGTACAAAGTCCTGGGCTACAGGAATCTCGACCAACTGCGCCAGCGCATCGCCCCCTATGTCCTGCGCCGCGTGCGCTCGGAAGTGCTGAAGGATCTGCCCGCGCGCACCGACAACAACTTTTTCGTGGAGATGACGCGCGAACAGTGGGCCGCGTACGAAGAATTCCGCGCCACCGTGGCCCGCCTGCTGGCCACCATGCGCCGCCGTCCCCTCTCGCCCAAAGAACGGCAGATCATGCTGGGCGCGCTGGTGAAAATGCGGCTGATCTGCAACGCCCTGGCCCTGCACGACCACGAATTGCCGGAAAAAGAACGGGAGCGCACCTCGCCCAAACTGCGCGAACTGGCCCACATCCTCGAAGATGAGATCGCGCCCAACGGCAACGGCAACGGCAGCCGCAAGGCGATCATCTTCAGCCAGTGGGCGCGCATGCTCGATCTCACCGAACCGATCCTGGCGCGCATGGCCCTGGGCGCCGTGAAATTGACCGGGGATGTGCCTTCGCACAAGCGCGGGGCCTTGACCGAGCAATTCCTGGAGGATCCTGACTGCCTCATCTTCCTCTCCACCGACGCCGGCGGCGTGGGCCTGAATTTGCAAGCCGCCAGCCTGGTGATCAACCTGGATCTGCCCTGGAACCCGGCGGTGCTGGAGCAGCGCATCGCCCGCGCCCACCGTCACGGCCAGCCGCAATCGGTGCAGGTGGTCAACATCATCGCCCAGGGCACGATCGAGGAGCGCATCCTCGATACGCTGGCCCGCAAGCGGGACGTGTTCCAGGGCGTGTTCGGCGAGGAGGATGGGCCGAGCGAGATCAGCTTCCAGGACACGGGCCAGGAACTGCTGCGGCAGCTGGACGAATTGCTGGGCGGGCCGGGCGACGCCGAGCCTCGCCTGCAGCCGGTGCTGGAATTGGCGCCCGCGCTCGCGGCAGAGCCGCAGCCCTACGAGATCGTCCCCCCAGCGGCCCCGCTCCCGGCCCCGATGCCTTCGCCCCCTCCGATCCCCGCCCCCACGCTGCAAGGTTTCGCCGCATTGCTGGCGGGCCGCTATCCGGGGCGGGT
>JABWBG010000284.1 GCA_013360575.1 Caldilineales bacterium
TTGGATGGTTGGATGGTTGGTTGGGTGGTTGGGTGGGTGGGTGGGTGGGTTGGGTGGTTGGTTGGAGATGATAGTTTTTCTGTATAAGCAACGATCCCCCCCCCCACTAACAAACCAAAAAACCAACCAACAAACAAACAAACCAACCAACAAACCAACCAACAAACAAACCAACCAACAAACCAACCAACCAACAAACCAACAAACAAACCAACCCACCAACCCACCCCAAAAAGGAAGACCTATGACCGCACAACACGTTCCCAACATCTCGCTCGATCAACTGCGGGTCGAAATCAAGAAGGAGTACGCCAACGTCGCCCTCGACCCGGCCAAGGGCTACCACTTCCACACCGGCCGGCGGCTGATCGGCATCCTGGGCTACGACGAGGCCCTCTATGCCGGCCTGCCCGAAGCCAATATCGCCTCCTTTGCCGGCACCGGCAACCCCTTCTCTCTCGGCCCCATCCACCCCGGCGATACGGTGGTGGACATCGGCTCCGGCGCCGGCTTCGACTCGCTCATCGCCAGCCGGCTGGTCGGCCCGGCGGGGCGGGTGATCGGCTTCGACATGACCGCGGAGATGCTCACCAAGGCCCGCGCCGGCGCGGCGGCCATGGGCGCGACCAACGTCGAATTCAGCGAGGGGCTGGCCGAGGCGCTGCCCCTGCCCGACGACTTCGCCGACGTGGTGATCAGCAACGGCGTGCTCAACATGATGCTCGATAAGGCCGCCACGCTGGCCGAGTGGCGCCGCGTGCTTAAGCCGGGCGGCCGCCTGCAGGTGGGCGACATCCTGGTCGAGCGCGAGGTGCCGGCCGAGGCGCTGGACGACATCTCGTTGTGGACGGGCTGAATTGCCGGCGCTCTGCTGGATGCAGAGCTACTGCGCGCCGTGCACGCGGCCGGCTTCGAAGATGGCCAGATCGTCTACAAGTACAACAGTTACGTGGACACGCCCGACCCCTCGGACGCGTTGGAGTTCGGCACCCAGGGCATCAGCTTCCGCGCCCGCAAGCCGGTTTGATGGGTACAGATGCTCGAATCTCTCCATTGATCCAAGTCAGGAGGAACACACATGAACACAGACACTTCTATTAACGGACTCGACGTCGCCGAACTCCAGGCATTCCGGGAGATGGCGGCGCAGGATGCAAACAAAGCGGACCGGAACCCGGTTCTGGTCGCTCACTGGGTCGGCGGCTCGCGCTCGCGGGTCGAGTTTGGAGACAAGGTGGCGTACCTGGGCGGCGACGACGATTTCAACGCCATGCAGATGCTGCTGGCCGCGCTGGCCGCCTGCGACGTGGACCTGGTGGCCATGCACGCCTCCTTCCTAGACCTCCCGATCCAGTCGCTCTCGGTGGAAGCAACCGGGCATTTCAACGTGCGTTCGTATCTTGGGTTGGAAGGAGCGCCGGGGTCGGGCTACGACCGCATGTCCTACACCGTGCGCATCTCTGCCCCTGACGCGACGCCGGAACAGATCGCCTATCTGCGCGAACGCTGCGAACGTTCGTCGCCGGTTGGCGACTCGCTGGCGCGGGCGATCCCGCTGACGCTGGCGTTCGAGGCCAACGGGTGAGGGGTGAGCGCCTGACGTTGAGGTTACAGATGCCCGAATCTCTCCATCTGTCCAGTCCTACAAAATATCTGCTTGGCGGGGGGCTTCTGGCCGCGTCGGCGCTCGCCTGGGTTGCCAGCCTGGGCGCCGGGGTCGCCATGCCCGGCGACATCGCCGGCTTTACGGCGCTGTGGACGGCGATGATGGCCGCGATGATGCTGCCGTCGGTGACGCCGGCCGTGTTGCTTTTCGCCACGGTGGCGCAGTCCCGGACACGGTTCGGGTATTCGGTAGCTCCCACCGCCGTTTTTGTCGGCGGGTATCTCGGCGTCTGGATGGCAGCGGGGGCCGGCATTGCCCTGGTGGACGCGGTTGGCGGGGGCTGGGTGATGAGTCCCTGGGGGCGGATGCTCGCCGGCGGCGCGCTGGTCGCCGCGGGCATCTACCAGTTCACCCCCTGGAAGATGACTTGCCTGGGCTACTGCCGCGAGCCGCTCCAGTTCTTCATGGGACACTGGCGCGATGGCCTGGCGGGCGCGGTGCACATGGGCGCGTACCATGGCCTCTACTGCCTGGGCTGCTGCTGGGGGCTCACCCTGGCGCTGATCGCGCTGGGGATGATGAATCCGCTGTGGATGCTGGCCAGCGCCCTAGTCATCCTGGCCGAGAAGGTGGCGCCATGGGGCGCGCGTTTCGCCCCGGTCATCGGCGCCGCGCTGATCCTCGGCGGGATCGGGGTCGCAACCGGCTGGATCCCGCTGGAACACGCGATGCACTCGATGGAAGGGATGTGAGATGAGCAAACCGGTCAAACCAGTCAAATGGAAGCTCAAGATCGAGCACCTGATGGCGTGTAACTGCAACTACGGCTGCCCCTGCTCGTTCAATGCCCCGCCCACGCACGGAAGCTGCGAAGCCGCGCTGGCCTATCGCGTGGTGGAGGGCAAGTACGGCGTCGTGCCGTTGGATGGGCTGCGCTGGGTGGTGGCCGCCATCTGGCCCGGCCCCCTGCACGAGGGCAACGGCCGCGCGGTGGTCTATCTCGACAGCCGCGCCGAGGGCGAACAGCGCGCCGCGTTGGAAGCGATTGCCACCGGCCAGGCCGGCGGGCCGATCGGCATCTTCATGTCCACGGTCACCGCCGGGATGGAGGTGCGCACGGCCGCGCTTGAATTCGCGTACGACGGCAAGCACAGCCACTTCCGCGCCGGCGAGGCGGTCGAGGTGGCCTTCGAGCCGATCCGCAACCCGGTTTCGGGAACAGAGCATCACGCCACGCTGTTGCTGCCGGGCGGGCTCATCGCCAAACGCGAGGATCACTATTCGAGTCAAACCCTCCGGGTGAACGCGGACGGGTTCGACTTCAGCTATCCGGGCCGCACCGCCATCGCCATGCAGAGCATCTGGCGCGGGCCGTGATGGGAGACATCTCGCATGGGAAACCTTGATCAGACGCAGCCACGCCACGCTCGCCAGGCGCCCCACGACCTGAGCCCTGAGCAGTTTCGCGCGCTTGGCCGCCAGGTGGTGGATCAGATCGCCGATTTCCTCGCCTCGCTGCCCGGCCGCCCCGTGGCGCCGGGCGCAGCGCCGGCCCAGGTGCGGGCCTGGCAGGAGGAGTTGCACAGGCTCGGCGCGTCTGGCGATTACTTCTTCAGTCTCAACCGTTATCTTTTTTTGGCGCGCCGCTGAAAGGAGATACAATGACACGGATCCAACGTTTTTTCATGGCAGTCTTGCCCAGGCAATGGGCAGACGAAATGCGCGCCGAGTCGCAGGTCTGGCAGATGCGGTGCAGCAGTTGCGGGGCCACGCGCTCCGTCTGGGACGCGGGCGGCATCCGCTGGAAGGCCGCCGCGGTCCGCAAGCAGGCGCTGGTCCACTGCCCGCAGTGCGGCGAGCGGCGTTCAGCTACAATCGAACGAATGCCTGCAACAAACAGAAGAGATGAATTATGAACCTGAATGCCATCTGGTCTGCGCTCGAAGATGTATACGACATACTCGGCGGTTACGGCTTCCCGGCAATGGACAAAGCCGCCACCGAGATGGAACTCAAGCCTGATTGGTCAACCTGGCTTTTTGCCATCTGGCTCTTCGGCTCGGAACCCATCACGACCGCGAACTTCATGCGGATTTTTCCGTACGGGCTGGCGCGCCGCAACGAGGAACGCCTTGTTTCTGCGGTCCAGCATGGATATTTGATTTCGGATGGGAAAGACGGATACATACCCACCGAGTTTGGAATGAAAGCGGCGCATAAGGTCTGGCGCGCAGCGGGCGATTCGCTGGCGTCTTTGAAGCCAATGCCCGAAGCGCACATGGAAAAGACATTTGATTACCTCGCGCGGATTGGCGACGCCGCGCTGTCTGCGCCCGAACCGCCATCTCATTACTTCATGGCTCACAAGCACGAGAATTATCAACGCTATGAAGTCCTGTATCCGTTGGAACGTTTTGTGGTTCTCTTCGGCGAATTGTCTGCGTATCGCGATGATATGTATGTTGCAACATGGAGCGCGCACGGCATGGAAGGTCACACGTGGGAGGTACTCGACCGACTCTCCCAAAGCGACGCGCTGACCTTCGACGAACTCCACGAGAAAACCAGCGGGCGCGGCGTCACGCGCGAAGTCCACGCGGCGGACGTGCAGGAACTCGCACGGCGCGGCTGGGCGGACGACGCTTCGGGGAAGATCCAAATCACAGCGACGGGCAAACAGGTTCGGGCGGAGGTCGAAGCGGAGACGGAACGTCTCTTCTTCGCGCCGTGGTCGTGCTTGAATGAATCCGAGTTGGAAGAATTATCAAATCTCGCGAGTCAATTGTGGGATAAACTAAAAGGAATATAAACTTGCAAAATTCACAATGGACAGACACGCTCGTACAACTGCTCTCCCTCGCCCTGCGGCTGGAGAGCGAAGGGCAATACGACATTGCCAAACTCGCCCGCGCCCAGGC
>JABWBG010000285.1 GCA_013360575.1 Caldilineales bacterium
GGCAAATCCATCTGTTACCAGGTACCGGCGATGCTGATGGACGGGCTCTGTCTGGTCATCTCTCCCCTGATTGCGCTTATGAAAGACCAGGTCTTGTTTGAGCAGCTTGCCAAAGACGCCAAAGTAGGCGGCCGAGCCGCTGCCCTCCAGGCCCAGCAGTCGGCCCCAGGCGCTGTTGGCTTGCGGCCGGCTGGGGTCGGGTAGGAAGCCGTCCTCCGGCTGCAACTGCTCGATCTGCTTCAGGCAGGGGTCGATCAGATCGAAGTGTGGCCGATCGTGGCCGGTTTTCTGGCCGCGGCCCTGGCCGGATTCCTCAGCATCCACTACCTGCTGCGCTACCTGCGCCAGTACAGCCTGATCCCCTTCGCCTATTACGTCTGGGCGGTGGCGCTGCTCTCGCTGCTGCGGGGGGCGCTGCTGTAGGGCCGCAGCGACGGAATCGGGACAAAAAAACAAGGCCCCGTGCGGGGCCTTGTTTATAGACGAGAGGGGGGCGTGAGGATCAGGCGCCGGCAGCTTCTGCCGCGGGCTTTTCTACAGTCTTGCGCACCTGTTTCACTGCTTTGGAGGGGTCATCCCCGCGGGCGCGGGCCTTGCGCGCGGCTTCTTCCTCCAGGCGGCGGGCTTCTGCCTCCAGCCGCACGCGCGAGCGGATCTCATCCTTGCCGCGCAGCCGTTTCATGAAGCGATCGACCTGGCCGGCAGTGTCGACGATGCGCTGTTCGCCCGTGAAGAAGGGGTGGCAGGCGGAGCAAACGTCGGTGTGCAACTCAGCATGGGTGGAGCCGGTGGTCCAACTGTTGCCGCAGGAGCAGGTGACGAGGGCCTGGGGATGCCAGGTGGGGTGAATGCCTAGTTTCATCTCAAATCTTCCTTGACCGGGAGGAGTGGTGCGTGCATCACCCCTGCTGGACACGTTCGGGGTAGACGCTGACCTGCTTTTTATCGCGGGTGACGTGCTCGAATTTGACGAAGCCGTCGACGACGGCGTAGAGGGTGAAATCGCGGCCCAGTCCCACATTCTCACCGGGGTGGATGCGGGTGCCGCACTGACGAACGATGATGGCGCCGGCGGGCACTGCTTCACCATCGAAGCGCTTGACGCCGCGCATTTTGGGCTTGCTATCGCGACCGTTCCGGCTGGAACCGCCACCTTTCTTGTGAGCCATGGCAAATTGTCTCCTTTCAGGGTGAATCTCAGGCGCTGATGGAATCGACGCGCAGGCGGGTGTAGTGCTGGCGATGGCCGGTCTTGCGACGCAAGGTGTGCCGCCCGCTGTGCTTGAAATTGATGACTTTGGGGCCTTTGCTGCGGCCCAAGACGGTGGTCTGTACGGCCGCGCCGGCAACATAGGGCCGGCCCACGTGTACCTCTTCGCCATTGCCGACGAGCAGCACCTCGTCGAAGGTCAGTTGTGCGCCGGCGTCAGCCTTCAGCAATTCGACATCGAGGATTTCGCCCGGTTCGACGCGATATTGCTTACCGCCACTTTTGATGACTGCATACATGGGAATAATCTCCTTTCCGTACGGCGCCCGCACAATCGGGACTTGGGAGCCGAGGCGGCCTAGGGGTGGGTATGGGTGTTAGACGTAGAAAAAGTGGGCCGAAAAGCCCACCAGCGGCAAGTATAGCCAAGTGGGGGGTGAATGTCAAACAGAAGAATCGACGATTTTACTTCGCCTCATCGAAGATCAGCGCTGTGCGACAGATGTGCAGATGGGCTGGGGCCAGGCCTAGGGCGGCGAGCACCTCGGTGATGCGGGCATTGCCCCCCGCGCCCGCGGCCAGGCGCAGGCGCAGCCCTCCCTCCACCGGTGTGATCTCGTGGATCAGGGGGCGAAGGTCGTAGGTCTGGCCGGGGTGTTTGTGGTGGGGACGGGGCAGCGCGCTCTGGGCCAGCAGCGCGGCCACACGCTGCGAGAGTGTCTCCAACTCGGCGGGATCGAGGCCGGCGACCTGGTATTCGGCCTGGCGCAGGCTGGCTTGCATGGCCGGCAAGGTCAAGGCCGCCTCTTCCAGGGCGTGGATGGTGAATCCCGCGGGCAGGTTTTGGCCGATGCGGGCGCGCCAGAGGTCTGGCTCGACGCGCGTGGTCAGCCAGAGGTCGAGTAGTTCCTGCTCGCCGCAGACGCCCACAGGCAGGGCCGCGGCGAATTGCAGCCGCGGCTGGGGGTTGAAGCCGTGGGAATAGGCTAGGGGCAGATCGACGCGGCGGAAAACCCGCTCCCAGAAGCGGGCCTCGTCCAGATGGCCGACAAAACGGGCGTGGTCTTTTTTGGCGTAGCGCAGCCGCAGGCGTTGGGCGGGGGGGGAGGTGTCGGGTGTCAAGAGGGGGCAGGGGGCGGGGGGCGGGGGGCAACAGTCAACAGTCAACAGTCAATGGGCAATGGGCAACGGGGGAGGCGGGGGAGGCGGGGGGGGTTAGGCCATGTCTGGGTTGAAATAGAGGGGTACGGGCCGGGGGGAGACCGGCTGGCGCTCGGCGGCGCGGCCAAAGCCGGGGCAGCCCCAGCCCCCTTTGCCGCCCAATAATTCCTGAGCAGAGCGGCGCTCGTCCTTGAACTGGGTGAGGATGCCGCAGGAATAGCAGTGCTGGCGGCAATCGGCCAGCACCGCGCCGTGCAAGGCGTGGCGGTATTCGTCGATCATGAACTGTTTGTTGACGCCGACGCTGATATGATCCCAGGGCAGCGGATCTTCCACCGGGCGGGCGCGGCGGGCGTACCAATCCATCTCCAGGCCCATCTCGGCGCAGGCCAGATGCCAGGCCGCGGCGTCAAACTGGTCGTTCCAGGCATCGAACTGCGCGCCCAACCGCCAGGCCCGCTCGATCACCGGCGCCAGCCGACGGTCGCCGCGGCTGAGAAAACTCTCCACCAGCGATTCGTCCACGCCGTTGGTGGAGAGTTGCAGGCCGGCCGCGCGCAGCCGGGCGCGCAGATGATCTTGCTGCGCGCGCAAGGTGGCTTCATCCGCCATCGCCGCCCATTGAAAAGGGGTCTGCGGCTTGGGCACCAGGGTGGAAACGCCGACCCGCACCTTGGCCTTGCGCCCGATGTGGCGACGGCCCACGTGCAAGACCTCGTGCGCCAGTTGGGCGATGGCCTCCACATCCGCCATGGTCTGGGTGGGATGGCCGATCATGAAATACATCTTGATCGTGGTCCAGCCGCGGCTGAAGACCTCGTGCGCTGTCTGGATCATCAAATCCGCGCCGATCGGCTTGTTGATCACATCGCGCAGGCGGTCGCTGGCCGCTTCCGGGGCAAAGGTGAAGCCGGAGCGGCGGCGGCCTTTCTCCAACTGCTCCATCAAATCGACCGAAAAGGATTCGATGCGCAGCGAAGGCAGGCCGATGGAGAGCTTTTTGTCCCCAAAGCGGGCGAGGACGCCCTCGATCAGAGGGGCGATGTCGGGGTAATCGGAGGAGCTGAGGGAGAGGAAGGAGATCTCCTCGAAGCCGGTGCTGGCGGCTAGGGCATCGACCGCGGCCAGCACTTCGGCCACAGGCCGGGCGCGCACGGGCCGGAAGATCATGCCGGCCTGACAAAAGCGGCAGCCGCGGGTGCAGCCGCGCTGGATCTCGATGGCGGCGCGGTTGTGGACGATGTCGATGTAGGGGACGATGAAGCGGGTGACGGGCGGGGGCAGGACGGGGACGATGCGTTTGTGCACCTGGGCCGGAGCCACGTCCGCGAAATCGGGCAGGGGCGTGGTGGCCGCGAGCGCGCCATCTGCCCGAAAATGGGAGGTGTAGAAGCTGGGGATGTAGACCCCACGGATACGGGCCAGCCGGCGCAACAGTTCGACGCGGCCGCCGGGACGGCCCTGCTGTCGCCAGTTCGCCTCGCAATCGACGATCTCGTGGATGCCTTCCTCTCCCTCGCCGATGAAACAGGCGTCGAGGAAGGCCCACATCGGCTCCGGGTTGATCATGGCAGAGCCGCCGGCCAGGATGAGGGGGTGTTCAGGGCCGCGCTGGGCCGTGCGCAGGGGGATGCCGGCTAGATCGAGCAGGGTGAGGAAGTTGGTGTAGAGTTGTTCGTAGGGCAGGGTGACGCCGAGGATGTCGAACGCGGCCAGGGGGTGGCGGCTCTCCAGGCTGAAGAGGGGCAGGCCCTGGCTGCGCATCACCTGCTGCATGTCCAGCCAGGGGGAGAAGACCCGTTCGGCGAGTACGTCGGGCCGCTGGTTGAGGGTGTCGTAGAGGATGGCCAGGCCCAGGTTGCTCATGCCCAGCTCGTAGGTGTCGGGGAAGGCCAGGGCCACACGGCTGCGCACGCTCTCCCAGTCTTTGACAACGCTGTTCCATTCGCCGCCGGTGTAGCGCGCGGGCTGGCGCACTGCGACCAGTACGCGGTCAAGCACGTCCGTGATGGTTGCGGGCGTCCATGTCATGGGTATCATCTCGAAAACTCGGTCGCCGCGGGCAGGCCAGGTGCAGCCGCCGCGGGCAGGGTTGGAACCTGCAGGATGGTTGTGGTGCGGGGGGGATTGTACTGCATGGGCGGGGAGGGG
>JABWBG010000286.1 GCA_013360575.1 Caldilineales bacterium
TGCTGCGCCCCGGCCTGCTGCGCCCCGGCCTGACCCGGCGCGCCGGCAAGGAGAACGGCCCATGTCCCCCCTCATCACCCACACCCTCGCCCAGGTTTGGCAGACGCTGGCCCACAACTGGCCTTTCCTGCTGGCCAGCGCCCTGATCGCGGCGGGGCTGAAAGTCTACCTCGACCAGGAGAAGATCGCGGGCTTTTTGCAGCGCCAGGGCCACACCGGCGTGGCCCTGGCCACAGCCACGGCAGTGACCACCCCCCTCTGCTCCTGCGGCACCACTGCCATTGTGCTGGGCATGATGGCCGGCAAGCTGCCCTGGGCGCCGATCGTGGCCTTCATGGTCTCTTCCCCCCTCACCTCGCCCCAGGAGTTGGTGTTCAGCGCCGGGTTGTTCGGCTGGCCCTTTGCCCTGGCTTTCTTCGCCACCTCGATCGGGCTGGGATTGGCCGGCGGCGCTGCGGCCGGCTGGCTGGAGCGCCGAGGCTGGCTGGCAAACCAGACCCGGGTGATCCTGCCCGCTGCGCCTGCAACCGGCCCCACCCTGCCGCAGCCGGGCCAGATCCGCCCCCGCGGGCAGTTGTTCTGGCAGGAAAGCCTGCTGGCGAGCCGGCGGCTGCTGATCTTCTTCCTCGGCTTCGCCTTCATCGGCTATCTGCTCAACAACCTCCTCCCTTCCCACTGGATCGCGGCCCTGTTCGGGGAGGGGCAGGTCTACGGAGTGCCGCTGGCCGCGCTGCTGGGCATCCCCTTCTACTTCAACACCGAAGCCTCGCTGCCCCTGGCCCGCGGCTTGATGGAAGCGGGCATGAGCCAGGGCGCGGTGCTGGCCTTCCTGGTCACGGGCAGCGGCATCTCCATCGGCGCCATCGCCGGCGCCCTCACCATCGCCCGCTGGCGAGTGGTGGGGCTGGTCATTCTGCTGCTCATGATCGGGGCCGTGCTCAGCGGCTTTGCCTTCAACCTCCTGGCTGCGGCGGGGTGATCCTCGTCCTCGTCCTCGTCCTCTTCCTCATTACTCCGCAATAGACGATGATCCGCGGCGTTTGCATCGACTACGTGGATATCTTGGTAGTTATGAGGAAGAGGACGAGGACGGGGAAGATCACCTGATCTCAAACCGCATCAGCCGCTGATTGTCGGCGTCGGCCACCCACAGATACCCATCCGGGGCGATGGTGAGGCCGCTGGTGAAAGCAAAGTCGGTGGGGCCGCTGCCAAACTGGCCGATGGCGGCCTGCGCCACGCCCTCGCCATCCCACACCAACACGCGCCAGCCGGTGGGATCGCTGGCATAGACGCGGCCGGCCGCATCCACCGCCAGATAGGGTTTGTTGAAGATGCCTTCGCCCTCCCAACCGGGCACGGGCCATTCCTTGACGAACTGGTAGGTGGGGCTGAATTTCTGCACGCGGCGGTTCCAGGTGTCGGCCACGTAGATGTTGCCATCGGGGCCGACGGCCACGCCCACCGGCTCGTCGAAGCGGCCCACATCCAGCCCGACGCCGCCGAACTGCGTCACGAATTCGCCAGAGGGGGCGAAGACCTGCACCCGCTTGTTGCCGGTATCGGTGACCAGCACCTGCCCCTCCCGGTCGATGGCGAGGCCGCGCGGGCCCCAGAACACGCCGGGCTGGCCAAGCTGGCCATCGGTGCTGACAAAGCCGCCCCAACTGCGCAGGTAAACGCCCGCGGCGTCGAAGACCTGCACGCGATGGTTCCAGGTATCGGTCACAAACACCTGGCCCTCGGCATCCACGGCAATGCCCCACGGCTCGTTGAAAAGGCCCTCGGCCTCGCCGAACCCGCCCCACTCGAAGGCATAGGCGCCATCCGCGGCGAAGACGACGATGCGATGGTTGCCGGTGTCGGCCACATAAATGCGGCCGTCGGCAGCGACGGCGAGGCCGCGCGGCTGTTGCAACTGGCCGGGGCCGCTGCCGAGCGCGCCGCCTACGATCTGCACCGCGCTCAGCAACTGCGTTTTGCCCTCGAAGGGATCGGCGATGGCCTCGACCACGGCAGCGGGGGCCGCGCCCAGATCCCACACCTGCGCGGCGATGTCTTTGCGCACGAACATGAGGAAGTGATCCACCGGATCCCAGTCGGCCAGGGTGTCTTGGTAGCGACGGAAGAGCACCATATCCCAGAAAGCGCCGCGGGCGACGGGGTCGCGCGCCCACTTCCACAGCAGGGGCAGGCCCTTCAACGTGGTCTGATCCGGCTGCATTTCGCCATCGCGCAGCAATTTATACGTTTCCTTTGGCCACCAGATCTGGCGGTAACGGATGCGATAGTATTGATTGCCTAGATAAGGACGCACTTTTTCTTCATTTTCTGTGCCCACCAACACGACCGGCGCGTCGCGCAACACATCGCGCGAGGGAGCGCCGCCGAAGAATTTCTTGTTCGGGAAATCGCGGAAATACCACTCGAAGGGCCAGGTGGTCTCGTTGTCATAGGCAAAGGCCAGGGCGTTCTCGCCCACGGTGCGCCGCGAGATCTCGTGCAGATGCTCAAGCACGATCTTGATGTCGGGCGTGGCGTGGGCGTAGACCAGCGGCTCGGTGGCGTAATCGTAGTTGACGTAGTTGACCAAAAAGGCGGTGCGCAATGAGAAGAGGGTGAGCACCCCGAAAAGGCTGAGCAGGCCCAGGCGCAGCGCGGCACCCCATCCCCAGCGCTGGGCCTGGCGTCCAAGGGCATAGCCCAGGGCCGCCAGCACGAGCAGGCCCGCGATCCAGGCCATGGTGTCGCTCAGGGCGTCGAGATCTGACCCGCGGAAGGGCCGCAGCAGCAGGAACCCGCGCAGCGCCAACAGCCACAGCGGCAGCCCGATCAGCCACCACCCCCCCTTCTCCTGGCGGATGGCGGCCCAATCGCAGGAGCGCAGCGCCCGCGCCAGCCACCATCCCCCCAGCAAAGACATGGGCAGGGCAAAATGGGTGCTCAGCCAGGGCATTTTTTCGCCGGCCCAGGTGTACGCGCCCCAGGTGGCGGCAGTCCACCACACCAGGAACCACACCCAATGCGTGCGCGTCAGGTCGGGGCGGCCATCTTCGCCAGCGATACTGAAGCTGCGGCGGCGCAGCCCTCGCCAAACCAGCCCGATGGTGGCCAGCAGGCTGAGGAGCAAGGGCAGGAATTCGTAGAGGGGCACGATCAGGAAATAGTAGAACCAGGGCTGGCCCCCGCGCGCCACCTCTTGCTGCGCCAGCCAATAGCCCATGCTGCCCACCAAACCGGTGGCGATGCCGTTGCCGTTGCTGAAAAAGGTGGTGAAGAAGAGGATCATGATGCCGTAGAACAGGCCCAATCCGGTGAGATAGCCGCGTTTGCGGTCCCACAACAGCCCGATCCCGCTGAAAAGCAGGAGCATGGCCAGGAAAACCCCCGCGCCGATCAGGGTCTGAGAGCTCAATAGATCGCTCAAGTTGATGCTTTGGGGGTTGCCGCCGAAGATTTTGATGAAGAAGGGGGAGAAGAGGGGGGCAGAGAGGGTGACGATCCACAGGGCGATATCGAGTTCGCGCAGGCTGCGCAGCCGCGCCTCGCCCACGCCCCGCCACAGCAGCCACAATCCGCCGCCCAGCAGCGCCAGCCCCAGCACCAACAGGGGCCAGACCACAAAGCCGAGATGGCGGCTGACGACGGCCGCCCCCGCCGGGGCCTTGATCGCCTGCTCCATGGCATAGATGACAAACAAAGCCCCCACCCCGGCCAGAATGAACGCGGGCCATTTCAGCCCCGGCTGCGGCCAGCGTTCGATCAGCATCTGCAAGATGACGGCAGCCAGGAAATAGCCGGCGATGATGATGGCGTAGATGTAGGAAACCTCTTTGGTGATGTAGAGGAAGCCGAGGGAGGCGGCGATCCCCAACAGCCACTTGTTCTGCCCCTGAGCCAGGAATTTGAAGGCGCAGAGGATGAGGAGGGTGGCGAAGAAAAGGGCATAGAGATCGTGGCGGATGTAGCGGCTGTGATAGATCAGCGTGGGCGAGAGGGCGATCAGGGCCGCGGCCAGGAGGGCGCCGCGTCGGCCCAGCCAGTCACGGGCCAGCCACAGCAGCCACACCACCCCCGTCCCTAGCAGAGCCACCGGCAGCCGGGCCGCGAAATCGCTGGGCCCGAACAGGTAATAGCTGAGCGCGGTGACATGGAAGAGCAGGGGCCCGTGCATCAAGGGATCATGCTTGAAGCCCACGCCATTGTAGAGGTTGTAGCTGTAGGCGGTGTGCAAACTCTCGTCGTGGCTCATCACCCGCGCGCCGACATCGTAGATGCGCAGGATCAGGGCCAGGAGCACAAGGCTGACCCAGGCGATCTTCTCCCAGTTCAGGCGCAGGGCCGCAATGGCCGGGCTTTCAAGCAGGCTGGAGGTGGAGGAGGTGGAGGAGGTGGAGTTCATGGCAGTGTTCAGTATTCACCTATTTTCCGCTACCCTGAATTCAGGGTTGGCGGTGACAAGACGGGCTGCATAATGTCCCATATTCGTTGTTGAACTGGACGTAGTTT
>JABWBG010000287.1 GCA_013360575.1 Caldilineales bacterium
GGCCCGGCGTGGGCGGCGCGGGCGCAAGGCCCGTTGCAGCAGCCGCACAAAACGTTCAGTCACAACCTGGCGGTTGCGCAACTGGCTGCGCGTCTCGCTGGCGGTCAGGTGCAGCACCCCTGCGGCGTCGATGCGCCCGGCCAACGCCGCCAGCACACGCTCGCGCTGCGCCTCTGTCAGGCTGGGCGAGTTTTGCACATCCCACAGCAGTTCCACCTGCGTGGCGCTGGTGTTCACGTGCTGGCCGCCCGGCCCGCCGCTGCGACTGGCGCGATAGCTGATCTCGCCGGCGGGGATGGTAAGCTGTGCAGAGATGATGAGGGGGTCTTCGTTCATGATAAGTTCGGTATTGGAGAGTGGGTATTCGGCCTATCAGCCCTCCATTTCCAACACCGCCGCGGTCTGCTGGGCGATCTCTTGCTCTTCGTCGGTGGGGATGACGAACACTTTCACGGCGCTGCCCGCGGCCTGAATTTCGCTGAACTGCCCGCGCGGGGCCTGCGCGTTGCGCGCGGCGTCGAGGGCGATGCCCAGGCCTTCCAACCCGGCGCAGGCCTGCGCCCGCACGAACGCGGCATTTTCCCCCACCCCTGCCGTGAAGACCAGCGCGTCCACCCGGCCCAGCACCGCCGTGTACGCGCCGATGTATTTCTTCAGCCGGTAGGCATACATGGCCAGGGCCAGCGCGGCTTCGGCGTCACCTGCGGCCTGGCGCTGTGCGATATCGCGCAGATCATTGGCCCCGGTCAGGCCCAGCATGCCGCTCTCTTTGTTCAGCAGGCGGTCGATCTCGGCAAAACTGAGGCCCAGCGCCGCGCCCAGATAGATCACCAGGGCCGGATCGATATCGCCGCTGCGCGTGCCCATGATCAGCCCGGCCAGGGGCGTGAACCCCATCGAGGTATCCACCGACTGACCCCCGCGCACCGCCGTGATGCTGCACCCATTGCCCAGGTGCGCGGTGATCACATTGACTTCGGTCGGCGGCCGGCCCAGACGCCGCGCCGCCTGTTTGCTCACGTACAGGTGCGAAATGCCATGAAAACCATACACGCGCACGCCCTGCTCATCGTAGAACCGGCGGGGGATGGCGTAGCGATAGGCGACGGCCGGCAGGGTCTGGTGGAAGGCCGTGTCGAACACAGCCACCTGCGGGGCCTGCGGGAAAAGCTCCGTCGCCACCTCGATCCCCTGCAAATTGGCCGGATTGTGCAGCGGGGCCAGGGGGATGAGGTCGCGAATGGCCGCGCGCACCGCCGCGTCGATGCGTGTGGGCTGACTGAAACGCTCGCCCCCGTGCACCACGCGATGCCCCACGGCCGTGATCTCTCCGGCGTCGGCGATCACCCCGATCTCGGGGTGCAGCAACAGCTCGGCCACGCGGCGCAGGCCCTGGCGGTGGTCGGCGATGGGGTAGGATTCGCTCAGCTTGTGCGCCCCCTGATCGTCGAAAGCCTCATGCCTGAGGTGGCCCAGCGGCTCGCCGATGCGCTCCACCAGCCCCGCGGCCAGCGTCCGCTCCTGCGCCATGTCGAACAGGCGATATTTGATCGAAGAACTGCCGGAATTGAGAACAAGAATGGGCATGGTAGTCGGTAGTCGTTGGTCGGTTGGTCGGTTGGTTAGGTAGACGATAGACGATAGACGATAGACGATAGACGATAGACGATCCATCGTCTATCGTCCATCGTCCTTCGTCCACCCTCCCATCAATCCTCTTGCGACTGGATGGCGGTGATGATCACGGTGTTGATGATGTCTTCCACCGTGCAGCCGCGGCTGAGGTCGTTGACCGGCTTGCGCAGCCCTTGCAGCACCGGGCCGATGGCAATCGCCCCCGTCTCCCGCTGCACGGCTTTATAGGTGTTGTTGCCGGTGTTCAGATCGGGGAAGATGAAAACGGTCGCTTGCCCCGCCACTTCCGAGCCGGGCATCTTTTTGGCCGCGGTGTCTGGGTCCACCGCCGCGTCGTACTGGATCGGGCCTTCGATCTTCAGATCCGGCCGGCGCTGGCGCGCGATCTGCGTCGCCTCCCGCACCCGATCCACATCCGCGCCCACGCCCGACTCGCCTGAAGAGTAGGAAAGCATGGCCACCCGCGGCTGAATCCCAAACGCCTGCGCCGTGTCCGCGCTGGCGATGGCGATCTCTGCCAACTCCGCCGCGTTGGGGTTGGGATTCACCGCGCAATCGCCATAGACCAGCACCCGATCGGCCAGCAGCATGAAGAAAACGGAAGAAACCACCGAAAAACCGGGCTTCGTCTTCACGAACTGTAGCGCGGGCCGCAGTGTGTGCTGTGTGGTGTGCGCCGCGCCCGACACCATGCCGTGCGCATGCCCTTTGTGCACCATCATCGTCCCAAAATAGGAAACGTCGGTCATCTGATCCACAGCCATGTCCAGATTCATGCCTTTGTGCTTGCGCAACTCCACCAGCGTCTCGGCATAGTCCAGGAAATGAGGCGATTGCCGGGGCGCGATCAGATGGATCTGATCCAGATCGATCGTCAATCCCAGCCGGCGGATCGAGGCGCGGATGGCGTCGGGGTCGCCGAGGATGGTCAGATCCACGATATCGCGAGCGCACAGCGCCTCTGCCGCCCGCAGGATGCGGTCATCCTCCCCTTCGGGCAGCACGATGTGGCGCTTGTGCATCTGCGCCTGCCGCGTCAGATTGTAGATGAACATCTTGGGCGAGACGCCCTGCACCGGCACCGTCACGATCCTGTTGGTCAGGGCGGCCCCGTCCACATACTCCTCGAACAAGTCCAGGCTCAGCCGGATCTTGGCGCGGTTATCACTGGTGATGTAGGAGCGCACCATCCCCACCTTGGTGGCGGTGGTGTAGGTGTCCTCCTGCGTCAGCAGCACCGGCACCAGCCCCGGCAGCCCCTCCAGCAGGCGGGCGACGATATTGGGCGGGCGCAAGCCCCCGGTGAGGAGAATGCCGGCGATGCGGGGGAAGTTGCGGCTCTGATGCGCCTGCAACGCCGCCAACAACACATCGCTGCGGTCGCCGGGGAAGATGAGCAGGGCATCTTCGCGCAGCCGCGGTAAGAAATTCTGCACCTGCATGGCGATGACCAGATTGCGATGCGCCAGCCGATCCAACTGATTGCCGCCGTAGAGCACCTCCGCGCCGGTAAATTCGGCGATCTCGCGCACCGTGGGGCTGCTCAGCAGGTCGGTGGCGGGGATCACTTCCAGAAACAGGTCGCGCTCGCCCAGCCGTTGGCGCAGCGTTTCCTTGATCTTTACCAGCTCGAAGGGATTGGCGCGGTTGACGATGGCGCCCAAGACCTGGCAGCCGCGCTCGCAGAACGCGTCGATGCCGGTCTGCACCTCATCCACCACGCCATCCACTTCCTGATCCATGCCGCTGGCCACGATCAGCACCGGCGTGCCCAGGCTTCTGGCGATGTCGGCGTTGTAGCCGAACTCGAAAGCCGCGCCCTCCCCCTCGAAATCGCTGCCAATGCAGACCACGAAATCGCACTGCGCTTCCAGGGTTTTGTATTTCTCGATGATGCGGTCGAGCAGTTCATCCATCCGTCCCTGGCTGATCAGGTGCACGGCGTCGCGGCGGCGGAAGGCGTAGGTGCTCTCATAATCGAGGTCGAGCTGGAAATGTTGGCGCAGCAATTCGATGTTCTTGTCCCGTTCTCCCGGCGGCGGGGTTTTGATCACCGGGCGGAAGATGCCGACGCGCGGGGCGCGACGCAACAGCATCTCCATGATCCCCAGGGAGACGAGGGATTTGCCGCTGTACGGCTCGGTCGTGGCGATGAAGATGGAGTTGGTCATGGGGAGGGGGTTGGGTGGTTGGGTGGTTGGGTGGTTAGTTGGTTAGTTGGTTAGTTGGTTGGTTGGTTGGTAGATTGGTAAATTGGTAGGTTGGTGGGTAGGTTGGTGGGTGGGTTGGTGGGTGGGTGGGGGTAGCATACTCTTGGCGGCGGTGAAATTCAAGTTGGGGTTGCGCAAAAATTCACGTAGGGCGGTGGTCGGGCAGGGCGGCGGGGATGAAGTGTGCGTCGGCGCGCGGCGGCCATGAATGAATTCACGGTCTGTCACCAGAAACCTGCTAAAGCAGGTTTTTATGGCATCATATCGTGATCGACAACCCGTTTTAACGGGTTTTCTCGTATCAGACGCCGAATTCATTCGGCGGCTCGTTCGGCGGCTGTTACCAGTCCCGTGAATGAATTCACGGTCTGTCACCAGAAACCTGCTAAAGCAGGTTTTTATGGCATCATATCGTGATCAATAACCCGTTTTAACGGGTTTTCTCGTATCAGACGCCGAATTCATTCGGCGGCTCGTTCGGCGGCTGATTCTGTGCATTGATGGGACGCGCGCGGTTGCGAGATTGCCGGGCGCTGAGGTTGGCGGCAAGGTTTGCAAGATAGTTGGCAGAAAAAGCATCCATGTGGTTCATCCTTGTCCGGTCTGAGCCTGCACATCCCCATACACACTCCCCGCCACCGCCACCCCGCCGCCC
>JABWBG010000288.1 GCA_013360575.1 Caldilineales bacterium
GCCACCGCCACGCCGACCCCGACCGCCACGCCGACTGCCAGTCCCACGGACGCGCCCACGGCCACGCCCACGGCCACGCCGACCCCCACATCCACGCCGACTGCCACATCCACGCTGACCACCGATCCCACGGCCACACACACCCCCACGGCCACGCCGACCCCCACACCCACCTTGCCCGTTTCCTCCGAGTGCCAACAGCTTGTGGTCAACCCTGACTTCGACCAGGGCAGCAGCGGCTATGATGGTTGGGCCGGGAATCTGCTGCTCACCACCGCGTTTCAGGATGTCGATGGCCTGCGCCTGCGCGGGGCCTGGTTTGGGGGGGCCAGCGCCAGCGATCATTACCTGTATCAGGACATCGACATCCCCGCCTCTGCCCCTGCCGCGGCCCTCAGCTATTGGTGGGCGCTCAATCCTGGCGCCGGCGATCCGCCCCTCGGCCCGGACGAAGCCCTCACCGTCAGCCTGCGCCGGCCCGACGATGGGACGCTGCTACAAACCGTGCAGGTCATTGGCGGCGACGCCCAGCCGCGGCGCTGGCAACTGGCCGAGATCGACCTCGCCGCCTACCGCGGCCAGCAGGTGCGCCTGCATTTTGCCGCCCTCACCGATCTCACCGCCGCCTCCTGGCATCTCGATCTGGTCAAGATCGATACCTGCCTGCCTGCCCACCGCCTCTACACCCCCCTGCTGTGGCGAGAAGGGTGAGCAGCGCGTTCATGTTTTTTTTTGACGATGGACGAAAGACGAAGGACGATGGACATTAGCTGTTAGCCTTCGTCTTTCGTCCATCGTCCATCGTCTTCAGCTCCCCACGTACCGGGCGTAGAGACTGCGGGCGAGATCGGGGTCGTCCACGCCCTTGATGATGGCGCGACCATCGGGGAAAAGGGTGATCTCGTAGGCATCGATCTGGGCGCGCAGCAGGTGCGGGTTGCGGCTGACCTGGCCCAACGCGGCCAGGCGCTCGCCCACCACCGCCAGATCGATCCGCACATCCGGCGCGCTGACCTGCACGGCGTTGCGCCCGCACAGCACCGCGCTGCGACTGCCCAGCGCCGCGTTCAGGAAACGCTCCTCCCCCCGCACACAGGCCGGGCAATCTGGCCGGCGCCCGGCCAGTTGGAAGGTCTCGAAGCTGTTGTCCCATAGATCGACATGGATCAGCCCCCGGTTGATCTCGCCGCCGCCGGTCAGCAGCTTGATCGCCTCGCCGGCGCTGATCGAGGCCAGCACCGAGACCACCGGGCCGAGCACGCCGGCGGTGTCGCAGGTGGGGCCGCCGCTGGCCGGGCGGTCGCCCAGCAGACATTGCAGGCAGCCGGTGGCCTCCCGCCCCACCCGCGCCGCGGCGCCTTCGGGGATGAGGGTGGCGGTCATGCCATAGGAGGCGACAACGCCGGTGTAGACCCAGGGCAGGCCCAGGCGCAGGCAAGCGTCGTTGAGCAGATAGCGCGTCTCGAAATTGTCTGTACCATCCAGCGCCAGATCGACGCCGCCGAGCAGGTCGAGGGCGTTGCCGGGGTTGAAATCTGCCACCACTTCTTCGATGGCGATCTCGCTGTTGATGGCGCGCAGGCGGCGGGCCGCGGCCACCGCCTTGGGCAGGCCCGCGGCCAGATCGGCCTCATCGTAGAGCAGTTGCCGCTGCAAATTGTTCAGCTCGATATAATCACGATCCACCAGGCGCAGGCGGCCCACCCCCGCGCGGGCAAGATGGTTGGCCAGCACCGTGCCCGTGGCCCCGCAGCCGATGATGGCCACGCTGCTGGCCAACAGCCGGCGCTGCCCCGCCTCGCCCAGGCCCGAAAAGATCATCTGACGTTGATAACGTGTGAGATTCATGGCGTAAAGACAGAGAGTGTGGGTAGGTTGGTTAGTTGGTTAGTTGGTTAGTTGGTTAGTTGGTTGGTTGGTTAGTTGGTTAGTTGGTTGGTAGACGAGCGATCGCCACCCATTTACTATCCAACCATCCAACCATCCAACCATCCAACCATCCAACCATCCAACCAACCAACCATCCAACCATCCAACCATCCAACCAACCAACCAACCAACCAACCAACCAACCAACCATCCAACCAACCAACCCACCCCATCTTACCACACCCCCCGCCCCGCGTGATACAATGCCGGCATGATTTCCCAGCCGGCCCTTATCCCTGTCTTCGGTCACGCCTGGGCGCAGCGCCTGTTGCAGAGCGCCGTGCTCAGCGGCCGCGCCAGCCACGCCTACCTTTTTGCCGGCCCCGATCAGATCGGCAAGACCACCCTGGCCCGCGCCTTTGCCCAGGCCCTCACCTGCCACAGCCCCCGCCCGGCCGAGAACGGATTGGGCGCCTGCGGGCAATGCCGCTCCTGCCGCCTGGCCGCCAGCGGCAGCCACCCCGATCATCGTCTGATCGAGCCGGAAGGGGACCAACTCAAGATCGAGCAGATGCGCGACCTGATCCGCGAGGCCACCCTCTCACCGATCGAGGGCCGCTACAAAATCTTCATCATCCGCCGCTTCGATTTTGCCAACATCCACGCGGCCAACGCCCTGCTGAAAACCCTGGAAGAACCCAGCGACAGCACGCGCATCCTCCTCACCAGCGGGCAGGGCGCCTTGCTGCCCACCATCACCTCTCGCTGCCAGGTGCTGAACCTGCGCACCCTGCCCCTGCCGACCCTCGCCGCGGCCCTGCACACAGGCTGGCAGGCCCCGCCAGAGCAGGCCGAACTGCTGGCCCGGCTCAGCGGCGGGCGCCTGGGCTGGGCGGTGCAGATGTTGGCGCAGCCGGCTAACTGGCAGGCCCGCCACGACCGCCTGCACGCCCTGCTGGAATTGACCCGCCAGCGCCCGGTCGAGCGCCTGACCTTTGCCGCGGGCCTGGCCAAGAGCAACAACAGCGAAGAAACCCTGCACGACTGGCTGCTGTGGTGGCGGGATGTTCTGCTGGTGCAGCACGCCTGCGACCATCTCATCGTCAATCTCGACCAGCGGCAGCAGTTGCACACCCTGGCCGCGGCCACCCTGCCCGGCGAAGTGCGGCGCTTCATCGAGGCCCTGATCGCGGCCAGCCAACATCTGCGCCAGAATGTGAACACACAACTGGCCCTGGAAGCGTTGTTGCTGAAAATGCCGGCCGCGACATAAAATAGCCCCATCCCTCCCCATCCTTGTCCCGGAGATCCCTTTCATGCCCCAAGTCGTTGGCGTTCAATTCCAACCGGTCACCCGCATCTACCACTTCGATCCCGGCGGCTACACCGACCTGTTGCCGGGAGAATGGGTGCTGGTCGACACCGTGCGCGGCCGCGAACTGGCCCAGATCGTCCTGCCCGCGCACGAGGTAGACAGGATAGAAGGAGAGCTGAAGATGATCGTGCGCCCCGCCGATGCCCGCGACCTGGAACAGCGCAAGCTCTGGCAGGGGCGTGAAGAGGAGGCGATGCAAGTGGTGCAGCGCAAAACCGCCGACCACAAACTGAAGATGAAGTTGGTGCGCTGCTCCTACAGCTACAACGGCCGGCGCCTGCTGGTGGAATATGTGGCGGACAAGCGGGTCGATTTCCGCGCCCTGGTCAAAGACCTGGCCCAGCACTTCGGCGCCCGCATCGAGATGCGCCAGATCGGGGTGCGTGATCAAGCCAAATACATCGGCGGCTTTGGCAAGTGCGGCCGCGACCTCTGCTGCTCTGCCTTTTTGCGCGATTTTCATTCCGTCACCATCAAAATGGCCAAGAACCAGAACCTGCCCCTCAACCCCAGCGATATTTCCGGCACCTGTGGGCGCCTGCTGTGCAGCCTGGCCTATGAAGAGGATATGTACACCGAGGCCCGCCGATCCTTGCCCCGCCAGGGCCAGAAGGTGGAGACCCCACAGGGCCAGGGCCTGGTGCGCCAACTCAACATCCTCATGCAGCGCGTCACCGTGGAGCTGGAGGAAACAGGATCGCGCGTGGAATTGGCCGCCGCCGATCTCAACGTGCCCGGCGACCCCAGCCGGCGGTTTGGCAGCGAGTGGTACGGCTGATCGCCCCGTCTTGGCCCTGGCCTTCAGCCGCGGGGGCTGCGGTCGATAGCCAGGCGCAGACGCGCTTCCTCCGCCATCAGCGCGTCCAACTGCGCTTCCAGCCGCGCTCCGGGCCGGCCCAGCGCGCGCTCCCGTTCCAACTCCCGGCGGATGCGCTGGATCTGGGCGATGACCTCTTGTTTGCGGGCGATCAACTGGTCGCGGTGCATGTCCCGATTGTAACCGACGCGCGGGCCAACGGGTAATCGCCGTGAGCGGGGCCCGGCGCATCTTCCGCACCGTTGCCGCGGCGCTTGGCCTCCTCCTTGGCCTGCTCTGCCTGCTGCCGGCGCGGGCCGACGCGCCCCCCGTCGCCCAGTTCAGCGAATCTTTCACCACCTTCGCCTACGCCGACGGCGCCCGCTCCACCGCATTTTGGGATCGCGACGGCGGCCGGCTGACCCTGCGCCC
>JABWBG010000289.1 GCA_013360575.1 Caldilineales bacterium
ACACCCCCGCCGGCCTCGGCGACGGCCTGATCATCCGCCTGCCGCCGCAGGAGCTGGCGGTGGAAAACCGCGCCGGCGCCGGCGGCGGCCTCTGGGCCGGATCGGGCAATGACCTCGACCACCGGCTGTGGCGCAGCTTCGATCTGCGCGGCGCGGGCAGCACCATCCTCTTCTCCTTCGACGCGGCATGGGAGATAGAAGCCGGCTGGGATTATGGCTTCATCGAACTCTCCAGCGATGCAGGCCGCACCTGGCAGGTGTTGCGCGACCTGGATGGCATCCTCACCGGCAGCAACCCACACGGCCGCAACCTGGGCTGGGGGATCACCGGCAGCGGCAACGCCCGCCTGCGCTTCGCCCTCTCGGCCTACCGCAATCAGACCGTGCACCTGCGCCTGCGCTACATCACCGACGATTCCACCGCCTACGCCGGCTGGTGGGTGGACAACCTCTCGCTCGACGACGAATTCGGCAATCTCTACAGCAACGAGCTGGAGTTCGACCTCAGCGACTGGCAGAACGAGGGCTGGCAGCGGGTGCCGCTGGTCGAGTACACCGATCATTATTATCTGGTGGAGTGGCGAGATGATAACGGCTTCGACCGGTCGCTCGACGACCCCTACCAACTGGTCTTTTCCGACCCGCCGGCGCGGGAAACGAAGGTGAACCGGCTGCCCGCGACCACGCCTGGCCTGTTGATCAGCTATCGCAATCTGGGCGAGCCTTTCGATTATGAACTGAGCAGCACCCTGGACGCGCCGCCCAGCTATGGCCCCAAATATGGCCTGCTGGCCGTGGAGGCGCATTACGATCCCCTCTATTTCGACACCGTCTCCCCCAATTATCAGGGGGCGTGGGTGGGTGTGCCGATCAGCGGGCGCGTGGCGTCCGGCGACGCCCTCTTCTCTCACACCCCCACCCTGCCCTGGACCGCCCGCCTCGGCTTCGATTGGGACACCTATCGCTGGAGCAGCGTCCCGCTGGAGACCAAAACCTGGCCCAGCCGCGCCGGTCGCCCCGCGTTTCACGATGCGCTGGGCTACACGCCCGGCTTTTTCTACCCCGGCGCCGGCTCGCTCATCTACCTGCGCGACTGGGATGCCAGCGCGGTCATCCCTGCCCGCGGCGAATATTCCACGCCCATCACCTGGCCCGATGGCGAGCCGTACACAGATCTGTACGGGGTGGAGGTCGCGCCTGGCCGGCGGCTGGGATCGGGGCACCCCGGCGACGCCGCCGCCCACTATGGCCTGCACATCGCCGTGATGGCGCAGAGCGAGGAGCAGGCCGTGGTGCGGGTGTGGCAGGCCTTCCACGAACTGAGCGGCGCGGCCGCGGCCTCGGCGCCGGCCGCGGCCACCGGCGATGTGGTGACGTTTCAATTCGCGGCCCGCAATGTGGGCGCGGCCGCACACTACCTGGGCTTCGTCTCCCTGCCCGCGGGCACAGTCTATGTGCCGGGCAGTGTCAGCGGCGAGTTCTTCCCCGTCGGCGTCTCGCCGCAGCAGGCCGTGGCCGCCTGGCAGCAGGGCGATCTTCAGGCCCTGGCCGCCGCCGAGGTGACCGGGTTCGTCTTTCTGGGCCAACTCAATGCCGGGGCCGAGATGGGGGGCGGGTTCAGCGTGCAAGTGCAGCCCCACCCTGGCCAGCGCGCCCTCACCGCCGAGTTGATCTTCTATCTCGCCGACGGCAAGCCCCTGCGCAGTTATGCCCACACGCTGCCCCTGCGCAACACGCCGCCGCAGATCACCCTCGGCGCCGCCGGGCCCTGGCAGGAGGGGGATCTCTTCACCGCCGCCGGCCAGTTCAGCGACCCCGACCCCGACACCTGGCGCGCCACCGTCGACTTTGGCGATGGCGACGGCCCCCAGGCCCTGGCCCTCAACCCCGACAAGACCTTTGCCCTGGCGCATCGTTACGTTCGCGATGGCATCTACACCCTCACGGTGCGCATCGACGATGGCCAGGATCAGGCTGAGGCCACGCTCGCAGTCAACGTGACCAACGCGCCGCCGGTGATCATGGGGCTGCCCGCCGCCCTCGCCCTGACCGAAGGGGAGGAACTGCAGGTGACGGGTTGGGTGGAAGATGCGGGCGCGGATGTGTGGACAGCGACGGTCGATTTTGGCGAGGGCGCGGGCCCGCAGCCCCTGACCATCGCCGCGGATCAGCGTTTTCTGCTCCGCCATCGCTACGCCGATGCCGGCCAATTCATGGTGAACATGACGGTGACGGATGGCGACGCCGGCGACAGCGCCGGTTTCCCCGTCACCGTGCACAATGATCCGCCCCGCGTGCACCTGGACGCGGACGCCACCCTGATCGCGGGCGAAGTGTACCGGGCCGCGGGCCTGTTCAGCGACGCCGGCGCGGATGTGTGGACAGCGACGGTCGATTTTGGCGACGGCGGCGGCCCGCAGCCCCTGAACCTGAACCCCGACAAGACCTTCACCCTGGAACACCGCTACGACCGGGGCGGGCGCTACACCGTCACGGTGCGCGTGGAGGATGATGATGGCGACAGCGGCCAGGCTGCCGCCGCCGTGACCGTGGAGGTGGTAGCGACCCTGCCTCTGCTGGCCGATACCTGGGTGGCTACCGCCGCGGCTGCTGAAAACTACAATAACCAGCCCGGCTTGATCGTGCGCAACAGCGGCCAGGACAATGCCCTGCTCCTCTTCGATCGCAGTCTCTTGCCAGCCGGGGCCGAGGTGTTGGAAGCGACGCTCGTCCTCCATCTCTATCTGGAGAGCGGGGCCTGGGGCAAGCAGCTAATCGTGCTCAATACGCAGGCGTTCGACCCGGCCGCCGTGACCTTTGCCAGCGCACCCATCGCCTTCAATCCTGGCGAGCCTGTGCCCGTGCCGCCGGCGCTGGGGGATCTGGCCATTGCCGTGCGGGAGCAGATCGCGGCCTGGGATGCGAAGGGGCCTGACCCGGAACGCGGCTATCTGGCCATTGCCATGAGCGGGCCTAATGGCCGTGTGGCCATCGCCAGCCTGGAAAGCTGGCCCCCCGACCAGAGCCCCACCCTGCGCGTCCGCTTCATCCCCCGCTGACACCGCTTCCACTATTAATTATTAGTAACAGTTCACCTGATGTGTCATTGCGAGTGCAGCGAAGCAATCCCCAAGGTGACTCGTCATTTTTTGGGGATTCAAGCAACGTTGGGGATTGCTTCGGGGCTATCGCCCCTCGCAATGACAAAATAAGGTGAATTGTTACAATTATTAATTTAATTGACTGTTATCCGCACATCAGTGCCAAAGATACTCAGAACGGGTCATCCATTGACCATTAGCCATTAGCCTTCGTCTAATCCTCCCCCCATCCCGCCAACTGCACCGGCAGATACAACTGATCGGTGATGGGGCCGATAGTGACGCGGCCCATCTCCCAAGGGCCAGAGATGCGATCGCGGTCGAACATCTGCACACGCCAATAATAGCCGCCCGCTTTCAAATCCACCTGCGGCGTGAAGCGCGTATTGTCGGTGAGATAGAACTGGCTGGGGCGGAATTGCTCGTTGGTAGCGATCTCGATCCGGTAATAGGCGGCGCCAGACAGAGGCGCCCAGGTGAAAACAGGCAGGCCGGCGCTGGTAGCGCCCTGGGCCGGCGCGATCAGCGTGGGGGCCAGATACTCCTTGTAGAACCGCTGCACCGGGCTAAACGGCCCGGTCTTGTTGAAATCATGCAGCACCGCCACCCGCCAATACCAGGTGCCGTCGGCGATGCTGCGGCCCTTGGGCAGGGTGAAGGAAGTGTTATCGGTTTCGAACTGGGTGGGCGTGCTGAAGTTGGGATCGTCGTCGAGTTGCAATTGATAGCGGCCCGCGGCCACCCGCGGGGTGAGGGTGGGCGTGAGCACGGCCGTCCAGGCGAAGGTGGGCTGCTGCGAGATCTCGGCATCGGCGATGGGGCTGAGGGGCAGCGGCGTCACCGAACTGACCACAAAAGGCGGGCCTTCCGTCCAGTAGCCGCTGACGGTGTTGGAGCGGCGCATGGCCACCCGCCAGAAATAACTGCCATCGGCCAAAATCGACTCCATGCCCCCCTGGGGCGTGAAGCTGTTCAGGTCGATCTTCTGGTTGATCGTGGGCGAGCTGAAACTGGCGTCATCGTCGATTTGAATGCTGTACCCAGACGCGCCTTCCACCCGATCCCACTGAAAAGAGGGCGTCATCTGCGCAAAAGCGCCGGTGGAAAGGCGCAGATTGGCCGCCCGGCGGCTGTCCAGCTTGAAACGCATGGGCGGCGACCAGGGCCCATAATCGAAGAAATCGGTGGGCAGGAAGACGTAGCGTTCGTGCCGCACCCGCACCCGCCAATAATAGAGTCGTTGCTGAATAGCGGAGGAGGATAGAGTTCCCCTACCCCAGCGAGTTGTTATGCGGCCGCAGCCCGAAGCACTCGTTTCTGGATGCGA
>JABWBG010000290.1 GCA_013360575.1 Caldilineales bacterium
TGACCATTGACCATTGACCATTGACCATTGACCATTGACCATTGACCATTGACCATTGACCATTGACCATTGACCATTGACCATTGACCATTGACCATTCATCACGTGCCGACGACGATCCCGCCATCCACGCGCAGGGTGACGCCGGAAATGTAGCTGGCTTCGGCGGAAGCGAGGAAGGCGTAGGCGTTGGCGATGTCTGCCACCTCGCCCAGGCGGCCCAGGGGCACGCGCGCCGCCATATTTTGCAGGATCTCCGCCGGCATCTGCCGCACCATGTCCGTCAGGGTGAAGCCGGGGGCGATGGCGTTGACGCGGATGCCGTAGCGGCCCAATTCCCGCGCCCACACCTTGGTCATGCCGATCACGCCGGCCTTGGCCGCCACATAATTGGTCTGGCCGAAGTTGCCATCCAGGCCGACGATGGAGCTGGCATTGAGGATGACGCCGCCGCCCTGATTGATCATGACCGGGGCTACGGCCTGGGTGCAATTGAACACGCCTTTGAGATTGATGTCGATCAGCAGATCCCAGTCCGCCTCGGACATCTGTTTCACCACTTTGCCATCCTTCATCTTCACCAGCTGGCCATCGCGCAGGATGCCGGCGTTGTTGATCAGCACATCGATACGGCCATGCGCGGCGACGACCGCATCCACCCAGCGCTGCACATCCTGGCGGTCGGCGACATTGACTTTGTAAAATGACGCTCCGATCTCCTGGGCAGTCGCCTGTCCCACCTCTTCGTTCACGTCGCAGATGAGGACGACGGCGCCTTCGGCAGCGAATTTGGCGGCGCAGGCCTTGCCGATGCCCGCGGCCCCGCCGGTGATGAGCACAACTTTGTTCTGAAAACGCATGGAAATACCTCTTTGGGGAGAGATTAGGGGGGGAGGCGCCCCCACGTTGCGGCTGCGGTAGACGCCATTCGATACCCGCGCATTTTAACACGCCGCGGCGGTATGCCGGCTATGCCTTCCCCATTTTTGTGAGACGCGTAACTGCATCGCCGCGCCAGATCGGGCATGATCAGGGCATTGATCCCCTGACCCTCTCTCATGGAGCTGTGCCATGTCCTCTCCCCACGAAGTCGCCACCCTGGGCGGCGGCTGTTTTTGGTGTCTCGAAGCTGTATTCGATGAACTCGCAGGCGTGGCCGATGTCGTTTCCGGCTATGCTGGCGGCCGCACGGTCCACCCCACCTACGAGCAGGTCTGCGCCGGGACCACCGGCCATGCCGAAGTCGTGCAGGTGACCTTCGATCCGGCTGTGCTTTCCTATGCCGATATCCTGCGCGTTTTCTTCACCATCCACGATCCCACCACCCGCAACCGCCAGGGCGCGGATGTGGGCACGCAATACCGTTCGGCCATCTTTTACCATTCCCCCGCGCAGGAGGCCACGGCTCGCCAGGTCATGGCCGAGATCGCCGCGGCCGGCGTCTGGCCCAATCCCATTGTCACCGAGATTGCGCCTCTCACCGCTTTCTACCCTGCCGAGGACTATCATCAGGAATACTTCGCGAACAACCCCTACCAACCCTACTGCCAGGTCGTCGTCGCCCCCAAAGTCGCTAAATTCCGCAAAATGTATATGGAGCGACTGAAGCGGTGATAACCGATCGACGTTTCTGGATGGACAGATCAGTAAAAGGAGTGTGTTTACTGCGTCAAGGACGCTTTAACGCTGGTTATTTGCCAGCCGTTCGATCGCCAACACAACGAGCACGCCCAACAGGGCCAGGCCCAGGGCCACGATCGCCTCGCTGTTGAAGGCTTCCGGCAGGATGTTGCGCTGCACCAGCGGGATCAGCGCGCCGTGGCGATCGGTCATCGACTCCAGCGTCTCCTTCCACGGCCAGATCTTGCGCAGGCTGCCGAGCATGAACCCGGTGAGCACGGCCACAGTCAGATCGTGATGCCGTTTGAACAGCCACCCCAGGAATTGGGCGAAGGTGATCAGCCCGATGCCGGCGCCGGCCGCCACCCAGAACAGGGTGAGCAAGTCGCGATTGTTCACCGCGGCCAGCACATACTGGTATTTGCCCAGGAGCAGCAGGATGAAGGCCCCGGAAATGCCGGGCAGGATCATGGCGCAGATGGCCAGGGCGCCGCTGAGGAAGAGGAACCACCAGGCCTCCGGCGTCTGCGTCGGCACCGCGCCCACGATCAGATACGCGCCCGCGCCGCCCGCGGCCAGCGCCAGATAGAGCGCCGGCGTCCATTTGGGCACGCGGCGGGAAACGGTGATCACCGAGGCCAGCACCAGCCCAAAGAAGAAACTGAACAGCAGCACCGGCCGGTTGGTGTACAGCCACTCAAGCCCCCGGGCCAGGGTGAAGATGGCCAGAAAGATGCCCGCGGCCAGCGCCGCCAGAAAAGGCCAGTTCAACAGGCTGAGCGCCTCGCGCAGGCGCAGCTTGAACAGGGCGCGCAGGAATTCGGGCCGGCCGGCCGCGCGGATGCTGAAGATCAACTCCTCGTAAATGCCGAGAATGAAGGCCATGGTGCCGCCGGAAACGCCGGGCACCACATCGGCAGAGCCCATGGCGAACCCGCGGGCTGCGATGCCGAGATAATCTTTGGGTTTGCGGGCCGCGCGGTTGGCCATAGTGGGGTCGGTTGCTTGGGTTGGGGTATTGGGGTTCATGGGGCCTTTCCAGGTGAGGGGGGGAGGTGTCAGGTGTCAGGATCGTCTATCGTCCATCATCCATCGTCAAAAAGAACGAGATGTAGGTGGCGGGGGCCGAACATGCCCCGGTGCGGGTGCAACTCGATATCGTCGCTGAAGCTGGGGCCGGTGATGATCAGACTGTGACAGAGGGCCTGCGCCCGGCCTTCTTGCTGCCACGCCTGCCGCCACGCCCGCAGATCGGCATGCAAGCGCGACTGCGGCAGCAGGATGATATGCCGGATCGGTATCAGCGCCGGCAGCCAGGAGCGGGTCAGCGCCTGCGCCAGCACCAGCGAGCCGGTCTCGGCCAGCCCCGCGTCCGCGGCGGTGAGGCCGGCGCTGAGATCAGGATCGAGATGGCGGCGCTCCGGCTGCACCAGCGTGTAGCCCGCGGCCGCCAAAGCTTCGGCCAGGCCGGGCAGACACAATTCCTGCGGCGGCCACGCCAGCAGCGCCCGCGTGTTCAGCCCGCCCAAATAGGCCAACAGGCCCAGCCGGGCCGCGGTGGGGTTGGCGTGATACTCGAACTCGCCGCCCAGCGCCTGCCAGGCTGACAAGAAACGCGCCGCCAGCGCAGGTGCGGGCGTCATGGCCGGCGCCATCTCCTCCCGGCCAGGCGCAGAACCGGGAAAAAGAGCCAGGGATGCGGTAACAACCGCTGCCACAGCCAGAAAGCCAGCCTGCCCCGGCGATGCCAGACGCGCTGGCGCTGGCGCTGCGCTTGCAGCAGCCGGGGCAGATCGATGCCCACCGGGCAGACCGGGCCGCAGGCGGTGCAGGCGCTGCACAGAAAAGCCGCGTCCGCGGCCAGACCGGGCCGCAGCAAGATCGGATGGATCACCCCGGCGATGGGGCCGCTGTAGGGCGCAGGCCCATAGCCCGCGGCCCCCACTTGCTGAAACAGGGGACAGACATTGTGGCAGGCCCCGCAATGGATACAGCGCAGCGCCTCGCCGAACCCTGCGGTCAGGATGCGGCTGCGGCCATTGTCCACCAGGATCAGATGCACGCGCCGCGGGCCATCCCCGCCGGAGGGCGCAGGGCGGTCGATCTGAGTGATGTAGCTGGGCAAGGCCCGGCCCCAGGCCCCCCGCGCAAACGCCGCGATCAGCAGATCCAGATCCGCGCTGTCTGCCACGATCTGTTCCACGCTGAGCACGCAGATCAAATGTTGGGCCAGAGCGATGAGGCTGGCGTTGTGCCCATCCGCGTCCAGCGTCACCAGCGCGCCATCCGCGGCCACGGCAAAATTGAGGCCGACGATGGCGGTGTGCGTGCGCAACAGAGTGCGGCGCAGGGGCATGCGCAGCGTGCTGGCCAGCAGATCCGGATCCACCGTGGCGGGCACGCGCATCTTGGCCTGCAACGTGGCGCTGATCGCCTCTGCCGGCAGATGCGCGGCCGGCCACAGGGGATGGCTGCCCCTTTCCCCGGCCAGTTCCACGATGTGATCGCCGGCATGCAGGCGGGTGATGCGGATGGCGTTGGCCGCCGCCGCCCGATCCACCCCGATCTCGTCCAGGATCAGGGCGTGATTGCGCAGGATCTCGGTGCTGCCTGCTTCGCGCAGGATGTGGATGATGCGCCGGTTGGCATCCTGGGCGCTGGTCACGTGCGCGACGTGGATGCCGTTGGCGCCGGCCTGCGCCAGCAGTTGCTCCACGAACGTGGGCAGGTCGTCCAGCACCCGCTGTCTGGCCTGGCCGGCCGCGGCAGGGCCTTGCGCGGGGGGGGTCGCGGCC
>JABWBG010000291.1 GCA_013360575.1 Caldilineales bacterium
GCACCGTGCGTTCGTCGGATTGCGGCAGCACGAGCCCGGCCGTGAACACCGCGACGACCACGCTGCCGACATCGACCCCGCCACGTCGATCGCACACGCACGGTCCGGGCAGCGGTCCGCGCGCGACGCCACGGCACGCCCCCGGGATCATGGGAATGGAGAACGCTTCGTCCGATCCGGGCCATGGCATGTCGAGGGCGCGATCCGCCGCCGCCGGAACCTCGCCAGACAGCACGAATGTCCGTCCCTCGAGCGGATAGAGCCACCAGCTCTCGGGCTCGCGCGTCTCGTCGAATCGAGAGATTCGGAACTGGCGAGCTCCTCGCTGCACGCGGCTCTCGGTGATCGCGAGCTCGAAGCGGCCTTGGCTCGAAGGGCCCCGCGTGCGCACGAGCCCCCAGACCAGCGCTCCGTGGCTCGTGCGCGTCCATTGGTATCGCCATCGGTTGCCCACCTGGAGCGGCAACGACGGATGGGACAGGGCCTCGCGCGCACGAATGGACCAGCGACGCTCGATGCGCAGGGGCCCCAGATTCGCAGCCGCCTGCAGCCGCAGCCTGCCGGGTCGTTCGGGGGAGAGTCGAATCGGCGGCGGCGGAGTCCACCCCGAAGCATTGCCTTGCTCCAATCGCGGTCGGAGCACGAGAGTCTCGCCCGCGTGCATCCACGGGGTCGCTTCGTGCACGATGCGCGGCAATCCCCCGCGCTCGTCGAGCCACACCGAGAATGTGGTGCCCGATTGGGCCGCGAAGAATCCTGCGATGCCGAGAATCGTGCACGCGATCGCCGTCGCGCGTGCGCCGACGCCGCGCGACGACACGCGTCTGGCGGCGACGAGCACGTAGCCAATCATGGCGATCCCGGCCCCGGCGAAAGGTGCGTTCATAGCGTGTTACCGGTGCCTGCGATCACTTCGGAGATGAAAAAGCGGCGCTTGCCGGTGGGCGTGAGCGGGATTTCCGCCACAAAAGCGAGTTCGAAATGATTTTCCGGCCCCATGTAACCGCGAAAGGTGTCGAGGATGCGCTGGTGGTCGGCGGCGGAGAAGCTTTCATCCACCACCAGGCGGATGAGGATGTCATCGACCTGGCGCTGAATGACCTGAAACGCCTTGACCGAGAGCACCTTGGAGAAGAAGGCCGTGAACTGATGCACGGTCAGCCAGTGGCCGTCGGCGGTGACGAAGAGGTCGGTGAGGCGGCCTTCCAGCCGGCTGAGGCGGGGCAAGCCTCGCCCGCAGGCGCAGGCCGCGGGATCGAGCGCGGCCACATCCTGGATGTTGTAGCGGATGAAGGGCGTGGCGGTGGCTTCGAGGTTGGTCAGCACCACTTCACCCAGTTCATTGGGGGCCACGCGGCGGCCCTCGCGCACGATTTCGACGAATAGGGTCTCGGCGTTGATGTGCAGGCCGGCGTGTTGCCCGCATTCGCAGGCGATCTGCATGCCATCGCCGCCATATTCGTTGTGCACGCGGCCCGGCGCGAAGGCCTGCTCGATGGCGGCGCGCATGTCGGGGGTCAGCATCTCGCCGGTGGTGAGGATGGCAGGGATGGGCGCGTGCAGCCCCTGTTCGTTCATGCGCAGGGCCAGATAATAGACCGTGGCCGCGTAGGAGCGCAGCAGCCGGGGCCGCGCCTGCTGCAAGCGGGCCACGTAGTGGGCCAGGATCGCATCCGTCATCTCCTGGGCCGAGAGCCATTGATGGCGCAACAGCCGCCATTCCAGCTCGCCGAACAGCTTCCAGCCCTTGAAGCCCTGGTTGGGGGCCAGTTGGAAGGTGAAATAGGGCTGGCCGAACGCCCAGCCCACCATCTCCCACCAGCGGAACAGGCCCGCCCACTTCTTCGCCTTCTGCGTTTTCGTCGTCCAATAGTGCAGGCGCTCGGCGGTGGAGCCGCTGGACGCGGCGTGGATCAGCCGGCTGCGGGGCAGCGAATGGTCGCGGATGGCGTCGGGGTAGTTGCTGGTGAGCACGTATTTGTCCACGATCGGCAGTTTGACCAGATCGTCCGTGCTGCGGAAATCGGACGGGGTGAGGCCCCGTTCCTGCATCACCTGGCGATAAAAGGGCACGTGCTGATAGACGTGGGCGATCAGCCGGCGCAGTTTTTGGTTTTGCAGTTCCTGAATCTGGGCGGGCGACCACCATTGGCTGGCTTCGAGGCCGCGCAGATAGGGCATGACCTCGCCGTAGCCGGCCAGACGGGCGCCGGCGGGGATGGCCACGCGGCGCAGGAAGGGGGTGTAGAGGCTCATCAGGCGTGGGAGGAGATAGAGGAAGGGAGGGAACGTGCGCTCTGGCCCTGGGCGGCGCTGAGGATGCCGCCCATGATGCTCCAGAACAGGATGTTGGCGTAGATGGCGAAGTTGTTATCGAACCCGGCGGAGGCGGCGAAATAGGCCAGCAGGCAGGCCCACCCCGCCAGCAGATAAAAGGGGGAGGCCTCGCCGCCAGCGCGGAAGCGCCGCGCCAGCCCGATCAGGGTCACGGCCAGGGCCGCGGCCAGCAGCAGGTAGCTGGCCAGCAGCACCAGCCCGCCGGACACAGCCAGATGCAGGTAACTGTTGTGCGGGGTGGGCAGGACGAAGACATGGCCGGTGCCGCGCAGGCCCATGCGCGCGGCGATGCGGCCAAAACTGGCATAGCCCACGCCCAGGATCGGGTTGCTGCGCAGGATGGTCAGGCCCGTCTCCAGCGCGCCCACGCGATAGTCGATGGGGCTTTCGGCGGTGAGACGCTGGCCCACGGGGGTGCTCTCGATGGCGTTCCAGGACGCGATGAGCAGACCGCCGGCCAGCAACAGGGTGAGGAGGGTGGGACGGCGCAGCCGCGGCGCCAGCAGCAGCAGGGGCAGCAGGGCCAGCGCGCCTGCCATCCAGCCGGAACGGTTGTAGGTGAGATAGACCCCGGCCGCCAGCAAGAGGATCAGCAGCAGATAGACCCCGCGCCGGCGGGGGCGCTTCGTCTCCAGCGCCCGCGCCAGCGCCAGGGGCATGACCACGGCAATGGCCAGGGCGATGTAGGCAGGATTGCCCAGCAGGGCGCCCACCTTGCGTACCCCGGCAGCGGAATAGAAATCTTGCGTGCCGGTGTTGCGGAACAGCGTCACGCCCCAAAGCTGCTCGCTGATCGCCATGGCGGCCATGATCGTGGCGGCCAGCAGCAGGGCGTTGGTCATCTGCCGCAGGCGCTGCGGGGTGTCGATCAACTGGCGGGCGATGAAATAGGCCAGCAGGGGCGTGAGATAGCTGTCGAAAGCCAGTTGTGTGGCTGTAACCCAGCCCAGATTCGAGCGCAGCGCGGCCAGCAGCAGGGCCAGGGCGAAGAAGGGGATGGCAAATTCCACCGGCGAGAGGGCAAAGAGTTGCTGCCGCCTGCGGGCCACCCGCGCCAGCAGATAGAGGGCCAGAAATCCGCCCACCGTGCGCACGAAAGCCAGATCGGGCACCCCGGCGGGCATGTTGATGTCGAAGGGGAGGAAAGGGGCGTAGGGGGCGAGGAGGAGCCAGGCCAGGAACCCGGCGATGGGGTGCAGGAGGATGAGGGCGATGTTGGCGTTGATCACAATGACCGCGGTCAGCTGCCGAGCCGCGGCAGGCTGGTAGACGAGCAGCCAGCTATAGCCCAACAGCGCCAGCACGCCGGTCAGGGCGACGGCGGCGTTCAGCAGGATCAGGCGCGGGGTGGAGGGGTGGGGGTGGTTCATAGACAGCGCCGGGTGGGCCGGAGGGGTATTGTAGTCCAGCCGCCGACCCGGCCCCAAGCGGCGCGGGGGAGGGGCGATCCGCCTATCCCCCGTCCGCGAGGAACAGTTCCAGGCGGGGCCGCTGATCCACCGCCAGGGTATCCAGGCTGGCGAGGCTGAGGTTCTGGAAGCTCTCGTGCCGCAGGCGCAGCAGCAGGCCATGGTTGGCCGCGCCGTGGGCCCAGGCCTGAGCCAGCGGGGTGATGTCGAGGGTCATCTCGCCCGCAGCCGTGGGCAGGAAGGCCGCGCCGGCAGGGCTTGGGCTGCGATCGAGGGGCGAGGCCGCGCCGGGCGCGTCCCACATCTCTTGCCAGGTGGCCCGCTGCCAGGTGGCGGCGGTGATCTCCCAGGGCCGCAGGAGTTGGTAGGCTTCGATCTGGGCCGCGGGCGGCGGCGAGATCACCTGAATCCGCAGCAGCGCCTGCTGCACCACGGCGCCGGGCGGCAAGTCAGCCAGATCGAAGCGCAACAGCACGTGCGAAGCGTCGGGCGCGGCGAGGAGGAGCTGGCTGTCGTTGCGGAAGTTGAGGGTGGGGAAATTGCGATAGATGTAGGTGTCGGCGCCGGCCGTGATCAGCCGCCAGCCCTGCGGCGTGGCTGTGGCCGTGGCCGTGGGCGTGGGCGTGGCCGTGGCCGTGAGGGTGGCCGTGGGCGTGAGCGTGGCTGT
>JABWBG010000025.1 GCA_013360575.1 Caldilineales bacterium
GGCCCGCCTGTTTGCCGCGCACGGCCTGCGCCCGGCCCTTGCGCCCAACATCGTGCCCATCGCCGCCTTCCCCTTCCGCCTGCGAGAGATGCCGCAGCCGCGGCTTTTGTGGTTGCGGCAGATGGAGCCGCGCTATCGCCCGCACGACGCCCTCGCCATCTTCGCCCGCGTGCAGGCGCAGCACCCTGCGGCCACGCTGACCATGGCCGGCGGCGGCAGCCTGCTGGCCGAGCTAAAACAAGCGGCCGCGCAACAGAAACTGGGCGGAGTCGCCTTCACCGGGCATCTCCAACCGGCGCAGATCCCGGCCGCCTACGCCGCCGCCGATCTCTTTCTCAACACCTCGGCCATCGACAACCTGCCCCTGACCCTGATCGAAGCTGCCGCCAGCGGTCTGGCCATCGTCTCCACAGATGCCGGGGCAATCCCCGACCTGATTGACCACGGTCAGAACGGCCTGTTGGCGCCCGTGGGCGATATCGAGGCTCTGGCCGGCCACTGCCTCAGCCTGCTGGCCGAGCCGGAACAGGCCCGCACCCTCTCCCTGGCGGGCCGTGATCTGGCCCAGCGCTTCGCCTGGCCGCGCATCGCGCCCCTGCTGGCCGCGGCCTACGGCTTGATGTAAACGCCGATGATGGCATTACGAAACCGGCTCAATCCCGGCCGGTCGAGCAAACGGCTGTAGAGCAGGCCCAGCACAAACGGAACTTGGGAAAAATAGAGGTAATCGTAGGTCTGATCAACGGCGGTGAGCAGTTCTCGGTGCAGGCCGGCGGCGCTGAGCGCCCGGTGCAGCTTGGGCCGTGTGTTGCAGCGGTAATGGGTGGGGAACACGTCCGCGGCCTCGACACCCAACGGCCCTTTGAACAAGCGGTGGGCGGAGAGGGGCAGCGCCCGCGAGAGCAAGATCACCGGGCTGCAAAAGGCCGGCGTCTTGAAGATCAACGCCCCGCCGGGCCGCAGCAGCCGGGCGAATTCGGCGAACGCCGCCGCGGGGTCAACCAGATGCTCGATCACGTTGTAGCAGAGGATGGCATCGAAACTGGCGCCGGCAAAGGGCAGCGTCGCCAGATCGCCCACCACCGGCTCGGCCCAATGCGCATCATCCAGCCCCTGCGGCAGGGCCACATCCACGCCCACCACCAGCCCCATCTCGGCGGCGTAGCGTTTCAGCACCCAGGTGCCGCCGCTCGAGCCGGCATCCAGCACGCGGGCGCCGGGCTGCAAATGCCGCTCCAACGCCCCGCGCATCACGCCGACGGTTACATCATCGGCAGTGGGATAGAAACGCTGTTTGAGGGCGTGACGCTGCTGGAAGGAAAGGGGCATGCGTTATGTATCAAGCGCCAGTCGCCCGGCGGTCTGTGCTATCGCCATTATTTCACAGCGTCCCATGCATCCGCTGAAATCGTTTGTCCCAAAATGACTTCGATCTGACGTACCATCGTGCGAAGCTGTGGGACAGAGTATTCTGGGTTAGAAGGGATGGTAAGACGATGATTGCCGAAAACCATGAACTGATGTCGTGTGCCAATGAATGGGCCATCAAAACCTAGCCTTCGCAGACGTTGAATAAAATCGCGCCGTTTACAGGGTATCCATCGGCTCATACTGTGGCATCCGGTTCAGGTTGATGCCGTCAATGACCGGCAATTCGTGTCCCATTTTCAAGCCGACCAGGATCCAATCTTCCAAGGTCGAGCGCAACTCTTGCTCGCACAGGCGCAGCGTGCGCGCAAACGCGATCACGCCAGGGCATGAAGGAATGTGGCCGGCAAAAGAATCCTGTTCGAGTTTGTCGAATACCGCCTCAGCCATTGCCTGTTCGACATAATGACTGAGAACGAATGGGGCTGTTGATAGTGCCATCGATGACCTCCGGTCATATTCTCGCACGAAATCGGCGATATGGCCAAGCGCTCCTCAACCGGTCACGATGTTCACCATCCGCCCCGGCACGACGATGACCTTGCGCACCGATTTGCCGCCGATCCACTGCTGCACACGCTCGCTGGCCAGGGCCGCGGCTTCGATCGTCGCTTGATCGGCGTCGGCGGCGATCTCGAGGCGGTCGCGCACCTTGCCGTTGATCTGGACGGCGATCTCGACCACCTCCTCCCTCGCCAGGGCGGGGTCGCCGGCCGGCCAGGCCTGGGTGTGGATGCTGTAGGGCTGGCCGATCCGCGCCCACAGTTCCTCGCTGATGTGGGGCATGGCCGGGGCCATCATCCGCAACAGGGCAGAAATGGCCTCGTCCCAGGCTGCCGTGCCGACCACCGCCGTCTTTTTGGCCTCGATCAGCGTGTTGCTGAAGCCCATCAGGGCGGCGATCATGGTGTTGAACTTGAAGTTCTCGTAATCCTCGGTGACTTTGAGGATGGTCTGGTGGGTGGCGCGGCGCAGATCGGCAATCTGCCCGGCGGTGGGGATGCCGCCCTGCGGTTCGGATGCCTCCACGATCAGCGCCCACACGCGCTGCAAGAAGCGCTGCACGCCTTCGATGGCGCGGGGGTTCCAGGGGCCGCCCATCTCCCACGGGCCGATGAACATCAGGAAGGCGCGCACGACGTCGGCGCCATATTTGCCCACGTATTCGTCCGGGTTGACGACATTGCCGCGGGATTTGGACATCTTTTCGCCATCTTCGCCCAAGATCATGCCCTGGTTGAACAACCGCAGCATCGGCTCATCGAAATCGACCAGCCCGGCGTCGCGCATCGCTTTGGTGAAGAAGCGGGTGTAGAGCAGGTGCATGGTGGCGTGCTCGATGCCGCCGGTGTACTGATCAACCGGCAGCCAGATCTGCCCCAGGGCCGGATCCCAGGGCATGTCATCGGGCGACAGGGGTTCGCCGGCTTTCCAATAGGGCGAGACGTAGGCGTATTGATACCAGGAGGAGCAGAGGAAGGTGTCCATCGTATCGGTTTCGCGCTCGGCGTCGCCGCCGCAGGTGGGGCATTTGACGTAGCGGAATGCCTCGTGATATTTCAGCGGGCTTTCGCCGGTGGGGCGGAACGCGGCATCCTCCGGCAGCAGCACCGGCAGGTCGGCGTAGGGCACGGGCACCGTGCCGCAGGTGGGGCAGTAGATGATGGGGATGGGTGAGCCCCACATGCGCTGGCGGCTGATCAGCCAGTCGCGGATGCGGTAGTTGGTTTTGCGCTCGCCGGCGGCGTGTGCGGTCAGCCAGGTCGCGGTGGCGTCGAAGCTGTGCGGCCAGGGCGCGCCGTCGAAGGGCCCGGAATTGACCATCACGCCCCCCTCTTTCAAGGCGTAGGCCGCGGGCAAGGCCCAGCCGGCCTGCTCATTCCAGGCCGCGGCCTCACCTGCCCGGTACACCTCATCCGGCACGATTACAATGGGCGTGGGGATGCCGTATTGGCGGGCGAAGGCGAAGTCGCGTTCGTCGTGCGCGGGCACGCCCATGATCGCGCCGGTGCCATAGCCCATCAACACGTAATCCGCGATCCAGATCGGCACGGGCTGGCCATTGACGGGGTTGATGGCATAGGCGCCGGTGAAGATGCCGGTTTTCTCGCCCGCCTCAGCCTGGCGATCCAGTTCGCTCTTACGTTTGGCTGCGTCCACATAGGCCCGCACAGCCTCCTCTTGCTCGTCCGTGGCGATCTGCTCGACCAGGGCGTGTTCGGGGGCCAGCACGGCGAAGCTCATGCCAAAGGTGGTGTCGGGGCGGGTGGTGAAGACGCGGAAGCTCAGGTCTTCCTGGCCCAGGATGGTCATCTCGAACTCGACGCCCTCGCTGCGGCCAATCCAGTTGCGCTGCATCGTCTTCACCCGCTCCGGCCAGTCGATCTCGTCCAGCCTATCCAGCAGTTCATCGGCGTAAGCGGTGATGCGGAATTTCCACTGCGCCAGGTTGCGGATCTCCACCGGTGTGCCGCAGCGCTCGCAGTGGCGATCCTCGCCCCAGACCTGCTCGCGGGCCAGGGTGGTGTTGCAGGTCGGGCAGAAATCGACCGGCGCTTCCTCGCGGTAGGCCAGACCCATGTCGTAGAATTTGCGGAAGAACCACTCCGTCCACTGGTAATAGCCGGGCAGGCAGGAGATGGCCTCGTGCTCCCAGTCGAACATCGTCCCCATTTTCCGCAGTTGCCCGCGCATACGCTCGATGTTGGCCAGCGTCCATTTGTGCGGGTGCACGCCATGCTTGATGGCGGCGTTTTCCGCGGGCAGGCCGAAGGCGTCGAAGCCGATGGGCAGCCAGACGTTGTAGCCATTCATGCGTTTGTAGCGCGCGCCGGCATCGGAAGGCGACATGGCATACCAGTGACCGGTGTGCAGGTCGCCGCTGGGATAGGGGAGCATGGTCAGGAAGTACCACTTTTGCGCGGTCGACGCGTCATCGCGCTGATAAAGCCGGTCGGCTTCCCATTGCTGCTGCCATTTCGATTCGATGATGCTGGGATCGTAGCGGTCGTTCATGGTGGTACTCAAGAGAGTGGGGATGTGGGATTGGATGCAGTCAACTCAACGAATGCAAAATCGCCTCGATTGCGGACTTTAGTTCGGGCGCCTCGTCTTGGGTGATGTCCCAAACGATTTCGATGTCTATACCGAGGTAATCGTGAACAAGAACGTTACGGAAAGCGGTAATTTCGGGCCAGGGAACTTGCGGCTGCAAGGCTTTGGTCTCATCGGAAAGGCGCTGCGTAGTCTCGGCCATGGTCTGAAGATTGCGGAGGACGGCATCCTGCAACGTGTGTGAGCGCATGAATTGCTCGCGGCCAAACGCAGCGTTCTCTTCCACGCGGCGCAGGCATTCCAGAATATGAAGCAGGAATATTCTGTCATCCTTCATAGCGGCTGCGCTTCCAAAAGAATCCGATCACGAAGCAGAGGGTTCAAGCCCTTATCGGTGACAACATCCACACCACAACCGAGCGTTCTCTCGAGATCGAGAATGAGACCAGCAGGAAACCATGGGCCAGTTTTCCCTGTCGGTGTGACCAGCAGGTCGATATCGCTATCAGCTTGAGCCTCGCCGCGCGCGATCGATCCGAACACGCGTACATTCGTCGCTCCATGCCTGGCGACAATGGCTAGAATGGTCTCTCGATGCAGACGGAGCTGTGTCAAGATATTCTTGGATTGCGTTTCGAATGAGTCGTGAGTGTTCATGATGGATATTTGATATTTGATACCGGATATTGGATAGATCGCGTACCAATTTACCAATCTACCAACTACCGATACTCCTCCCGCGGCGGGCTGAAGATCTCGACCAGTTTGGTCGGGGCCAGGAAGCGGGCGGAGTGGGGGGCGCCGCCGGGGATAGCGTAGGAGTAGCCCGGCTCGGCGATGAAGGTCTCGTCGCCGCAGACGAACGCCACCCGGCCTTCGATCACATATCCGACCTGTTCGTGCGGGTGGCTGTGCAGGGGGATGAATACACCCTCGGCGGCGGTGAATTCGCAGAGCATGGCGCGTGCGCCCTCTGCCAGCGTGCGGCGGAACAGGCCGGGAATCATTTCCACAGGCGTGACATCGGTGTTAGCGACGCGGCGAACCATTTTTATGCCGCCTTCCGTAGCGCCGGTTCAGGTACTGCCAGATAAGCGGTCATCGAAAATGGACTGGAGGGGATTTCCTCGCCATCCTCAATCATGGCTTCAAGGTGAAATTCGATGGCTTCGTACATTGTGGCAAGCGTATCGTCATAAGTGGCGCCTGTGGCAACACAGCCCGGAAGATCGGGGGCATAAGCAGAAAAGTTATCTTTTCCCTGTTCAATAATCACAAGAAACCGTTTCATGTTTAATCTTCCTCCAATTGAGCCTGTTGTAACACGCTCTTCAAAGTCTTGGGATGAAGCGTATCGCCAGGTTTGCCCGCGATAGTGACCGTGCCCTTCTTGACGGGGTGTTTATATTGACGATGGCTGCCACGTGTTCGATGCAATTGCCAGCCGTCTCGCTCAATCAGAGTGATCACATCTCGGACTTTCATCCGTTCGGGCATTTCCGCTCTCCGGTTGAAAACTGATTACTGGCGCCTGTTTACTGTTTACTGCTCAAGCGGCCACTCGCCCGCGGCGTACACGTGATCGAGCCAGCCGAACTTGTCGGGCAGCTTGCCGGCGGTGATGCCGAAGAACTGATCTTGAATGGCTTTGGTGATGGGGCCGCGGCTGCCGGAGCCGACCGAGATGCGGTCGACTGAACGGATGGGCGTGACTTCGGCAGCGGTGCCGGTGAAAAACAGCTCGTCGGCGATGTACAGCATCTCGCGGGTGAGATAGGCTTCTTTGACTTCGTAGCCCAGGTCTTCAGCGATGGCAACGGCGCAGTCGCGGGTGATGCCGCCGAGAATAGAAGCGGACAGCGGCGGAGTGTAGATGACGCCGTCGCGGATCATGAACAGGTTCTCGCCCGAACCTTCGGAAACATGTCCCTGGGCGTCGAGACTGATGCCTTCGTTGTAGCCCAGATCGTGCGCTTCCATGGCCACGTGCTGGCTGTTGACATACTGGCCACCGATCTTGCCCAGCGGCGTGAACGCGCCGGGCGACATCCGCCGCCAGGAACTGATCACCACATCTACGCCCTGCTCCAGCGCTTCGGCGCCGAGATAGGCACCCCAGGGCACGGTGCCGATGATGATCTCCACCGGGCATTTGCGGCCATCGACGCCCAGCGTCTCGTAGCCGCGGAAAACCAGAGGGCGGATGTAGCAAGAATCCTGGCGGTTGGCGCGGATGGCCGTTTTGGTGGCGGCGATCAGGTCATCCACGCTGTAGGCCAGGGGCATGCGCATGATCTTGCAGGAATCGTGCAAGCGGCGATAGTGCTCAGGCCCGCGGAAGATGGCCGGGCCTTGGGGGGTGCTGTAGGCGCGGATGCCTTCGAAAGCGCTGGTACCGTAATGCAGGGCGTGGGTAAAGACATGGACATTGGCCTGATCCCAGGGGATCAAACTACCGTTCATCCACATCCAATCAGCTCGCATGGGCATAGTTTTTACCTCATGATGGGGAGATATTGGGTATTTGGGTATTAGGTATTAGGTATTGGGTATCAGATATTGGGTATTGGGTACTGGGTATTGAGTATCGGTAATTGCAAGGTCACTATCTAATATCCAATACCTAATATCTAATATCCAATACCTAATAACAAAAATCCCTTCATCCGAACAGGGACGAAGGGATCTCCGCGGTACCACCCTGGTTGTCGGAAATTGAAGACCGGTCGTTGTGCGACCGGTCTCATTGAGGTGGAGCAGAAGGGACTCGAACCCATGACCCCCACAATGCCATTGTGGTGCTCTCCCAACTGAGCTACTGCCCCAAAAAGGGATTTCCGACCACTCGAACGCGATAACGGGCGCACCCGTCGCCGGTTACTGGTCTATCGAGGTTCACCGGCGCCGCTCCCAGGCGAGTTCAGCCTTACTGCGGGTCCGAGGGCCGCTGGGCCGGGCTTGCACTCTCCCCGACTCGCTTTCGGACTGGCCTACTACTCCTGTTCGCTGCGGTCTTGTAAAATTGTGTGCCCGGAGGGAGCCGAGCCAGGTGGAGCTGAAGGGATTCGAACCCTTGACCTCATCAGTGCGATTGATGCGCTCTCCCAGCTGAGCTACAGCCCCCGGAAGACATCTTCAAGTCTATCTGCCTGCGGCTGGTTTGTCAAATTCAGCGGCCCTGCGGCGCTGCCTGTGCCCTGTTTGAAAACGCTGCGTGCGCCCTCCTTTGCTTGGGCCTGCACAGAGGTTGTGGTATCATAACCGCACTTCCTTCTGGCACTCTATAGATACGAGTGCTAATCCGGTTGCCGCGACCATGACTCCTCCTACGTCCCTCCCTGTTCCCCCGGAACTTACGCCCCGCCAGCGCACCGTGCTCGGCCTGATCGTGCATGAGTTCATCCGCGCCGCCGAACCGGTTGGCTCCCAAAACCTGGTGGAGACCTACGATCTGGGGTTCTCCTCGGCCACAGTGCGCAACGAGATGAAGCTGTTGGAGGAATTGGGCTATCTCACCCACCCCCACACCTCTGCCGGCCGCGTGCCCACGCACAAGGGCTATCGCTACTTCGTCCAGCACCTGCTGCGCGAGGCCAGCCTGCCGCCGGTGGTGCAGGACACCATCCGCCACCAGTTTTTCCAGATCCAGCAGGAACTGGATCAGTGGGTGCGGCTATCGGCCAGCGTGCTGGCGCGCACCGTGCAGAGCGCCGCCATCACCACCATGCCCCGCCCGGCCAATGCCCAGGTGAAGCATGTGGAGCTGATCAGCCTGCAGCCGCGCACAGTGCTGATGGTGGTGGTGCTGGCCGGGGGCGCGGTGCGCCAGCAGTTGATCGCCCTGGAAGACGCCTGGACGCAGACCGAACTCTACAATCTCAGTTCCGACCTGAACACGCGGCTGGCCGGGTTGGAGTGGCCCCGCATCCACCTGCTGGAGCGCGACTCCGACCCCCTCGCCCGGCAATTGGTCGATCTGATCATCGACATCCTTTTTCATGAGGATGAACGCAGCGAGCGCATCTACCGCGACGGCATCTCCAATGTGTTGCAAGCCCCGGAATTCGCCGGCCAGGGCGAGGCGCAGCGCTTTCTCAAGATCTTCGACGAGCCTTCGCCGATCGAACCGATCATCCAGACGGCGCGACAGATCTCTGGCGTGCAGGTGATCATCGGCGGCGAGCCTCCCTATGACCACCTGCCCGATGTCAGCCTGGTGCTCTCTCGCTATGGCCAGCCGCACCGCGGGGCCGGCATCCTCGGCGTGGTGGGGCCAATCCGCATGCCCTACGGTCGCACCATTTCGACTGTCCGTTTTATGTCAAATCTCATGAGCGGACTGGTTGCCAGCCTGTTCGGCGACGACGAACCCCTTGCCATCTCACCCCCCAACGAACAGCCCTATGAATGATTCCATCTCCCCCGTCAACGGGAATGAAGAGGCGTTCCCCTCCGCCATCCCTGTGCAGACGCTGCCGGTCGATGAGGCCGTGACCGCGCTGGTGGCCGAATTGGCCGCGGCCCGGCAAATGGCAGACGAGGCCCAAGACGCGACGCTGCGCGCCCAGGCCGAGTTGCAAAATTTCCGCCGCCGCAAGGAGCGAGAGGCGGATGAGCGCATCGCCGCGGCCAATCGCAGCCTGTTGTTGGCCCTTTTGCCCGTGCTCGATGATTTCGAGCGCGCTTTCGCCAACCTCCCCGCCAGCCTGGGCCAAGAATCCGCCGCCTGGGTGGAGGGATTTGCCCTGATCCAGCGCAAATTACAGGGCCTGCTGGAACGAGAGGGCGTCACCCCCATCGTGGCAGAGGGAGAGTTCGATCCCACCCGCCACGAAGCGATCAGCGCCGCGGCCAGCGATGTGGTGCAGAGCGGCCACATTGTGGAGGAAGTGCAGCGGGGCTACATGCTGGGCGATAAGGTATTGCGCCCCAGTTACGTGCGCGTGGCGCATTAATCAATCATAAATGGGTATTAGATATTAGATATTGGATATTGGATATTTCGTCTTTGCGAAGACACCGCACAATATCCAATATCTAATACCCAATCCAATACCCATCTTTTCACACACACCCACACATGCCAAAGATCATTGGAATCGACCTGGGCACGACCAATTCGGTCGTTGCCGTACTCGATGGCGGCGAACCTGTCATCATTCCCTCCTCCGAAGGTGGGCGCCTGGTGCCCTCGGTGGTGGCGATCAACCCCAAAAATAGCGAGCGCATGGTCGGGCAGATCGCCCGCCGCCAGGCCATTACCAACGCCGAGAACACCATCTACTCGGTCAAGCGCTTCATGGGCCGCAAATTCAGCGGCGACGCGGTGCAGCGCGCCCGCCAGCACCTGCCCTATCAGGTGACAGAGGCCCCCAACGGCGACGCGCGCGTGGTCATGGGCGGCCGCGACTATGCCCCCGCCGAGATCTCAGCCATGATCCTGCAAAAATTGCGCCAGGATGCCGAGGCCTTTCTGGGCGAATCGATCACACAGGCGGTGATCACGGTGCCCGCGTACTTCAACGACGCCCAACGCCAGGCGACCAAGGACGCCGGCAAGATCGCCGGGCTGGAGGTGCAGCGCATCATCAACGAGCCTACCGCCTCGGCCCTGGCCTATGGCCTGGACAAAAAGGGCGAAGGCAAGATCGCCGTCTACGATCTGGGCGGCGGCACCTTCGATATCTCCATCCTCGATGTGGGGGATGGGGTGTTCGAAGTGCTCAGCACCAATGGCGATACCTACCTCGGCGGCGATGATTTCGACTTGCGCCTGGTGAACTGGCTGGCCGATGTGTTCCAGGCCGAGCATCGCGTCGATCTGCGCCAGGATCGCATGGCCCTGCAGCGCCTGCGCGAGGCGGCGGAAAAGGCCAAGATCGAGCTTTCCACCGTCTTGCAGACCGAGATCAACCTGCCCTACCTCACCGCCGACTCCTCTGGCCCCAAGCATCTGGTCGTTACCCTCAGCCGCGCGCGCATGGAGCAACTGACCAAGGATCTGATCGAGCGCAGCATCGGCCCCTGCCGGCTGGCGCTGCAAGATGCCGGCCTCACCCCGGCGCAGGTCGATGATGTCATCCTCGTCGGCGGGATGACGCGCATGCCCGCGGTACAGGAGGCGGTGCGCCAATTCTTCGGCAAAGAACCACACAAAGGGGTCAACCCGGATGAGGTCGTGGCCGTCGGCGCTGCCATCCAGGCCGGGGTGCTGGCCGGCGAAGTCAAAGATATCCTCCTGCTCGATGTCACACCCCTCACCCTGGCCATCGAGACTCTGGGCGGCGTGGCCACGCCGATGATCGAGCGCAACACCACCATCCCCACCCGCAAGGCGCAGATGTTCAGCACCGCCGCCCACAACCAGACGCAGGTGGAGATCGTGGTCACGCAGGGCGAGCGCCCGCTGAGCAAGGATAACAAATCGCTGGGCCATTTCATCCTCAACGGCATCCCCCCCGCCCCCCGCGGGGTGCCGCAGATCGAAGTGACCTTCGACATCGACGCCAACGGCATCCTGCACGTGACCGCGCAGGACAAAGCTTCGGGGCGCGAGCAATCGATCCGGATCACCGCCAGTTCCGGCCTCTCGGATCAGGAGATCGCGGCGATGATGGCCGCGGCGGAGGCGCATCGCCAGGAAGATGAAGCGCGGCGCGCCCTGATCGAAGCCCGCAACCGCGCCGACGCCATCATCTATCAAACCGAAAGCGCGCTGGCCGAGGCGGGCGAAAACCTGCCGGCCGCGCTGCGTCAGGACGTCACTGCGGCGATCGAGGCCGCCCGCGCCGCCGCCGCAGAGGAGGACGCGGACGCGATCACCGCGGCCACCAACGCCCTACACGAGAGCGCCCGTCAGATCGGCGCCTATCTCTATACCGCTACCGCCTCGTCCCCACCCCCCGCGCCAGACGCCGGCGAGGAAGATGTGGTGGACGGGCAATACACCGCCGCCTGACCCTCTACCCTGTCTGATGGTGCTCACCACTGCCCCCGAACGGGCCGGCGTCGCCGCAGGTGTGCGCAGCATCAACCTGCGCACCGACATGCGCGCCATCGCCGACTTGATCGACGCGGCCTTCGCCCACGAATTGGGCGCGAACGGCCGGGCGGCGCTGCGCGATCTGCGCTTCCTGGCCCGGCTTGGCCCCCTGCTCTACCTGCTGATCCCGGCCGGCGGCGAGTTGGGAGGCTTCTTCCGCGGCTTCGTCTGGGAAGAGAATGGGGCGATCCTTGGCAATCTCACCCTGCAGCAGGTCGACGCCCTGAGCGAACGGTGGATGATCGCCAATGTGGCGGTGGAGCAGCAACAACGGGGCCGCGGCATCGCCCGCGCCCTGATGAACGCCGGGCTGGAGCGCATCCGCCAGAGCGGAGGCCGCTGGGCGATGTTGCAAGTGCGGGCCAACAATCACATCGCCCACGGCCTGTACGAGCGCATGGGGTTCGAGAAAGTGCTGGCCGAAACGGAATTGCATCTTTTTCAGATCCCGCAGCCGCCCATCCCGGCGCCCTCCTGGCCCGCGGGTTGCCTGTTGCGCCCCTGGCGCGGGGGCGATTGGCCGGACGCGCAGCGCTTGTTGCGCCAGACCCTGCCCGAAACCGCGCGCTGGTGGCACCCGCAGCGACGCAGCAGCTTCAACCATGGCGGCGATGGGCCGTGGAGTCGCCGGTGGGGCGCGCTCAGCCAGCAGGGCTATCGCCAGCGCCTGGGCCTGTGGCAGGAGGGGCGCTTGCTGGCCCTGCTCGATGTGGATGTGCGCCCGCGGGGCGAGCACGGCCTGGACATCCTCGTACACCCCAGCATGCAGGGCCAGGTGGAGGCGGTGTTGCTGGCGCATGGCCTGGATCTGCTGCGCGCCTACCCCCGGAAAAAGGTCAGCGCCCTGCTCTGCGACTATCAGCCCGAGGCCATCGCCGCGGCCGAAGCCCTGGGCTTTCGTTCTGCCTTCACGCTGATCACCATGCGCAAACGCGTTTTGGTACCCGCCCCCCGTGATCTTTACTCCCCCGGAGTCTTGCGATGACGACCTCTGAAGAACGCCAGCGCGTGTTGCGCATGATCGCCGATGGCGCCATCACGGCGGAGGAGGGCGTGCGCCTGTTGGAGGCGCTGGCTGCGGTCAGCGCCGCGGCAGCCCCGCCCCCCGGCCAGAGCGCGGCGCGTTGGTTCCGCGTGCGCGTCACCGATCTGAACAGCGGGCGGGACAAAGTCAACATCAACATCCCCATCGGCCTGGTGAATGTGGGGCTGAAGATGGGCGCCCGCTTCGTGGGAGATGTGGAGGGGGTGAACTGGCAGGATCTGGCGGCGGCGGTGCAGGCCGGGCAAACGGGCAAGATCCTGGAGGCGGATGATCTGGTGGATGGCGAGCGGGTCGAGATCTTTGTGGAGTGATTGCCTTGTCGCCGTGATTTGGCGTACAATGACATCGCCTTCCTTTCCTCTGCATTCAGGAGAAATCTCATGACTCGTTTGCTGTTGCGTCTCATCGTCAATGCTGTGGCCCTGGCCGCGGCAGCGTTCATCGTCAATGCCCTATTCGGCGCCGAGCGGGGCATCAATTACGGCAACGATCTGGCGAATCTGTTGTGGGTTGCCCTGCTGTTTGGGGTGCTGAACGCCCTGATCAAGCCGGCGCTGAAGCTGCTGACCTGCCCGCTGATGCTGCTGACCCTGGGCATCTTCACCCTGGTGGTCAACGCCCTGATGTTGCTGTTGACAAGCGCCCTGGCCGAGCCTTTGGGCATCACCTTCGAGGTGGGCGGGTTCTGGCAAGCGCTGGTGGGGGCGATCATCATCTCCTTCGTCAGCACCTTCCTGAGCGTGGGAAAAGACGACAAATAGCCTTTACGCACCACTTTCTAATTATCAATCATTAATTATTAATGATTGATAATTAATTCGTAACAGTTCACCTGATGTGTCATTGCGAGTACAGCGAAGCAATCCCCAAGGTGGTTCGTCATTTTTTGGGGGATTCAAGCAACGTTGGGGATTGCTTCGGGGCTATCGCCCCTCGCAATGACAAAATAAGGTGAATTGTTACATTAATTCCTGTCATAAAAAACGCCCCAACCAGATGTGGTTGGGGCGTTGGATGACCCATACGGGGTTCGAACCCGTGTTTCAGCCTTGAGAGGGCTGCGTCCTGGGCCACTAGACGAATGGGCCATGTGTTGGGTATTGGGTATTGGGTATTGGATATTTGATATTGGGTATTGGTAGATATTCGTTGATCCGTGAATATCCAATATCTAATACCCAATATCTAATACTGATCGGCCAGGACGAGAGAGATTATACCGCTGGGGCGGGGGGCTGTCAAAATTGCCGGGGGGAAGGGGGGCGGCGGATGGTTAGGATGCGGCGACCGGCTGCAACCAGCGCGCTTGATAGGGGGCCATGGCCACGGCCAGATGCCCATTGGCCGCGGCGACCTGCTCGCCGCTGAGCAGATCGCGCCAGGCGGGGGCGGGAGGCAGGCCGGATGCAGCCAACACTGCTGCCTGCGCCGACACATTGACGCTGCACAGCAGCGCCGCACGGTCGAACTTGCGCCGGTTGAGCGAGCGCGCCCGGCCCGTCTCGGCAAAGCAGGCCTGGCAGTTGCGCGAACCAAAGTCAGGGGTCAGGAGTTCGCCTGATGCCTGTCGCCTGACCCCTGACGCCTGCGCCGTCATCCGCCTCGACACCATCTTCCGCCAGGCGGACGGGAGCTACATCGTGGACAACGCCCATCGCGTCGTGCGCGGGCAGATGCCGGTCACCGCCGATCCCGAGGCTACCGACTTCTTACTGGCGCGCTTCATCCTGCGCCGCCTGTTTGATGGATTGCCAGAGCTCTTCCACATCTGGCCCCAGCGCCTGGGCCTGGGTATCCAGGTATGCCTCATCGAAAGTGTCTGCCAGCGTTGGGTCGGCTTCGAGGTACTGGAATACGAGCATGTCATAGATGTCGGCTTCGTGCTTGCGTGAGCGGCCTTCATCCCAGGCGAGGAACTTGCCGTAGATCACATCATCCGGCCGGGCGCACCATGCTATGAACGACGCCTCGCCGGGCCATTTGATATCGTAACGGATGCGCCTTCCGAACGCCTGACGATAGCGCGAATCTCTGGTCAGTGGGCTCAGGTCCGCTTTCTCGCCGCGTTTGCCGTCAATGATATTGAACGAAATGCCCATCTGGATCGAACTGCGCATCTGCTCAGGATCGGCGTAGTAGCGGGGCGGTGGATAGGCGGCAGCCAACGCCTGGATATGCGTCTCCTTGAGATCAACGACGATATCAATATCAAAAGTCGTGCGTGTGATGCCGTACATGGTGGCCGCGAAACCACCGATGATCATGTAGGGCGCGCCGATCCTTTCCAGCGTATGCACGATGTCAAGAAACAGGGTGAGGTCGGGTCTGTCTGCGTTCGGCACGCTCTATCTCCTCCAACACCTTCAGGTTGATCTCCTGGGGTGACAGATCGGGGTATCGCCGGCACAGGCGGACGCGGTGCGCACTGACCACCCACTCCCGCGCCGCCAACATGGCCAGCAACCGCTCGCCCGGGGTGAGCCGACCGCGAATCCGCATGAAGTTGTGATCCACTGGGTCAAAGCGATATTTGGGTCCAGTATCCATAATGCCTCGCGTCGTATCAGGAACACGACTGACTTGAATCATAACTCAGAATATGCGGTGCAGCAAACTGTACCGGCGCTTGGCGCATGCCAAGCGGTTGCCGTAGTATGCCCAACGCCCCTCACCTTTTCGCTTCAATTCCACCGGATTACTTGTCGAATCGCACCCCTAACAATTCCGCCAACTCCTGCATTTCTGCCGGGCCGCTGACCAGGATGCACGCCGATGACCTCGGCCAGTTCCGGGTGGCTGCGCGCATACTCTGCCTCGGTTGCCCGCGCCGATGACAAGGAGTTTGATGGGAGGCATAGAAGTGGAAGCTCTCTATTTTGTTGCCGCAGCAGGTGATGCTGCCAGCCAACAGACCTGATATCCCGCCAGCTCAACCGCCAGTGTGCCTTGTTTGGGCTTGAGCCTGGCGCGCTGGAACAAGTCGTAATAAGACTCGTCACCGCGGATGGCGTCCGAGTCCGCGGCGAGATGCACGGTCTGGCGCTCTGGCGATACGTTCACCAGGCACAGCAGCGGCCGGCCGGCGCCGGGCGGCGTGCGCAGCAGCGCAAAGACCGCCGGTCCCAGGTCGAGCACCCGCTGACCGCCTGCGGGATCGAACGCAGGCTCGCTGCGCCGCAGGCGCAGCAGCCGGCGATAGCCGTCGAAGACTGCGCCCTCATGCCTGGCAGGATCGGCCAGGATCGTATCCAGCGCCGCACGGTCGAACTTGCGCCGGTTGAGCGAGCGCGCCCGGCCCGTCTCGGCAAAGCAGGCCTGGCAGTTGCGTGAACCAATCAGGCTGTGCACGTAGATGCCGGGCACACCCGCCAGCGCCAGCAGGATCGCCTGCGAGGCCAGGAAGCGAGCCACGTCAATTGCGGGGTCGGGTTGGGCAGGGTCGTTGAGAAAGTCGTAGAGGGTGATGTTCAGTTCGTAGGGTGTGCGCGAGCCGTCGGGCAGGCTGCGCAGGCTGACCTGGCCGCCATGCGCCAGGGCGCGCTCGACCAGCGCCTCCAGTTCGGCATCGCTCAGGATGCCGCGTGCGGGCAAGACGCCAATGCCATCGTGGGAGGCGATGAAGTTGAAAAAGCTGCCCCCGGCCGGCGCTTGCAGCGTTGCTGCCCAGGCCGACAGCTTGCTGGCATCTCCGGTCAAGAAGGCGTGCAGGGTGAGCGGGGCCAGCGAGAAGTTGTAGACCAGTTGCGCCTCGTCGGTGCTGCCGGCGGCGGCCAGCGGCCGGCCGAAGTAGCCGATGTTGTCGGCATGGGGCACGTTGGTCTCGGTGATCAGCAGCACGTGCGGCGCCACCGCATCCAGCACGGCCCGCCACAGCTTGACCACGGCGTGCGTCTGCGGCAGGTGGATGCATGGCGTGCCGATCTCCTTCCACAGATAGGCGATGGCATCCAGGCGGATGATCTCGGCGCCGTGGGCCACATAGTGCAGCAACACCTCGGTCATGGCCAGCAGCACCGCCGGGTCGGCGTAGTTCAGATCAATCTGGTCGGCGCTGAAGGTGGTCCAGACGTGACGCAGCCCGCGACTGGTCTCCACCGGGGTGAGCAGGGGCAGGGCACGCGGCCGCACCACCTGCGTCAGGTCGGCGGCAGGGTCGGCCTCGATGAAGAAGCCGTCGTAGGGGGCTTCGCCGCGGCGATAGGCCTGGAACCAGGCGCTGTGCTGCGAGATGTGGTTGGCCACGAAGTCGAACATCAGGCGGTAGCGCCGGCCCAGCCGCGCCACGTCGGCCCAGTCGCCCAGCGCCGGGTCAATCTGCATGTAGTCAATCACCGAAAAGCCGTCGTCGGAGGAGTAGGGGAAACAGGGCAGGAGATGCACGCCGCTGATTGCGCCGGCCAGCTCGGCGTCGAGGAAATCGGTCAGGGTCTGTAAAGGGGGGCGGCGCGGCTCGCTGATCTGGTCGCCGTAGGTGATGAGGATGGCATCGCTCTGGGTCAGGCCGTGGGAAATGGCCGGGGCCGCGGCGCCGTAGGGGGTGCGGCGGAAAGCATCCAGGCGCGCGGCCAGGGCGGGCCAGACGTCGACTGCGGCGGCCTCGCCATACAGGAAAGACAACAATTGGATGATGCGTGAGTCAGGGTCGGTCTTCATGGTAAATCCCCGCAGAACATAGGCCGGCAGACGTGCCGGGCAGGCGCCACCAGGTGCACCTCATGGCAGGCGCGCCGGCGCGGCCTCGAACGGCCGTGGGCTGGCGAACAGGAGCGCGCTCTCGTGCGGCGCCAGGGCCACCGAGATCTCTGCCTTGCGAGAGGGGCCGCCGGCCCCCTTGCCCCAGTCGTACAGGTAACAGGGGCCTTCGAGGCCAAGCGCGGACAAGGCGTAGGCGCGCTCGACCGGGCTGTCGCTGGCGTTGAGAATATGCACTGCGCTCACCGGCTCACCCTTGCGCACCTGAACCACCACCGGATCGGCCCCGCCCAGGAACGGAAAGCGACAGACGCCAGCCGCCAACAGCAGGCGCCACAGACGCAGGCGGTCGGGTGGAAGCTCATCGAGGGCGTCGCTGGTCATCATCACGCCGCCGATCATCCCCGCGAACAGCGCAAGCGAGGTAAGCTCCGCATCGCTGAGGTGATGGTAGCGCTGGCGCAGCAGGATGCAGTCGGGATCGGCCTGCCACAAGATCCCATTGGCGAAGTTGCGCGCCGCCACGTCGCGGAACAGCGCCCGCGCCGCCACATCCTCGCGCCACTCCACGCCCAGATCGCGGCCGATGCGTGCGGCGTCCACCAGCCCGACCGACGCCCACAGGGGGCACCCACAGCCCAGCCAGGTCGCGTCGCCGATCTCCGTGCGGATCATTTCGGCGGCGCGACGCCAGATCTCGATGCGCGTCATGCCGGGCTGGCGCCAGCGGCCGCGCTCCGGCCCATACTCGGCGCCCCAGAACATGAAATCGGTCTTGAAATACTCGCAGCCCCATTCGTGGCGCCACGTGCGGAAGACGCGGCGCAGATAGGCAAAGGCATCGGGATGGGTGGTGTCCAGGATGTAGTACTCCTCGCTGCGCTTGTGCCAGCGAAACTCGGCGTACAGCCGCCAGTGCACCAGCGGCCCCCCGGCCACAGCCTGCACGACCCAGTCAGAATGCTCACGATACAGCCGGCTGCGGTTGCCGACCATGAACGGCGCGATCCACAAGCCCGGTGCAAAGCCCGCCGCGCGCATCTCAGCCAGCAGCGGCTTCATGCCGCGCGGAAATTGCGGTTTGACGTCGAGCCAATCCCCCATTTCGGGCGTGAATCCATCGTCAATCTGAAAGACGCGCATCGGCAACTGCGCCTGTCGCGCGATCTTTTCGACGCCGCGCAGGTGTTCGAGGATCAGGTCTTCGCTGATGGCCGCGTAGAGATTGTACCACGAACACCAGCCGATGATCCCATTGCGGCCGCGCCCTGTCTCCACCGAGCAACGCGGCGCCAGCGGTGCGGCATCGGCGACGAGGCGCGCCCAGGCGCGCAACGCTTCTTCGACGCCGGGATGTTCGAAGATCACCAGGCGTTCGGATTCCAGGCGCGCGCCCCCGCCCGGCTCGGTCGCCTTGCGGTCCCACAACGTTTGAATGATGAGCGCGGGGGCCTGCCCGGCGCCGAAGGTAAACGTCTGCTGGAAGCGGTCGTGGCGCTCGAAACCGATGACCACGCTGCCGGCCCCCGCGCGCGGCAGGAGCTGCGTCATGGCATAGCTGGTGTCTGGGCCGGTCCGATCCGGCGTGGGTTCGACGTAGGCGCTGCCATCCCAGCTATGGTAGCCCTGGCGCAGGAACGCCGAAATCCTCTCGACGGCGTTGAAGCGGATGCCGAAGTCGTCTGGCGCCTCGGTCAGGCCCACGACCCAGTAGCGCAGCCAGAGGCGCGCGCGGCTTGCACGCGTCAGCTCCAGGCCGAACTCTCCGCCGCCAAGCGCAGGCGCGCGATAGCGCCATTCGATACGCGTCGCGTCGCGGGCGACGATCTCAGGCCGCGCGCCGGCCAGCGGCGCGCCATTCAATACGGGATGCGCCCCGCGCAGCATGACGAAATCTGCTGCGATTGACAGCGCGTTGTCTGCGGCCAGCGTCGGTTCAATCAAGGATCATCTCCCTCCCCGTCTCCGCTGAGGCCGCGGCGGCCAGCACCAGGTCCAGCGACTTCGCGCCTTCGCGCAGGGGTGTGCGTGTCTCGCCGGCGGTGCGAATCGCCTGCACCAAATCGCGGAGCTGTAGGACGAACACATCCTGCTCTGACGTGATCGTCTCCGGCGCCAGGCCGGGCGCGGTCGTCGGCGTGAAGGTCGCGTGATTCCAGTCACTGAATTCGGCCAGCAGCCCGCGCGTGACGATGCGCCACTCCTTGATCCACTTGCCCGGCAGCGCGCCGTTGGTGGCATAGATCAGGCCCAGGCCGCCGTGCGGGAAGGTGAAGATAGTGGCGCTCACATCTTCGGCGGTGTAGCCGGCGACTTCCCGATGGAAGAAGTTGGTCTGGCGGCTGAACACGCTGGCGGGTTCACCCAACAGGTAGCGCATCGCATCGAACAGGTGAATGGCCTGTTCGACGAGCTGCCCGCCCGACCTGGCGCGTACGCGCCACCAATCCGCGTGGAGCGCATTGCAAAAGAAGCGTGCGCTGAAGAGGCCGGCCTGGCCGTAGGCCCCCGCCGCGTAGCCCTGCTTGAACGCCTGTACCGCCGCCCCAAAGCGGTACATGAACCCGACCTGCGTCTTGATGCCCGCCTCTTCGGCCGCTTGCACCATCTGCCAACCGGCGTGCGAGGAGAGGGCGATCGGCTTCTCCACCAGCAGGTGGATGCCGCGGGCGGCGGCGCAAGCCACCTCGTCGGCGTGCGCAAAAGGCGGCAGGCAGATCAGCGCCAGGTCGAGAGCGCCGCGGTCGAACAGCGCGTGATGGTCGGTGAACACGGCGGCATCCGCGGCGCCGTGCTGGTCGGCAAACGCGCGGGCGCGGTCTGCGTCCGTATCGCAAAACGCGACAAGCTCGATCTCGTCTCTGAGTTGGGCTGCGGCCAGCGCGTGCCGCTGCGCGATTCCGCCGCATCCGAGGATGCCTGTGCGCAGGGTTGGCGCCATGTCCTAATCTCCAAATTCGATCACTGCCTGCACGACGGCGTCCGGCGAGCGATCGATCAGCTCGAACAGCTCGGTCGCACGTGCGAAGGGCGCGCGATGCGTGATGAGCGGCGTCAGGTTCAGCAGGCCGTCCACCTGCAGGCGGACGGCTGCCTGTTGCAGGCGCAGCTTGTCCCACCGGTATTTCAGCTCGGGATCCACGCCGGAAATCTGCGAGCAAACGACGTTGATCCTGTTGTGATGAAACTCCTCGCTGAGGTAGAGTCCGCGCGCTTCCGCTTGGAAAGCGCCCAGCGCCACCACGCGGCCTGAATAGGCGGCCGCACGGATCGCTTCGTTTAGGGCGACGGTTGAGCCGGTCACCTCGAACACCACGTCGGCGCCCCTGTTGTCGGTGAGCCGGCGGATCTCTTCGGCCACCTTGGCCCGCGCCGGATTCAGCGTGACGTGTGCGCCCAGGCGCTGCGCCATTTCCAGCCGCGCATCCAGCCTGTCCACCGCGATGACGCGCGCCCCGGATGCGCGCGCCGCCTGGGCCACGATCTGGCCCGGCGTGCCCAGGCCAAACACGGCGACGGTCTCGCCGATGCGAACGCGGCCATCGTGGACGCCGTTCAACCCCACCGCGCCGATGTGCGAGAAAATGCCGATCAGCGGATCGGCGGTTGGCGGCAGGATGCGCTGGATGGCCCAATCGGTGCTTGCGACATAGTGCGTCCGATGCCACCAGGGGCCAAAGATGCGCGTGCCGAGCGGGATGTCGCGCACGGCCGAACCTGCTTCGACCACCTTGCCGACCTCTTCGTAGCCGATGTTGGGCACCGGGTAGGGCCAGCTCGGTGCGTCGCTCTCGACGAACAACCGCGTCGTTTCATCCCAGCGTTTGTTCATGTAGGGGCTGGTGCCGCGGTACTGGGTCATTTCCGTGCCCGCGCTGATGCCGGAGAAGAGCGTCTGAATCCGCACCTCATCCGGCTTGAGCGGCGGATCCTCGTAATCCAGATATGCCAGTTGCCGGGGCCCGGCAACGACCAGTGCTTTGCCCATGATTCTCCTTACAATAGAGTCGTTGCTGAATAGCGGAGGAGGATAGAGTTCCCCTACCCCAGCGAGTTGTTATGCGGCCGCAGCCCGAAGCACTCGTTTCTGGATGCG
>JABWBG010000292.1 GCA_013360575.1 Caldilineales bacterium
CGCCGCACCGCGGATGCGCCGATCGCCATGGCCGCGGCCCCGGCCCGCGAATCGGTCTTCCTCTTCACTGCCGCGGGGCAGGCGGTGCAGGTGCGCGTCCACCAGATCCCCGGCGAAGAGGGCGCGCAGGTGGGCGAGATCACCGGCCTGCGCGGGGAGGAGGAGGTGGTGGCCATGCTGGCCCTGCCGCAGCCGGAGGGGGAGGGGGCCGGCCCCAATCTCTTCCTCTACACCCGCGAGGGCCGCTGCAAACGTATCGCTGTGGCCGAATTGTGGGCCGCGGCGCATAATTCGCCGATCGTGATCAATGTGGAAGAGGGGGACGCTCTGGCGGGCGTGCTGCTCTGCGATAGCGTCGATGATCTATTGCTGATCACCCGGCTGGGGCAGGCCATCCGCTTCCCGCAGGAGGATGCGCGGGTGATGGGGTTGGCCGCGGCCGGCGTCTTGGCGATGAAGTTGAGCGCGGGCGATCAACTGGCCGGGGCCGGGCTGTGTCGCTCTGGCCGCGAGGCCCTGATCCTGACCACCCATGGTTTTGGCGCGCGCGTGCCTGTCGCCCAGTTCCCTGTGCAGAAGCGCTACGGCGGCGGCGTGGCCGGTCTACGCCTGACCAAGAATCATGGGGCGGTGGCGGCCATGGCTGTGGTGGATGAGGAGCCGGAGATGTTCGTGGTGCTGAACAAGGGGCCGATGCGGGTGATCCGGCAGGGGGATTTCCCGGAATCGAGCCGCGCGGGCCGCGGGCGGCAGTTGGCGGCGCTGGCCGATGCCGAGGTGGAGCAGCTGTTGGCTCTGATCATCCCCAAGGTGAAGGAGGAAAATGGCGAGGCGCCGGAACCGCCCCCACCCCCGCCCCCGCCCCCACCCCCGCCCCCGCCCCCACCCCCAGCAACAACCAAACCCACCCCCCGCGCCCGCGCCAAACCGGCGACAGCCGATCCCCCGGCCCCCGCAGCGCCCAAACCCGCCCCCCGCACCCAATCCCCCCAACCAACCACCAAACCACCAACCCACCCAACCACCCAACAAACAAACCAACCAACCACCAAACCAACCGAACCAACCAACCAACCAACCAACAAACCAACCACCCAACCCACCACCCTGGAAACGATCAAGCGTCGCGTGCAGAAACAGAAGGATCAGAAGTGAGCAGGGCCAGCGCCTGCGCAAGCAACTCCGATTCTGGCAGCAGCCGCCACGCCGCCCAGGGCGAGACCGCGGCCTCCTCCGCCAGGAAAGCGGCGACCAGGCGATCCCGCTGCGCGGCGAGGCCGCTGCCGTAGGCCAACAGCGCCGCCCGCTGCGCCGCTGTGAATGCCAGATCGGGCTGGCGCAACAGGCTGTAGGCCAGGTGGCAGCCCACATCCGCATCGTGCAAGTCGCCCAACAGGTCTTGCATGGCGGTCAGGCCCTGCACCAAGGGATCGATGGCAAGGCTGGCGCGTTTGCGTGTGAATTCCAAGAGATAGCGATAATATTTGACGCTGATGCGCAGCGCGTGCAGATGTTCGACCGGCGGCGCCGGCTGCAGGGTGTCGAAGTACAGCGCCACCTCGGCCCCGGCCTGCCGGATCAGCCCCGGCAGCACCTGGGCGAGGGGGGGTGTGGCGCTGAGGTTGGCGGCGGCAAATTCGGCCAGAGCCTGGCGCAGGCGGGCGTAGCCATCCTGCTCGTAGAAGGCCAGCAGGGAGGCGCGGGCGGCCTGACGTTGCCCGCGCAGATGCTGCACCAGTGGTTTCTCTGCCGCGGGCGCTAGCGTCGGCGCCCAGGTGCGCACGAAGATCAGGCTGACATCGAGATCGCGCACTGCGCCGAGGATGCTGGCCGCGGTGCGCACACGTTTGCGCACGCGAGTGGTGGGCTGCTTTGGCAGCCAGGGTGCAAAGAAATACAGGGCGCTGCGCATGCGGCGGCTGGCCACGCGGGCATCGTGCACGGCTTCGGCATCCTTGCCTGCCAGCACCCCTGCTTTTTGCGCGTGCAGCCGCTGTCCTTGCTCTGCGACCAGGCGCTGCACGAAGGGGCCGCATGCCTGTTCCGGGGGCATCGCGCCGCCCGATCGGGGTGCGCTCATGGTTGCACTTCCGCGGCGAGCAGCAGGCGCAGCCCACGCTCGAATTTCGAGTCTGTCTGTGGCTGCACCTGACCCTGGGCGAGCAGATAGCGATCCACCGCGTCGAGCAGGGCCGGCGACTGGCCGGGCGCCAGCTCGATCTCCATCTCCCAGGCGGTGAGACTGCGCCCCGCCACCAGCCAGCTCACCCGATCCACAGTCCACTCGGCGATCTCCTGATCGTGCAGCCACAGCCCGGCGCGATGCCGCACCTGCGCCACCGCGAACAGGGGCAGGAGGGCCGGATCGGGCAGGATGGCCAGGATCAGGTTGCGGGCGGGGGAGATGGGCCACAGCAGCGGTTGCAGCGGGGTGGGGGTGATCACCCGCCATTCCTGGCGCTGGTGTTGGTGGCCCCCGCCGGCGGGGGAGCGGGATTTCACTTGCACCGCGGCCATGCCCGCGGCCTGGCGGACGCGCAGGGCATAGCCGGCCGCGGCGAGGGCGTGATCCGCGGAATCGCAGTAGCGGTCGTAGAGATGTTGTTGCTGGATAGGCCCGCGGCGAAAAGGCCCCCACTCCGTCTGGGCCAGCAAACGCTGCGCCGCGGCCTCGTCAGGGATCGTGTATTTGAGTTCGATCTCGGTCAATGCGTCCATGTTCCGGTTCGGTTGCAGTGCGACAGCCGTATTGTATCACATGGGTGCGTCCGCAATGAGCGGGGGCGAGGCCGGCGGGTTCGCCCCTACGCTACCCCCGCATGGTTTGGCAACACCTCCCCTCCTCGTTTACCATCCCCCTTTCCCCCTTCGCCGCCCCGCACCTGACACTTGACACCTGACACCTGACACCCCTCTGCCCCCATGTCCAAGAAAGACACCCTTCTCTTCCTCCTGCTCAGCGCCATCTGGGGCTCTTCCTTTATGTTCATCAAACTGGGACTGGAAGGGGGATTCTCGCCCATGGCGTTGGTGTCGTTGCGCCTGCTTTTCGGCGCCTTGTTGATGGCCGGGATCGCGCTGCGGCGGGGGCATCGGCTGCCGACGGAGGGCCGCGTGTTGGCCGGCATCGCCTTTTTGGGGTTCATCAACAATGTGGTGCCCTTTTCGCTGATCACCTGGAGCGAGCAGCATATCGATTCCAGCCTGGCTGCCATCCTCAATAGCACCGTGCCTTTGTTCGCGGTGATCCTCTCCCATTTCGCCCTGGCTGATGAATCGTTCACCTGGCGGCGGGTGCTGGGAGTGCTGCTGGGCTTTGGGGGGGTGCTGGTGCTGTTTGCGCCGGGGCTGGTCGCCAGCGCCGGTTCCGCTGCCCTGTGGGGTCAGTTGGCGGTGATCGTGGCCTCGGCCGGCTACGCCATCGGCTCGGTGTTTGCGCGCAAACGGTTGCAGCGGGTGCCGGCGCCGGTGCTGACGACTGTGCAGCTTGGCTTTGCCCTGCTGTGGACCCTGCCTTTGACCGCGCTGGAGCGGCCGTGGACGTTGGAATTGACGGGAATGGCCTGGTTTGCCGCTCTGTGGCTGGGATTGCTGGGCACCGGCATGGCCTATCTGCTTTTCTTCATCCTTTTGCGCTCGATCGGCGCCACCCCCACGACGATGGTCACCTATGTCATCCCCCTCTTCGCCGTCATCTTTGGCGTGCTCTTCTTGCGCGAGCAGGTGCAGTGGCAGCACCTTCTGGCGCTGATCCTGATCATCGGCGGCGTGGCAATGGTGAACCGCTAGGTTGGCGGCCCGATCTGTCGGCCACTCTCTGGCTCTGCTGCCGCCCGCAGCGTTTCGCCGTGGTGCAGGGCGGCGCCGAGCAGGCCAAAGCTCCAGCCCAACGCCTGGATGGCGGGCTGCCAGCGCCACTGCTCGCCCCAACGATAGGCGATGGCCCCGGCCAGGCCGTGCGGGTTGGGGATGTGGCGCAGCTGCCGGACGTGAAATCCGGCCAGAGTCAGGGCCTGCGCCAGGCCGGCGGGGGTGAAATGCACGCGGTGGCGGGGCAGATCCAGGTGAAACCAGTGGGAACGGGTGAGCCGCGCGCCCAGGCCGGCGAAATTGGGCGTTTCCAAAAGGAGCAGGCCGCCCGGCTTGAGCGCAGGACGCAGGCGGCGCAGGCCGGCGACAGGGTCATCCAGATGTTCCAGCACGTGCCAGAGGGTGATGGCGTCGTAGGCGGCAGCGGGCAGGGGGGAGGAGAACAGATCGCCGGCAGATACCTGCACGCCCGCGGCGCGTGCCCGTTCGGCGGCGGCGCTGTCCGGCTCGATGCCATCCACCTGCCAGCCAAGGCGGAGGAGGCTGGCGCCGTACGCGCCGCTGCCACAGCCCACATCGAGCAGGCGACC
>JABWBG010000026.1 GCA_013360575.1 Caldilineales bacterium
CGCCCTCCCGCGCGATCACAGACGAGCCGCGGGCCGCGGCCAATTGCGCTTGCAGCGCCGCAATCTGCGCTTGCAACTCGGCAGGATCGAGAGCAGGATCGGGAGCAGTCATGGCGGCCTCCTGAAGGAGCGGGCAGGGGAAACGCGGCCAGATGTGGCCGGCATTGTATCGGAATCTACCTCACCCTGCAATGCGGGCCGCGGCGGCGACACGCACTTGCGCGCCGTCGCGGTCTGATGCACACTACGGGGCATGCCCCCCGCCTCGCCGCCCCGCCCCGAACGCCTGACCCTGTTGGCCGGCGCGGTGGTGGGCCTGAGCATTGTCGGCGATTCGCTGCTCTACGGCGTGCTGCCTTTGGACGCGGCGGCGCTGGGCCTGAGTCTGCCCCTGGTGGGGGTGCTGCTTAGCGCCAACCGCGTGACGCGGCTGGTGGTGAATACGCCCGTGGGCCTGGCCTACGAACGCTGGGGCGCGGCCCGGCCTTTCACGGCCGCGGCCCTGCTGGGCTTGCTGACCGTGCTCATCTACGCCTTAGCGCCCGGATTCCTGCTCTTTTTGCTGGCGCGCGTGGTTTGGGGCGTGGCCTGGTCGGGGCTGCGCCTGGGCGGGTTCCACGCGGTGTGGGCAGGGCCAGAGGCGCTGCGCGGGCGGTTGATGGGGCTGCAGAGCGCAGCTATCAGCGTGGGCGCGGCCCTGGCCCTGCTGGTGGGCGGCTACCTGCGCGATGCCTGGGGCTACCGCTCCGCTTTCCTGGTCATGGCCGGCGTGGCCGCGCTGGCCATTCCCCTCTCCCTGCTGGTGCGCTGGCCGCAGCATCTTCGCCAACCGCAGGAACGGCAGCGCCTGCCCCTGCGCGATTGGCTGCTGACGCTGGGCCGGCGCCAGCACTGGCCGGTGCTCTTGGCCACACTCGCCCACATCGGCGCCATGACCATCCTGGCCGCCACCGCCGCCCTCTTCCTCACCACCCGCATCACCCCCGGCCAGATACAGGCCCTGGGCATCGGCTTTGGCGCCGCCGCCGGCATGATCCTGGCGGTGCGCTGGCTCTCCGATCTGGTCATGGGCCCCGCCCTGGGCGAGATCTCGGATCGGGTGGGACAGCCGCGACTGGCCGTGGCCCTGGCCCTGCTGGCCTGGCTGGGACTGGCGGCCGCGGTCTTCGCCCAGGGGTTCCTCTCCCTGCTCTTTCTGGCGCTGGTGTTCCTGGCCGGCGCGGGCGTGACGGTGGCGCTGAGCGCCGCGGCCACCAGCATTGCCGCCCGCTCGCCGCGGCCGCAGCTCTTCCTCGGCGCCTATGCCACGGCCTTCGACGCCGGCCTCGCCATCGGTCCCATTCTGGGCCTGACGCTGACCCCGGCCCCCCTGCTCCCGGCCCTCTATCTGTTGGCGGCCACCCTCTCCCTTGCCGCCATTGCCCTGTTCTGGCGGCTGCACTGAGCCGCCGTCCCTGCCGCCGCGGCTATGACTTGCAGCCCGCGGCAGGCTGCGCTATGATCGCGGGGACAAACCCTCCTCCCCCCCTCACAATGGAGCAAAACCATGTCGCACGTCGCCAAAGTTATCGAATTGGTCGGTTCCTCCGACCAGAGCTGGGAAGACGCAGCCAATAATGCGCTGAAAGTCGCTTCCAAAACCCTGCACGGCATCACCGGCATCGAGGTCACCAACATGACCGCCCGTGTCGAAGCCGGCCAGATCGCCTCCTACAAAACCACGATCAAAGTGGCCTTTGCGGTGGACGAGTAGTCTCAGTATTCAGTGTTCAGTAATCAGTAATCAGCATTCAGTATTCAGTATTCAGTATTCAGTGGTCAGTACGTAATCAAGGTTTTTCATCTCTGAAAGCGACTGGTTACTGAACACTGAATACTGAACACTGAATACTGAATACTGATTACTGACCACTGAATACTGACCACTGACTACTGTCCGCTTGTGTCTATTTCAACAATAACCGGCTCGATCAGGGGATTCCGCCGAGTGTTTTTGTAGAAATAGCGGCTAAGCGCGTCGATAGCCGCGCTTTTTAGGGCATTTCTGTTCTTCTTGCTGCGCTGCACCGCGTCCAGCAGCACCGCTTCCGCCTCGGTCAGGGTGGCGTCCGACTGATCTTTGTAGATCACCCCACGCGTGATCACCTGTGGGGCCGAGGCCAGCTCACGCGTATCCTTGCGCAGGGGGATGATGGCGGCCACAAACCCATCGCGGGCCAGCACATCCCGTTCGCGCAGCACCTGCGGGCCCACATCCCCCACACCGCTGCCATCGACGAACACATAATCGCCGGGGACATGCTCGACCACCGCGGCTCGCTCCGGGCCCAACTCCAGCACATCCCCATCGCGCAGCCGGATGATGCGCTCGCGAGGGATGCCCATGCTCTCGGCCAGGCGGGCGTGCAGGTGCAGGTGCCGCGGTTCGCCGTGCACCGGCACGAAGAAGCGGGGATGCACCAGAGAGAGTAGCAGCTTCATCTCCTCCTGGCTGGCATGGCCGGAGACGTGCACATGGGCGATGGGCGGGTAGATAACCTCCACGCCCCGATCCACCAGTTGGTTGATCATGCGGCCCACCACCTCTTCGTTGCCGGGGATGGGGCTGGCGGAGATGATGACTGTATCTTGCGGGCTGAGGGCGATCTCACGGTGGCGGTTGGCGGCCATGCGCGCCAGCGCGGCTTCGGGCTGGCCCTGGCTGCCGGTGATCAGCAGCGTCACCTGCTCCGGCGGCATTTTCAGGGCGGTGGGCAGACGCACGTACGCGCCCTTGGGCACGTGCAGATAGCCCAGCCGCCGCGCGGTCTCGAAGTTTTGCTCCATCGAGCGCCCGGCAATGGCCACTTTGCGCCCGTAGCGGTGGGCGATGTCGATGATCAGTTGCAGGCGATAGAGCTGCGAGGCGAAGCTGGCGATGATCACGCGGCCGGGCGCGGCGCGCATGATCTGATCGAAGGCCGGCTCCAGCGTCTTTTCTGAGGGGGTGAAGCCGGTGCGTTCGGCCCCGGTAGAATCGGCGAAGAGGGCAAGGACGCCCTCCGCGGCCAGCGCGGCCAGGCGGGAGAGGTTGGGGCCGCCGCCGCCGGGCGGGGTGTAATCGATCTTGAAATCGCCGCTGTGGATGACGCGGCCCACCGGCGTGTCGATGGCCAGGGCCATGCTGTCGGGGATGGAGTGGGTGAGGGGGACGGTGTGGATGTGGAAGGGGCCGAGCCGGAAATCCTCGCCCGGCGTCACGTCGTGCAGCGCCACTTTGTGGCGGCGGCCCAACTTCTCCTTCAGTTTGTGGTCGATGAGGGCATTGACCAGGCGGGTGGAGTAGATGGGGGCCTCGATCTCTTGCAGCAGGAAGGGCAGGGCGCCGGTGTGATCTTCATGGCCGTGGCTGATGACGATGCCGCGCACCCAGTCTTTCTTGTCGCGCAGGTACTCGAAGTTGGGGATGACGAGATCGATGCCGAGCATGTCGTTTTCGGGGAACATGACGCCGGCGTCGACGATGAGGATGTTGTGGCCGTATTCGAACAGGGCCATGTTGCGGCCAATGTCGCCCAGGCCGCCGAGGGGGATGAAACGTAGATATTGAGGCATAAGATGGTGATAAGGAGTGTAACGCCCTAACTTGCTGCCTGTTTGCGCGCAATGATGATCAGATCGCGGGCGAACAGGGTGGGCCAGCGTCGAGCCAGACGGGTGTACCAGGGCCGTAGCCAGGGATGTCGTAACCAGGCGGGGTAGAATCCCTGGCGCACCCACAACGAGGCGGAGCCATCGACATGGGTGATCGCCAGGCCCCGCGCGTGCAGCCAGGCGCGGATTTCGGTCAGGGTAAAGAAGCGCAGGTGGGTAAAATCGGTAGGAGTGGCAGGAACGATGGGGAAGCGCCCACGCAGCAGCCACAGCCGGCAGCGCCAGTGGGCGATGTTGGGCAGACAGAGGATGAAGGCGCCGCCCGGCTTCAGCACGCGCGCCAGTTCATCGAAGGAGCGGGCAGGATCGAAATGATGCTCGATGGCTGAGTCGGAGAGGACGACGTCGAAGCTGGCGTCGGGGTGGGGGATGTTGGCCTCGGCGATGTAGAGCTGGCTGGCGTCCAGCCCCCGGGTGCGGGCGCGGGCCACTGCGCCGGCGCTGAGGTCGGTCATCACCACCGTCGCGCCCCGCTCCTGGACGATGCGCGCGGCCAGCATGCCGGGGCCGCCGTCGAGTTGGAACAGGCGCTGGCCCGGCTGGATGTGTGGCAGCATCAGATCCAGGCGTTCATGGTCGACGCTATCATCTTTGGCGGCCCAATAGGCCTCGTACCAGGCGATCAGGTTCATGGGGGGGGGTGCCTTGACGGTGGACGAAGGACGATGGACAGATTACCTTCGTCTTTCGTCCTTCGTCTTTCGTCTAAATTTATGCTTCCTCTTCCTCGGCCCAGGGATAGGCCGCGACGGCTTCAGCCGCGGCGCGCAGGGCCGGGTCAGCAGAGTAGACGCCGCGGCGTTCAGGCGGGATCAGGGGGGCGATGCGCTGCATGATCTGGTCGCCGATGGCATCCAGTTGTTGGCGGCGTTCGCGGCCACGGCCCGGTGCGCTGATCGGGCCAAATGGCTCGCCAATGCGCACGGTGATGCGGCCACGACGCCCGCGGCGCAGGGAGGGGAACAACTCGGTGTTGCCGTCGATGCCCACCGGCAGGACGCGGGCGCCTGTCTGCGCCAGCAAATAGGGCACGCCGGGCCGGGCGTAGACCAGCACATCCGCCCAGGAACCGCCTTCGGGAAAGACCATGAGCGTACCGTTTTGGGCCAGCACCGCTTTGGCCGCGCGCATGGCCTCCATCGACGCGCCGCCCCGGTGCACGGTGTAGAATCCCCACAGCCGTGGGATCCACCCCACCAGGCCGGGGGCGTCGAAGAAGCGGAAGCCGCCCAAAAACTCCATCGGCCAGGGCATCACCGCCACCATCGTCACCACATCCAGGAAGTGGAAGTGGTTGGCGACGATGATCAGGGGGCCGCCGGCGGGCAGGTGATGGCGGCCTTCTATGCGGAAATGGCTGAGCAGGCAGAGGGCGACCCGCGCGGCCCGGCTCATCAGCCAGCGGATGACCCGGCGACGGGGGTAAGGATACGTATTAGCCTGGTTACTCATTGCACTACAAGACCGGCCCATCAAGATATATACGAAGAGTATTGAAGATATTGCGTCCCATAATTCCCTATTATTGTTCAATCACAAGAAATTGTCGTAACAGTTCGCCTGATATGTCATTGCGAGTGCAGCGAAGCAATCTCCAAGATTGTTCGTCAATTTTGCGGTTGTTAATCGGCGTTGGGGATTGCTTCCGGGCTATCGCCCCTCGCAATGACAAAATAAGGTAAATTGTTACAAATTGTCCAAGAAACACTTTTTTGTTCATCATCAATTCCAATCTGACAGTCGGCGCCTGGCTGATATTTCCGGTGCTATCTCCATCTCAGATTCGGCGAATTGTGCGGGATAACGATGGTGACTGGCATCCGATCGGGGAGGCGGACATCGGAGAGAAGGCGGAGGCGCCCCTTCTCGATGATGCCCTCCAAAGTAATAATGCTCATTGATGCGCCTCAAAGTTGTAGGATGGGATCACTGTAGCACCCTCTGACAAATGTCGCAAACAGGCGTTCATAACAGCTCCTTGATCCGCTCCGCCACCTGCCGGGTCATGCCGGGCACGGCCGCGATCTCGGCGGGGCTGGCGTTGCGGATGGCGTCGATGCTGCCGAAATGCTTGATCAGGGCCTGGCGGCGCTTCATGCCCACGCCGGGCACTTCCTCCAGCCGCGATTGCGTCATGGCTTTGCCGCGCAGGGTGCGCTGGTAGCTGACGGCAAAGCGGTGCGCTTCGTCGCGCACGCGCTGCACCAGATACATCTCCGGGCTGCTGGGTGGCAGGCGCACCGGCGCTGTCTGGCCGGGGCGGAAGAGCACTTCCTCCTGTTTGGCCAGGCCTACTACCGGCACCACCTCGAACAGGCCCAGTTCGCGCAGCACCTCGCTGGCAACACCGAGCTGGCCCTTGCCTCCGTCCACGATCAGCAGGTCGGGCAGGATGCGCCAGACCGGATCCTGGCGCTGGCCGGGGCCTTCTGCCGGCGTCTCTACAGCGCGGCGGAAGCGGCGGCGCAACACCTCGCGCAGGCTGGCATAGTCATCCGGTTGGCCTGTCTGCGTCACCCCCTGCACCTTGAAACGACGATAATCCCCCTTGCGCGGGGCCCCACGCACGAACACCACCATGCTGCCCACCGTGTTCGTGCCTTGCAGGGTCGAGATATCGAAACATTCGATGCGGGCCGGCGGGGTGGACAACTCCAGCGCCGCTTGCAGATTGGCCACCGCCTCGGTGTGGCGGTGGGCGTCGGCCTGCCATTCTGCCTGCATGGCAGCCAGGGCGCTGGCCGCGTTTTCCGTTGCCATTGCCACCAGCGCCTTCTTCGGCCCCCGTTTGGGGATGCGCAGCGTCACTTTGGCCCCCCGTTTGCCTTGCAGCCATTGCTCGATGATGGCGTGCTCCTCCACCTGCTTGGGCAGCAGGATGTTCGGGGGCAGGAACGCGGCCTCGTCATAGAATTGCTTGAGAAAGGAGGCCAGCAATTCGCCATTTTCATCCTCGCCCATCCCCTCCAGCAAGAAGGACTCGCGTCCGATCAGGCGGCCGTGGCGGATGAAGAACACCTGCACGCAGGCGTTGCCCTGGTCTGTGGCAAAGGCGATCACATCCTCATCCTCCTGCTTGCCCGAAACCACCTTCTGGCGCTCGACAATACGTTCCGCCGCCCGGATCTGATCGCGATACATCGCCGCCCGCTCGAACTGCATCCGTTCCGCGGCCAGCAGCATGCGCCGGTTCAACTCGGCCAGCGCCTCTTCGGTCTTGCCCTCCAAAAACTGGCACAGCCCATCGATCACCTGGCGGTATTCGGCGCGACTGGCCGCGCCGATGCACGGCCCCACACAGCGTTTGATGTGGAAATACAGGCAGGGCCGGGCATCCTGGCCAGTGATTTCGCGATTGCAGTCGAGATAGGGAAACACCCGCCGCAGCGCTTCCAGCGTCTGACGCACGGCATAGCCGCTGGTGAAGGGCCCGTAATAGCGGGCGCCATCGGGCAACATTGTCCGCACCACCGAGATCTTGGGGAAATCCTCTCGCCAGTGCACCTTGATGTAGGGATACTGCTTGTCATCCTTCAGGCGGATGTTGAATTGCGGGCGGTAGCGCTTGATCAGCTCATTTTCCAGGATCAGCGCCTCCAACTCGGTATCGGTCACCACCCATTCCACATCCACCGTCTCCGCCACCTGGCGGCGGGTTTTGGCCGTGTGCTGTTTTTGATCCTGAAAATAGGAACGCACGCGGCTGCGCAACTGCACCGCTTTGCCCACGTAGATCACCTGGCCCTGGGCGTTGCGCATCAGGTAGCACCCCGGCTGGGTAGGCAGGGTTTCCAATTTGGCGAACAGGGCGGGGGAGAGGTCTGGTTTCGACACGACGCCCATCATTCCGGCAGCATACGCAGGCCCATCTGGACAAAATGATGATCGAACGCAAACACCTGTCGAACATCACGCAACTGGGACAGGGCCAGGCTGGCGCAATCGGTATAGCTCCAGGCTTTGTCGGTAAACTGACTGAACAGACGCCAGGTCATCTGCTCCTCCTCCTGCCCGAAGACCACCAAGTCGATCAACCGGCTGTTGCGCAGGCGCACACCCATCTGCAAGCAGGCGTGCATGCCCAACCTGACCTTGGTCAGAGTCATGGTTTCATCGAACACATGGTTCGAGACCCAGAGGGTGTGGGCGCCAGACTGAGCGCGCAAAAACGCGGCCGCGCGCAGATGATGCGGATCGTTGCGATCGGCCAGGGCGTACAAAGCGCTGGTATCCACGATGATGGCGTTCATGGTTCCGCCACCCTGGGCAGCGACTGGCGTTCCCACTGGATGGTATAGATGACGCGATCCAGATTTTCGCTGGTGATGCCATCTCGCGGGCCTTCGCCCAGACCGATGATGCCCCACAGGGGGTCGTCGGCGATGTCTTGGGCTTGCCGGCGTTCGATGCTTTCTGTCAGCAGTTGGCGCAAGAGCGCGGAGATGCTGGTATCTGTGCGCGCTGCCTCTTGGGCGAGCCATTCGTGTTGCCAGGTTTCCAGGATGATTTGTGCACGTTTCATGGGAGCCTCCTTTGGTTACACACTGATTGTACACATTTTTCTTGTGTTGTCAAGGGGGTGATCCTGTTCCTCTCTCCCTCCCCCCTCTCTCTCCTCAGTGACTGAGATGACTCCCAGAGAGAACGTCCCCGGCGCGATCTGCGCGCAGGTGGGAACTGCTGCGACTGACGCCAGGGCGTTATGATGATTTTGGCGGAAAAATTTACATTAGAAATGGCGTATGTAAATTTCTTTATATTGGGATCAGGTGAGGATGGACATGATCGCAGGCGCTAGAAACTGCTGGTTGCGCTGCCGACCAGTGTACTCCAGCAGAATGTCGAGATCGACAAGTCGGCGTAAGGTGTGGATGGCCGTTTGGTGCGTGACGCCAAAGCGATTCATCACGTCAGGCGCTGAAAGAATCGTTCCAGGTGCGTCGCACCTGGGGGGTAAGATCCTTCAATCCCCTTTCTCCCCCGCCGCCCCGCCGCCCAAACTTCCCTTTCCGCCCCAATCCTGGTATAAAAAGCCCGACAGTTCCCCGCCCCCGCAGGAGATCACCCATGACGCAACCCTTTGAAAAACTCGGCGCTTTTTATCTTGGCAAACAGGTCGAACCGGCCACCGGCGCCCTGACCGAAGATCTGGTGATGTACGATGCCCGCGACCTGACCACGCACGCCGTCTGCGTGGGCATGACCGGCTCCGGCAAGACCGGCCTGTGCATCGGCCTGTTGGAAGAAGCCGCCATCGACAACGTCCCCGCCCTGATCATCGACCCCAAGGGCGATATCACCAACCTGCTGCTCACCTTCCCCGACCTGCGCCCCGCCGACTTCGAACCCTGGATCAACGTCGACGACGCCCGGCGCAAGGGCATGGATGTGCCGGCGTTCGCTGCCAAGACCGCCGCGCAGTGGCGCGAAGGCCTGGCGCAGTGGGATCAAGGCCCCGAGCGCATCCGCATGCTCAAAGAGAGCGCCGACTTCCGCATCTACACCCCTGGCTCCGACGCCGGCCTGCCGGTCAGCATCCTCGCTTCCCTGGCCGCGCCCGCGCTCAACTGGGACGACGAGCAAGAACTGCTGCGTGAGCAGATCCAGGGCACCGTCAGCGCCCTGCTCGGCCTGGTCAAGATCGACGCCGACCCCCTGCGCAGCCGCGAGCACATCCTCCTCTCCACCATCTTCGAACATTTCTGGCGGCAGGGCGAAGACCTGGATCTCGCCAAACTCATCCTCGCCATCCAGACCCCGCCCGTGCGCCAGCTCGGCGTGTTCGATGTCGATACCTTCTTCCCCGAACGGGATCGCTTCGGCCTGGCCATGGCCCTGAACAGCATCATCGCTGCGCCCACCTTCGGCGCCTGGCTGCAAGGGGAATCCCTCGACATCCCCGGCCTGCTGCACTCGCCCGCCGGCAAACCGCGGCACAGCATCTTCTACATCGCCCATCTCTCCGACGCCGAGCGCATGTTCTTCGTCACCCTGCTGCTGGAACAGGTGATCACCTGGATGCGGCAGCAATCGGGCACCACCAGCCTGCGGGCGCTGCTCTACATGGATGAGATCTTCGGGTTCTTCCCGCCGGTGCAAAATCCCCCCTCCAAAAAACCGATGCTGACCCTGATGAAGCAGGCGCGGGCCTTTGGCGTGGGCATCGTCCTCACCACGCAGAACCCGGTCGACCTAGATTACAAGGGCCTGACCAACGCCGGCACCTGGTTCATCGGCAAATTGCAGACCGACCGCGACAAAGCCCGCGTGCTCGATGGGCTGGAATCGGTCACCACCGCGGCCGGCGGCGCCCTGGCCCGCAGCCAACTGGACAAGCTCATCACCGGCCTGGGCTCTCGTGTGTTTTTGCTGCACAACGTGCACGAAAGCGGGCCGCTGATCTTCAACACCCGCTGGGCCATGAGCTATTTGCGCGGGCCCCTCACCCGCAGCCAGGTGCGCACCCTGATGGATGAGGTCAAAGCGCGCGAAGCCCCGGCCCCGGCCGCGACCCCGGCTGCCGCCGCGCCCGCCGCCGCGCCTGTCCCCGCCGACACCCTGCCCGACGGCTACAGCCGCACCCCGCCCGCGCTCCCGCCCGACTTGCCTCAGGTCTACCTGCCCCTGCGCATGAGCCCCAACCGCGCCCTCGCCCGGCTAGAAGAGGAGACCGGCCAGCGCCTGCAAGCCGAAGAAACCCACCTGATCTACGAACCCACCCTGCTGGCGCTCGGCCAGATCAGCTTTGTCGACCGCAAACTGGGCGTCGATGCCACAAACCCGGTGGGCCTGCTGGTGCGCTCCGGCAATATCGGCGCCGTCATCCGCTGGGACGAAGCGGAGGCCACCGACATCACCGCCCGAGACCTCGAAAGCGCCGTCAACGGCGAAGCCATTTTTGCCGCCGCGCCCGCCGAACTTAATTCGGCCCGCGAACTCAAGGCCTACGAAAAAGATTTTGCCGATTACCTCTACCACGAAAAACGACTGCAACTGCCCTACAACCCCGCGCTCAACGTCTATGGGCGGCCCGGCGAGGCGGAACGCGATTTCAAGGCCCGCATACAACTGGCCGCCCGCGAGGCCCGCGACAAGGAAGTCGATGCCCTGCGCCAGAAATATCAGACGCAGATCGACCGTCTGCAAAAACGTCTGCAAGTCGAACAGCGCGAACTGGCCGACGATGAAGCCGAATACGACGCCCGCAAACGGGAGGAAATCCTCTCTGGCGCCGAAACCGTGATCGGCATGCTCGGCATCTTTGGGCGCCGCAGCCGCAGCCTGTCGCCGGCCATGACCAAACGCCGCATGACCAGCCGCGCCAAAGCCGACATCGCCGAATCGGAAGCCGAAATCGAACGCCTGCAAAAAGAGATCGACGAAATGCAGCAAGATCTGCAAGCCGAGGCCGAGACGATCACCCAGAAATGGGCCGGAGCCCTGGATGAACTCAGCGCCTACGAGGTCAAACCTCGTCGCATGGATGTGAGCGTGGGCATGGTGGCGCTGGCCTGGATGCCCTCCTGGGAGATCGGCTATCGCACGGCCGCGGGCCGCCTCGCCTATGACCGCGTGCCGGCCTGGAAGTAGCTTGTGGATGTCTTCACCCTCATCGGCTTCTTCGTCTGCCTCTCCTGCCTGATTGTGTTGGCCGGCGCGGGCCTCCTTTTGCTGCTGTGGCGGCGGAACGTGATCGTTGCCGGCTGGCGCCGCCCCACCCCCGACTTCATCGACGCCGAATACACCATCCAAGACCCACCAGAAGAGGACGCATCCCCCCGTGTGTAAGAGCACCCTTGCCATCATCGACTCCAACATCCGCAGCGGCCAGGATGAACTGGCCCGCGAAGACGTGCTGGCGCGGCTGCGGCGCTATACCCACCCCTGCGTCACCCCCCTGTGGGTGAACTGGCTGCGCCCGCGTGCGGATCTGCGCCTGGTCTGCATGGTGCACGAACTGGATCGCTTCGACGATTTCCTGATCGATGTGCTGCGCGAAGCGATCGGCGTCGCCGGCACCCGCGCCTTTCTCTCCTTTGGCGGGCGGGTCAACATCACCCACCTGCTGGAAGTGCTCCTGGTGGCCGCGGGCGACCAGGAGATGTTCGCCGCCTCGGTGCGCATCGAACTGCTGCCCGGCTACGATCGTTCCGCTTTCGAGGCCCTGTGGACCTTGCCCCCGCACCCGCACGTGCGCCCGGTGTGGCTGCTGCGCACCTACCACAGCTTCGAGGCCGACCTCAACTTGATGTTGCTCAGCGATGATCACGCGGCCATCAACGGCTATGTGATGAGCTGGGTGCGCACCGCGCCCGGCGTCCTCGATACCATGATCACCGATGTGCTGGATTGGCAGATGCTGGCCTCGCCGGAGGAGATGATCGCCCTGGCCGAGCGCTTTTTTCAGCCCCAAGATGCCGAAACACAGGAGGCATGACCATGACGGAGCAAATCCTTTTCGATGTGCAGGCAGGAGTGGCCACGATCACCCTCAACCGGCCCGACCGCCTCAACGCCTTCACCACGCAGATGACGGCGGAACTGCTGGCCGCGCTGAAGACCTGCGCCCGCGACGACGCCATCCGCTGTATCATCCTCACCGGCGCCGGCCGCGGCTTTTGCGCCGGCCAGGATCTCAGCGAGATCGAGGCGCTGACCGGCAGCGTCAGCGACCATCTGCGCCACGGCTTCAATCAGGTGGTGCTGAGCATGCGCGGGCTGGAAAAGCCGATCATCGCCCGCCTGAATGGGGCAGTGGCCGGCGCGGGGCTGGGCGCGGCCCTGGCCGCGGATCTGCGCATCGCCGCGGACACAGCCAAATTCGCCTCCGCCTTCCTCGGCATCGGCCTGGTTCCCGACACCGGCGTGAGCTGGCTGCTCTACCATCTTGCCGGCCCCGCCCGCGCCTTTGAATTGATCGCCACCGGCCGGCGCCTGGACGCGGCCGAGGCCCTGGCTTTTGGCCTCGTCAACCAGGTTGTGCCCGCGGCGGAGCTGGACGCGCGCGTGGCCGAACTGGCGCAGGCCTTGGCCCAGGCCCCCACCCGCGGCATCGGCCTGAGCAAGCGCCTGCTCAACCGCGTGGCCCATCTCAGCCTGGCCGAGGCGCTGGAGTACGAGGCGCAGGTACAGGACATCGCCATCGCCACTGCCGACCACCGCGAGGGTGTGGCGGCCTTTTTGCAAAAGCGCCCGCCCCACTTCCAGGGCCGCTGATCACCCCCAGGAGAAAACCATGAACGTCGCCTGTCAATATTGTGGGAATCGCTGGTTCCTCACCGCCGAGACCCTCGAACTGGCCATGGAGGCCGCGCCGCAGAAGGGGCGGAGTGTGGGTGTGGAGTGCCCCCGCTGCCGCAAGATGGTGAAAGTCGCCCGGCCCAAACGCCCCCGTCCGGGCCCACCGCCGGTAGAAGAGGCAGAAGCGGCTGAGGCAGAGGCCTCAGAGCCTTCAGCGGCGGAGCAGGACGAATAGCCGCGCCTCGACGGCCTGATTCAGTGGGCAGTATTCAGTATTCAGTGGTCAGTATTCAGTGATCAGTGGTTAATGAAGTTTTTCTCTGCGTTTTCAACTGAATACTGAATACTGAATACTGAATACTGAATACTGAATACTGAATACTGACATTACGCCGCGGCGAATTTGGCGGCGACGGCCTGCCAATTCACCACATGCCAGAACGCGGCCACGTAATCGGGCCGGCGGTTTTGATAGTTCAGGTAATAGGCATGCTCCCACACATCCAGGCCGAGGATGGGCGTGTGGCCCGACATGTAGGGGCTGTCCTGGTTGGCGGTGCTGTACACGGCCAGTTGACCCGCGCTATCGACCACCAGCCAGGCCCAGCCAGAGCCGAACCGGCTGACCGCGGCGTTGGAAAACGCGGTCTTGAAGGCGTCGAAACTGCCGAACGCCGCGTCGATCGCCGCGGCCAACTCGCCAGAGGGCGCGCCGCCCCCGTCCGGGCTCATGATCTCCCAGAACAGGGCGTGGTTGGCGTAGCCGCCGCCATTGTTTTGCACGGTCACGCGGATGTCGGCGGGCAGATCGGCCATGCCGCGCAGCAGGTCTTCGATGCTGACCTCCGCCAGTTCAGGGTATTTGGCGATGGCGGCATTCAGGTTGTTGGTATAGGCGGCGTGGTGTTTGCCATGGTGCACGCGCATGGTGTCGCCGCCAATGTGCGGCGCCAGATCGTCGAAGCCGTAGGGCAGGGCAGGAAGTTCAAAGGCCATGATAGGAGTCTCCTTGGGGATGGGGTCGGTTATCCGGGCTGGAATCCCGGCGAACAGGGGAATAAACGGAAATTGCTTGTGCAATGGTTCGACAAAGCCTGATCATTGTAGCAGACATCGCCCCCGCGCACTGTAAGGAAAGGGCACATTCGCCCCCTTTCCTCACAAATCATAGGCCGCGCCCCGTTCGGGGATGGAGACGCGGGCAATGCCATCCACCTGCAACAGGCCGGCGAGGGTGGCGGCGGCGTCCGGCTCGCCGTGGACGAGGAAAAGATGTTGCAGGCGGGCGGGATCGAAGCGTCCGGCCCAGGCGCGCAGGGCCGGCTGGTCGGCGTGGGCGCTGTAGCCTTCGATGCTCTCCACCCGCGCCCGCACCGTGTATGCCTCGCCGAAGATGCGCACGCGCGGCTCGCCATCCAGGATGCGCCGGCCCAGGGTGTGCTCGGCCTGGAAGCCGACGAAGAGGATGGTCGTGCTGGGGTCGTCGATAGTGTTCTTGAGATGGTGGAGGATGCGCCCCCCCTCGGCCATGCCCGAGGCGGCGATGATCAGCGCGGGCTGGCGCAGGAAATTCAGCTCCTTCGAGGCCTCCACGCTGCGCACATAGGTGAGGTGCTCGAAGCCAAAGGGATTGCGGTGCGTGTCCATGGCCATGAACTGCCGCACCTCGGCGTTGTAGACATCGGGATGCAGCCGGAAGATCTCGGTCACATTCACGGCCAGGGGCGAATCGACAAAGATGGGGATGCGGGGGATCTTTTGCTGGTCGCTGAGCCGGTGCAGGGCGTAGACCAGCTCCTGGGTGCGGCCCACGGCAAAGGAAGGCACCAGGATCTTGCCCCCGCGGCGGCAGGTGGCGGCAATGACCTCACGTAGCTTTTTGCTGGCGTCCTCGAAGGTCTCGTGCACGCGGGCCCCATAGGTGCTCTCCATGATCACCACATCCGCGGCGGTGATGAATTCGGGGTTGCGCAGGATGGCCATGCCCTCTCGCCCCAGATCGCCCGAAAACACCAGGCGTTTCTGCTCGCCGTCCTCGTGGATATCGAGCTGGACGATGGCGCTGCCCAGGATGTGCCCGGCGTCGAAAAAGGTGAGGCGCACGCCATCGGCGATGAACAGGGAGCGCCAATAGGGCAGGCTGACGAAAAAGCTGAGGGCGTTGGTGGCGTCCTCTTCGGTGTAAAGGGGCGCCAGCGGCGGCTCGTCCGGGCCTTTCCGTTTCTTGTTCAGATAGCCGACATCCTGTTCCTGGATGCGGGCGCTGTCGGGCAGCATGGCCGCGCACAGGTCGCGCGTGGCCGGCGTGCAGAAGATGTGCCCCTTGAACCCCTGCTTGACCAGGTTGGGGATATTGCCGGAGTGGTCGATGTGGGCGTGCGAGAGCACCAGCACATCGATCTCTGCCGGATCGAAGGGAAAATTGAGGTTGCGCTCGTAGGTCAGCGCCCGTTTGCCCTGGAAAAGCCCGCAATCGAGCAAGATCTTCTGGCCGTTGACCGTGAGCAGGTGCATGGAGCCGGTCACTTCCTGTGCTCCGCCCCAAAACTGTACGTTCATGCTGTTTGGCATCCTGTGGGAGAGATTGTTTGGGATGAAGGACGAAGGATGATGTTTAACAATCAACAGTCAACAGTCAACAATCAATGGTGAACGGTGAAATCGCTGACACCTTCGTCTTTCGTCTTTCGTCCATCGTCCATCTACGAATTCAACCGCGCACGACCTCCAACAATGCCGCGCCGTAGGTTTGCAGTTTCCAGGGGCCGAACAGGTTGAGCGCGGCCAGCGAGGAGAGATGCGCAGGGTTTTCGCGGGCAATGGCCATCAACACCTGGTTGGTGAGCACAACATCCGGCTCCACCCCGCGGCTTTGGGCGGTGCGTGTGCGCCAGGCGCGCAGGCGGTCGAAACGGGCCAGCACCTGCTCGTCCGGGCGGGGGGCGAAATGATTGCGCGAGGGCGGGGCGGGCGGCTCGGCGCGGCGCCCCTGCTCGATGGCGGCCAGCAAATCCTGCGCGGTGCGGCGTGGCAGCCGCGTCGAAACGCCTCGTACTGCCCGCAGCGCCCGCTCCGTCTCTGGCTGCGTTCGGGCCAGCTCCAGCAACGTCTCATTTTGCAGCACCTTGAAAGGGGGCAGATCCCGCTGCGCCGCGGCCTGCTCGCGCCAGGCAAAGAGCGCGGCCAGCACCCCCTGTTCCCGCGGGGCGAGATCGTTGACGCCGGGAAGCCGCCAAAACGTCGGCGCCTCCTTCTCCTCCCAGCGGATGTGCAGCAGCTCGGCAAAGGTCTCCTGCGCCTCTTGCCAGCGCCCGCGAGCGCGCAACTCCTGCTCCTGATGGTCGCGCAGAGCCAGCAGAAAATGCGTATCCAGGCGGGCGTATTGGCATTGCCGGGCCGAAAGGGGGCGCCGGCCCCAATCGGTGCGCTGCATGCCCTTGTCCAGCCCGATCCCGAACTGCTCCTGCAAGATCGCGGCCAGCCCAGGCCGCTCCCAGCCCAGGATGCGCGCGGCCCACAGCGTATCGAACACCCGGCCAAAGGTGAAACCGAAATCCCGGTGCAGCAACAGGATGTCATTTTCCGCCGCGTGTATGGTGACCTCGATCCCGGCGTCGGCTACCAGCGCCGCCAGCCAGCTCTGGTCGGGCAGGGCCAGGGTATCGATCAGATAATCCTGCTGCGCCGTCGAGATTTGGATCAGACAGACCTGGTAATGGTAGGCATAGAGGCTGTTCGATTCGGTGTCCAGGGCAAAGCGTCCCGCCTGGCGCAGGGCCGTGGTCAGCTCCGGCAGGCGCGCGGGCTGCGTGATCAGGGGGGGCGGGGGCAGGGAAAGGTCGGTCATGGCAAAGAGTCGTGGCGGGGGGGAGAGGCTTGTCGAGATTGGGGAGATGGCGGCGGCCAATCGCGGCCTATTATGCCCCTTTGCCCGCGTGCTGTCCATTCAGACCCGCTCCCTTCCCTTCGTAACAGCCCCCTTTTTTGACAATCCCCCCCGCCCCGACTAGAATTTGCGAATCTTTGCGCAAATTGCATCTGTCGCGCCGGCGCCGCTGCCCGCACGTCGTTGCTGCGGAACCGGCAACTTCACGCCCCTGGCGCCATCCTGGGGCGTTTCTATGTCAGTTGTCCCTGCTTACATCCCATTTTTTTCTGGAGGAGATCCCTATGAACCTGATGTCCCGCATCCGTCGCCGCCTGCCGGCCCTTTTGCTGGCAGCGTTGACGATGATCCTGACGGCGGCGCCGGCTCTGGCCGCATCCAGCGCGCCGGCCGCGCGTGAACCGATCCCCTGGATCTGGTGGCTTGGCCCCATCGGCTCGATCATCGCCCTGGTGTTCGCCTACTATTTCTTCCGCTCGGTGATGGCGGTGGAGGAGGGCACGCCCCGCATGATCGAGATCGCCGAGGCGGTGCGCGAGGGCGCCAGCGCCTATCTCTCGCGACAGTACCGCGTGGTGGGCATGGCCTTCGTCGTGCTTTTCATCATCTTTGCCCTGCTGGCCTATGTCTTCCATGTGCAGAACCGGGTGATTCCCTTTGCCTTTCTTACCGGCGGCTTTTTCTCGGCCTTGTGCGGCTTCTTCGGCATGAAGGCCGCCACCCACGCCTCGGCCCGCACCACCCACGCCGCCCGTCAGGGCCTGAACGGCGGGTTGCGCGTGGCCTTCCGCGCCGGCGCGGTGATGGGGCTGGTCGTCGTGGGCTTCGCCCTGCTCGACATCTCCGCCTGGTTCCTGATCCTTTACTATCTCTTCCCGCCTGAATTCTTTGGCGATCCGGTCAGCCCGCTGCCGCAGATCACCGTGATCATGCTCAGCTTTGGCATGGGCGCCAGCACGCAGGCCCTCTTCGCCCGCGTGGGCGGCGGCATCTACACCAAGGCCGCGGATGTGGGCGCGGATCTGGTGGGCAAGGTCGAAGCCGGCATCCCCGAAGATGACCCCCGCAATCCCGCCACCATCGCCGACAACGTGGGCGACAATGTGGGCGACGTGGCCGGCATGGGCGCCGACCTCTACGAATCCTACGCCGGCTCCATCCTGGCCACAGCCGCGTTGGGCGTGGCCGCGGTCAGCCTGGCAGGCAGCGATTTCCTGGGCGGCAGCAGCCTGATCGGCATGCAACTCCGCTATCTGGCCGCGCCGCTGGCGCTGGCCGGCATTGGCGCCATCCTCTCCATCCTTGGCATTTTCCTCGTCCGCACCCAGGAGGGCGCCAGCATGGCGCAGTTGATGGGCTCCCTCAACCTGGGCGTGTACGGCAGCTCCGTGGGCATCGCGGTGCTGGCTTTCCCCATCCTGTGGCTGCTGGGGCTGCCCAACTGGCTGCCGGTGAGCATCGTTCTGATCGTCGGTCTGCTCGTGGGCTTGGTCATCGGCAAATCCACCGAGTATTTCACCTCCCACGCCTTCAAACCGACGCGCGGCATTGCCGGCCAGGCCAAAACCGGCCCCGCCACCGTGATCATTGATGGTCTGGCCGTGGGCATGAACTCCACCATGATCCCGGTGCTAACCATTGCCGTGGGCATCTTCCTCAGTTTCTATCTGGTGGGCGGGGCGCAGAACACCCTCATGGGCCTGTTTGGCGTGGGCATCGCCGCGGTGGGCATGCTCTCCACCCTGGGCATCACCCTGGCCACCGACGCCTACGGGCCTATCGCCGACAATGCCGGCGGCAACGCCGAGATGGCGGGCCTGCCCCCGGAAGTGCGCCAGCGCACCGATCAACTGGATGCATTGGGCAATACCACCGCCGCCACCGGCAAGGGCTTTGCCATCGGCTCGGCCGCGCTGACCGCGCTGGCCCTGCTCGCCGCCTACATGGAAGAAATCCGTTTCGGTTTGATCCATGGCGGCACAACGGCCGTTCAAGTCGGCGGCGAGACCCTGGAAGTGGCTAAAATGACGATGAGCGACTTCATGATCTATTACGATGTCACTCTGCTCAATCCCATGGTGCTGATCGGCATTTTCCTGGGCGCGGTCACCGCCTTCTACTTCTCTGCCCTGACCATGCGGGCTGTGGGCCGCGCTGCCGGCGGCATGGTGGAAGAGGTGCGCCGCCAGTTCCGCGAGATGCCCGGCATCCTCGAAGGCAAACAAAAGCCTGATTACGCCCGCTGTGTGGAGATCAGCACCGCTGCCGCCCAGCGCGAGATGATCCTGCCCGCGCTGCTCGGCATCTTCGTGCCGGTGGCGACCGGCGTGCTGCTCGGCACGGCCGGGGTGTTGGGCCTGCTGGTCGGCGGCCTCACGGCCGGGTTCGCGCTGGCGATCATGATGGCCAACTCTGGCGGCGCCTGGGACAACGCCAAAAAGTACATCGAAGAGGGCGAGTACGGGGGCAAAGGCTCCTCGGCCCACAAGGCCGCGGTGGTCGGCGACACCGTGGGCGATCCCTTCAAGGACACGTCCGGCCCCTCGCTCAACATCCTGATCAAGCTGATGTCGATGGTTTCGGTCGTCTTTGCCGGGCTGACCGCTTCCATGGGTGTGGGCGGCCTGCTGGGCCTGCTGATCCGCTGATCCTCTTCTCCCTTTCGCTTCCCCTCCAAGCCCCGACAGGCGCATTTCTGCCTGCCGGGGCTTTTTTGTACGCGGCGACGCTGTGCAAGCCGCGGCCCCGCGGGTATACTTGCGGCCATGACCTCTGATCCTGCCCCCGCACGTGTCCAATCCGCCGCCGCCCTGCTCGATCGCGGCGTCCACTGGCTGATTGCGCATTGGCTGCTGGCCGCCAACAGCCTGTTGGCCCTGTGGAACCTGCTGCCCTGGCTGGCCCCCCTGTTCATGCGCCAGGGCTGGGAATGGCCCGCCCGCGGCATCTATAGCCTCTACGTCCTCTTCTGCCATCAACTGCCGCAGCGCTCCTGGTTTCTCTTCGGCCCCCAGTTCACCTACACCCGCGACGAGATCCTGCTGGCCTGGACCGGGACAACCGAGCTTTCCGGGCCTCTGCTGACGATGCGGGCCTTCATCGGCGCCCCCGAGATGGGCTGGAAAGTGGCCTGGACCGACCGCATGATCAGCTTCTATGGCGGCTGGCTGCTGGTCGGGCTGATCTACGCGCTCCTGCGCGACCGCTGGCGGGGCCTCAGCCTGCGCTGGGCGATCGTGCTGATGCTGCCCCTGTTCTTCGATGGCTTCACGCACATGCTCAGCGACCTGGGCGGGCTGCGCGAGGGCTTCCGCGAGCACAACCTGTGGCTGGCCACGCTGACCAACCACGCCTTCGCCCCTGCTTTCTACGCCGGCGATCAGTGGGGTTCCTTCAACAGCATCATGCGTCTGCTCAGCGGCCTGCTCGGCGCATTCGGCCTCATCGGCTTTGCCTTCCCCTACATCGACCGCATGCTGAGAGGTGAGGCGATGAGGCGATGAGGCCCCCTGACACCTGACACCTGGCACCTCCATGTATCGCGACGACTACCTCCTGCGCCTGATCCGCGAATTTGCACAATTGATCACCTACGTGCTCGGCCTGAACCGCCAGCGCCAGCACGCCCAGGCCCTGGCCGCCATCGAGGCGGCCTACAAAGACGGGACCGTCGCGGTCCCGGTCGATCCGATCCGAACGGCGCCGCCCCAAGTCGCTCCTTCCCTGGAGCAGTCGACGCGGCCTTCCACCTGCGCCCGCACGGAGGGGGATCGCCTGCTCGACTCGGTCCGGCGCTTCGTTGCCGGGGAAGGGAGGGAGGCGGGTTGGATCGAGATCGGCAGGTCCCGCTTCTTGCGGAAGATGCGGCGGGCGCCGGGAGCCGTCCGGGGGACGGATGCCGCCACCCTGGACGACCTGTGGCAGGACTTCGTCGCGTGGAAGCTGCTCGGCGCCAGCGCGTCGGCGGGGGTCACCACCGGCGTCCCTGCCGGGGGAGGCCCCCTGCCCCTGACCGGGCTGGTGGCCCTCTCCCGGGCCCCCAGCGGCGGCGCCGCCATCGCCCTCTTCGACCGCATGGCGACCCAGTCCCTGGCGCTGTATCGAAGCTACACCGGCAACGTGCTGCGCCGGACCGAGAGGATCCTGTCCGCGCCGCCGTTCGTTCCCCTCGGCGGAGGCGGGGGCGAGGGGCGGGTAGGTTGGACGCGGTTCGGCCTGCCCGGGACCGCTCCCGTCCCCGCCCGTCCGGGGGAGGTGGAGGAGCGTGCCGCGGCGATCCTCGCCGCGCTCGGGCCGGACGTCCCGTCCGTGGAGGGGAGCCGGGGCGAGGGCACGCGAAGGGGACGGCTCATCGACGACGGCCGCCTGACGCGGTTCCTGGAAGCCTCCCTGCGACTCCTGGACCGCTTCGTCCATCCGAGGGAGGCGTTGGTCCTGGTGGACCGGGCGCTGGGGCTCTCGGAGCTGGACGCGCGGGGGACGCGGGAGATCGGCGACCTCCCGCCCCCGGCGGCCGGCGGGAGCGCCGAGGACGGG
>JABWBG010000027.1 GCA_013360575.1 Caldilineales bacterium
GTTGATTGTTGATTGTTGATTGTTGATTGTTGATTGTTGATTGTTGATTGTTGATTGTTGATTGTTGATTGTTGATTGTTGATTGTTGATTGTTGCACAACGATCCATCGTCCTTCGTCATTGAACGATGAACGGTAAACTATTCAGACGCGCTCAATGATCTCCTGGCCAAAGAGACCATAGGGCCGCACCATCAGGATCAGCACCAGGACGATGAAGGGAATGACCTGGCTGAGGCTGCCGTCCCCCACATAACCGCCGCTGTAGGCCTCCAGCAGACCGATCACCGCCGCCCCGATCAGGGCGCCGGGGATGCTATCCAGCCCGCCCAGGATGACGACAGGGAAGACGCGCAGGCCTACGCCGGTGATATTGCCGCTCACCTCCAGGGTGTTGGCCACGATCAACCCGGCCACCGCAGCCGTCACCGCTGCAATCGACCACGCCACCGCAAAAATGCGCTTGACACTGATGCCCATGCTCAGCGCCGCCTGCTGATCATCCGCCACTGCCCGCATGGCAATGCCCTCGCGGGTGAAACGGAAAAAGAGGGAGAAGATGACCAGAAAAAGCACGGCCAAAAAGATCGCCCACAACTTGTCGGCGGTGACGGTGGCATTGAGCAGATGCACCTCGTTTTTGGGGATGAAGGCCGGAAATACCTGCGGATTGGTGCCCCAGATGCTGTTGACCAGGGCCTTGAGCAAACTGGCCAACCCGATCGTCACCATGATCACCGAGATGATCGGCTCTCCGATCAGGGGGCGCAGCACCAGCCGCTCCACCACCACGCCCAGCAGCACGGCCACGATCAGGGTGAGCAGCACCCCCAACGGCCACACCAGCCCGATCTGCCCGATCATGAGATAGGCCACATACGCGCCCACCAGTAAAAACTCGCCCTGCGCAAAGTTGATCACATCGCTCGACTTGTAGATCAACACAAATCCCAGCGCCACCAAGGCATAGACGGCGCCGTTCGTCAGCCCGCTGAGGGTGAGCTGCACAAATTTATCCATCGATTGCCATCTCCTGAATACGCAGTTGGGTTTGTAAAGTGGCGGTGCGACCATCTTGATAGGTGATCGTGGTCTCCACATGCAGAGAATCGGACTCGCCATACAGGGCGGCGATGATATGCGCATAGCGCTGGGCGATGAATCCCCGGCGCACCTTGCGGGTGCGGGTCAGTTCGGCGTCATCCGCGTCCAGCTCTTTGTGCAGCAGCAAGAAGCGGCGAATGCGAGCGGAAAGGGGCAGATCCGCGTTCACCTGCTGCACATGCTTGCGGATCAGTTCATACACCTGCGGCTTTTGCGCCAAATCGGTGTAGGTGGTGTAGGCGATCTGTTTGGTCTCGGCCCATTTGCCCACGTTGGCCATGTCGATGTTGATCATCGTGGTGACATAGGGCCAATCGCCGCCAAATACCACCGCTTCTTTGATGTAGGGGCTGAATTTTAGCTTGTTTTCGATGAATTGCGGGCTGAATTTGCTGCCATCGGGCAGCGTCATCACATCTTTGGCCCGATCGATGACGATCAGATGGCCGGCTTCGTCGAAATAGCCGGCGTCGCCGGTATGCAGCCAACCATCCACCAGCACCTCGGCCGTGGCCTGCGGGTTGCGGTGGTAGCCCAAGAAGACGGCGGGGCTGCGCACCTGGATCTCGCCGGTGTTCGGGTCGATGCGGACATCGGTTTGCGGCAAGGGCGTGCCCACGCTTTGGAAGTTGATGTCGCCATCCCGATGCAATACGGCGATGCCGCTGACTTCGGTCTGGCCGTAGATCTGCTTGAGATTGACCCCCAAGGCGTGGAAGAAGCGGAACACATCGGGGCCCAGGGCCGCGCCCCCGGTGTAGGCCCGGCGCAGGTGGCGCAGGCCCAGATGATCTTTGATCATCGCCAATACCAGGGCATTGGCCAGGGCGTAACGCAGCTTCAGTCCCCGCCCCGGCTGTTTGCCGTGAAAGCGGGCCTCGGCCATGGCGTAGCCCTGCGGCAGCGCCCAATCATAGATCCGGCGCTTGAAACGGCTGGTGTCCTCCATCTTCACCTGCACCTGACTGACCAGGTTTTCCCAGATGCGCGGGGGCGAGAACATCACATGCGGCCCGATCTCGCGGATATTTTCCTGCACCGTCTCCGGCTCCTCCGGAAAATTCAGGGTGAACCCGACTTGCAGGCTGCACGCCATCGACATCATCTGCTCGCCGATCCAGGCCAGGGGCAGAAAGCTGACGAACTCATCCGCGGCGGTGAGCGGATCCACCTGCATGAGATTGCGGCCCATGCTGAGCAGATTGGCGTGCGTCAGCCGGGCCAGCTTGGGGTAGCCGGTGGTGCCCGATGTGGTGGAGAGAATGGCGACATCTTCGCCTCTGCCCGCGGCCACCCGCTGCGCGAACAGGCCGGGATGCGCCTGCTCGTAGGCCTGGCCCATCGCCTCCACCTCTTCGAAGCTGAGCAAAAAAGGCTCGGTGTAATTGCGCAGCCCTTTGGGGTCATAATAAATCACCCGCTCCACCCCCTGCAGCTGATCCCACATCTCCAACAGCTTGTCCACCTGTTCCTGATCTTCCACCACCACGAACTTGCAATCGCTGTGGGTGATGATGTAGGCCACCTCGGCCACGATGCTGTCCTGGTAGATGCCGACCGATTTGCCCCCCGCGGCCTGCGCGGCCAATTCGGCGTAGGCCCATTCGGGGCGGTTATCGCCGATGATGGCCACGGTATCGGCGGCCCCGCCAAAACCCATGCTGATCAGGCCCAGGCAGAACTGCTGCACATGGCGCAGGTACTCGGCCCAGGTCACACTCCGCCAGATGCCAAATTCCTTCTCGCGCAGGGCGATCTTGCGGTCGCCATACGCCTGCGCCCGCTCGATGAGAAGCTGTGGAAGGGTTTCAGCGGTCATGATGCATTGCCAAACAAATCATACCGGAGGATAAGATGGATCTCGTAAGCTTACATTTTATGCAGGGGGGCATGCAGTTCCTCGCCCAAATAGGCGCGGATCACTTCTTCGTTCTGGCGCACAGCCGCGGGGTCGCCATCGCCGATCTTGCGGCCGAAATCGAGCACAACCACATGATCAGAAATGTCCATGACCACGCCCATGTCATGCTCGATCAAGACGACCGTGACGCCGTGCTCCTCGTTCACATCGAGGATGAAGCGGGCCATGTCCTCTTTTTCTTCGCTATTCATGCCGGCCATCGGCTCGTCCAGCAGCAGCAGCGCCGGTTGCATGGCCAGGGCGCGGCCCATTTCCACCCGTTTTTGCAGGCCATAGGAAAGAGATCCCACGGTTTTTTTGCGGATGGCTTCGATTTCGAGCAAATCGATGATCTCTTCCACAAACATGCGGTAGGCGATCTCCTCTTTCTGCGCCCGGCCCCAATACAGCGCGCCCGCGAGTACGTTGCTTTGCATGTGGATGTGGCAGCCCGACATGATGTTATCGAGCACCGACATGTGTTTGAACAGCTCGATGTTCTGAAAGGAACGGGCCACGCCGAGGCCGGCGATCTTGTGCGGCGGCAGCTTGGTCAGGTCGTGGACAGGCCCGCTGTTGTGCAGGAGGATGCTGCCTTTCTGCGGGCGATACAGCCCGCTGATGCAATTCAGCAGCGAGGTTTTGCCGGCGCCATTGGGCCCGATGATGGCGATGATCTCGCTTTGCAGCACTTGCAAACCCACCCCGGCCAATGCCGCCACCCCACCAAAGCGCAGGTGCACATCCTCCACCTGTAGTTGAACGTCGCCGGGGTTCAGGGTGCTGCCATTGAGTTGGCGCTGCATCGTAACCGTCATCGAGCAAGACTCCGGACAGAAAGAGGCGCTGACCAGGGGAGAAACGCATGCGCGCCCCCCATTTTTCTGACCTGAAAGCGCCCTTTGCCCAAGCTGGCGGGGGCGCTCTTAGCCACGGGGGCGCAGTATAGCAAGCAAACCAATTGTTGGCAACTTTACTTTGTTCGTTGGCGACAGCGTGCAGAGTCTATTCTTTTTGACGCGTTGCGTCATGAATGGATGGGAAATAGGTTTGAAACGTTATTCACGATCAGGCGCTGATCGCGCTGGGAAACCGCCAGGGCGGCCTGGCTGGTTATTGCCAGCCCCGGTCGCGCAGGTAGGCGGCGAGGGTTTCGGCGACAAGGGCGTGGCCCTGTGCGTTCCAGTGGCCATCGCTGGGGAAGAAGAGCAGTTCCCCGGCCTGGCCCCGCTGCACGAACGCGGGGGTGAGATCGAGCACGGGGAAGCCGAGTTCTTCGCCCAACTGGCGGTAACGGTCGTACAGGGGGTCGGTATCGAAGGCCGTGGGGCCGGCGTCCTCGCTGAGCAGGTGCATGTAGGTGCGCTCGCGCACCGGCGCCAGCAGCAGCAGGAAGTGGGCGCCCTCTGCCTGGGCGCGGGCCGCGGTCTCGGCGATGGCGTTGCGGCTGATCCACCATCCCGTTTCGATCACGGGGTCGGCCAGGTTGATCTGGCGGGCGAGCAGGGTGGGGTGGAAGGAGACGGTCTGGCCGGCGATGCTGCGGGTGGTATAGCCGCCGGCCCAGGCCAGGGGGCCGCGGCCCAGGCTGAATTCGGTGATCAGCGCCAGCCGGGAGAAGGGGCGGAGCAGGTCGAACAGGCGGTCCAACCTGTCGGGCGTGCGTGTGGAGGGCGCGCCCATGCCGTTGAACAGCAGGCCATCCTCCAGATCGTTGGGCACGAGCAGCCACAGCACGAGTTGGGGCTGCATGCCGCTGCCGAACCGTTCGTAGACGCGGGCTGTGCGCACAGGCCCGAACCCCGGTTGGCCCAGATTGACGATCTCGCGGCCCAGTTCTTCCTGCAAGCGCTGCACCCAGGTCTCTTGCGCGGGCACGCCCAGGCCGAAGGTGAAGGAATCGCCCACGGCCACGGCAAAGGCCGGCGTCTGCACCGTCTCTTCCCGGAAGCCCGGCCCGCCCAGGCCCAGATCCGAGGTGCGCAGCGGGTAAGAAAACTCGCCGGGCAGGGTGTGGGTCACATCCAGCCCCGGTTTCAGCACCCGGCCCAGATAGTCATCCTGCATGTATTGGGCTTCCTGTGCGGCCACAGCCGCGCGCACGGTCAGGGCCCAGCGCAGGTTGGCGGGCAGCAGCGCCCCGCCCAGCACACGGATGAGCAGTTCGATCAGCAGCAGGCCGAAGCAGAGGCCAAACAGGATCAGGCCGAGTCGGGAAAGGAAAGCGCGCATATCGTCTATCGTCCTTCGTCCTTCGTCCACCATGTAATGTTACCGCGTTGAGCTGCATCAAAGGGCCGTATCATTTCCCCTTTCTGCTCCAAGGAGTTCGTCATGCTGCTGGATTTCGGCCCTGTGCGCCGCCGTGAAATGCGGTTGGCCGAGTGGGCGCAGGCGCAAGGCATCGACCGCGCCCACCTGATCGCTTTCACCCACGATATCATCGATACGCAACTGGCCCTGCTGTCCGGGCTGCCCGACGCCGCGGTGCCCTTCGCGCCGGAGGACCCGGACGCGGACGATCCCTTCGCCACGGAGGCCGGCGAGCAGCATGTGGGCTGGACCCTGGGCCACATCATCGCCCATGTCACCGCCTCCAGCGAGGAGTGCTGCGCTCACGCCGCGGCCCTGGCTCGCGGGGTCACGCCCTGCGGGCGAGATCGCTACGAGACGCCCTGGCAAGAGGTGGACGCCGTGGCCGCGGCCCGGCAGCGCCTGCAAGAGAGCCGCCGCATCCGCCTGGCCTATCTCGACGCCTGGCCCGATCGTCCCCATCTGGAGACTACCTACACGCCCTATGGCGCCCCCCAGAATTGCATCACCCGGGTGCTGGCGGGATTGTTCCATGAGGAGGGTCATCTCGATCAGATGCGGGAGGCGATCCGTCAGGCGACGGCGTCCGCGCTTGGCGGCAATGGGCTGGCAGGCCGGGCGGCTGTTTCGACCTCCGCGGCGAAGCCCAGCGCCTCGCGCACGATATAGAGGGGCCGGCGCTTGACTTCATTATAGATGCGGCCCAGATATTCGCCGATGATGCCCAGCGAGATCAGTTGGATGCCGCCGATGAAGAGCACGGCCACCAGCGTGGAGGCCTGCCCCAAAAAGGCCTGGCTGCCAGAAAGCCGCAGGATGATGGTGAGGATGATGCCGATCACACTCAGCCCGGCGATGATGAAACCCATGTAGGTAGCCAGTTGCAAGGGCAGATGCGAAAAAGAGGTGATACCGTCGAGGGCGAAGCGCAGCATCTTGCGCAAGGGATATTTGGTCTCGCCCGCGAACCGCTCCTCGCGCACATAGTGAACCCCGGTCTGCTTGAAGCCCACCCAGACGCTCAACCCGCGCATGAAGCGGTGATATTCGCGGATCTCGCGCAGTACATCCACCACTTTACGATCCATCAAGCGGAAATCGCCGGTATCGAGGGGGATGCGGACGCCGGTGATGCGGTTGATCAGGCGGTAGAAAAAGCTGGCGGTGAAAAGTTTGAACCAGGTTTCACCTTTACGCTGCTTGCGCACGGCGTACACAAGTTCGTAGCCTTCTCGCCATTTCGCAATCATTTCCAGGATGACCGCGGGCGGGTCTTGCAGGTCGGCGTCGATGATGACCACGGCGTCGCCCTGGGCATAGTCGGCGCCGGCGGTGATGGCGATCTGATGGCCGAAGTTGCGCGAGAAGTTGATCACGCGCACGCGCGGGTCGGCCGCGTGCAATTCGCTCATGATCTTGAAGGAACGATCGCTGCTGCCATCATTGACCAGCACCAGTTCCCAGTTTTCGCCGGCGCCATCCAGCGTCTCCGCCACGCGGCGATACAACTCCGGCAGGATCAATTCCTCATTGAAAACCGGCGCAACAATAGAAAGTGTGGGTCTTTCGTAATTTTTGTTCATAATTGCACGCAATACATAACCTGTATACCAACAAACAAACCAACCAACAAACAAACCAACCAACCAACCAACAAACCAACAAACCTACAAAATTAACATCGCATCGCCAAATGAGTAGAAACGATAGTTTTCGGCGATAGCTGCGGCGTAGGCGCGGTCGATGTGGGGTTTGCCGGCAAAGGCAGCGACCAGCATCAGCAAGGTGGAGCGGGGCAGGTGAAAATTGGTGAGCATGGCATCCACGGCCCGGAAATGATGGCCGGGCAGGATGAAGAGGTCGGTTTCGCCGGTGAAGGCGGCGGTGGTCTGCCAGCCGCAAGCCAGGTGCGCGGGCGCGGGGTCGCAGGGCGCCAGGCCGAGAGCGATCTTGGCTGCGGTCTCCAACGTCCGCACGCTGGTGGTGCCGGCGGCGATGATGCGCCCGCCCCGCAGCCGCGTGTCGTTGACCGCGCGGGCGGTTTCGGCGCTGAAGTGCATCCATTCGCGGTGGATGGGGTGGCGACGGGGATCCGCGGCTTCGACCGGCTTGAAGGTGTCGAGGCCGACGTGCAGGGTGACATAAGCGAAGCCGATGCCTTGATCGCGCAGGGCCAGCAGCAGATCGGGGGTGAAGTGCAGGCCGGCCGTGGGCGCCGCGGCCGAGCCGTTGTGGCGGCTGAACACGGTCTGATAGCGTTCCGGGTCGGCCAGGGGGGTGTGGATGTAGGGGGGCAGGGGCACATGCCCCAGGTCATCGAGTCGATCGTCGATGGGCGGGTCGAAGTGGACGAGGCGGCGTGGCCCATCCAGCGCGGCGGTAATCGTCGCCCAGACCTGCCGGCCGTGGTCTTCTGCGACCAGCAGGCGTTTGCCCGTGGTCAGTTTTTTGCCCCGCGCCAGCGCTTCCCACTGGCCATCCTGGCGGCGGCGCAGCAGGAGCAGCTCGGCCTGGCCGCCGCTTTCTTTGTGGCCGATCAGCCGGGCGTGCAGCACGCGGGTGTCGTTGAGCACCAGTAAATCGCCGGGGCGCAGAAATTCTGGCAGATCGTAGATGTGGCGGTGCGTCAGGGCGCCGCCGTCGCGTTCCAGCACCAGCATGCGGGCATGGTCGCGCGGCTCGATCGGCGTCTGAGCGATCATGCCTGGCGGCAGTTCGTAAGCGAAGTCCGCGATTAGTAATGGTGTATTAATCATCGTCTACAAGAATTACATAGACGGGAACAGCAGGAAAATGACGTTTTAGACGTTCTATATCATAAACAAGTTGTTCTCCATAAGATACACCGCTAGACATTTGTCTCTTTAAATTGTGACTTGGCACAATTTCGACACCAATTTCTGCTTTATTTTCATTAAAGAAATATTGAAATTTTGCCATGTCATAAAACATAAAAGCATATTTACCAAATTGAATCTCTACTAATATTTTTTGCTTTACAAAGTCTATTTGCTTGAAGGCCCCAGATATCTGAATATTACTATTCGGTATAGTGATTGTATAATTATCGCGCAGTTCTCGAAATCCTCTAGATTTAAACTGTTCCTTGAATTGATTGTTTAGATATACAGGGGAATATAATTCTATTCCCCTTTTTGTTTTTTCTTTGCTAATTTTTGTCTTTTTTGCAGATACTTTACTTATAACATCAAATATCTCCCTTCTTATATCGGGATAGCGGACTTGAAGTATTTCCGACCCACCAAGATGTGAATATTCGTACACAATTTTCATAATTTTTCTCCCGATGATGAATGATTTAAGGTGTTATCGAAAAAAGAAAATTGTATTTCTTTATTCTCTAATGTAATTGTTTTTGGTGGAATCGATTTACCTGAATTTTCTGGATCGTAAACAGGTCTTTCCATTGGACGAATTCGAAGATTTCCTTTTTCTGCCAAATCTATACGATCTTTTGCTATTGCGACATATTCGGGCATTATTTCTGCTCCTATGGCTTTTCTTCCATGAATGATGGCTGCAATGAGAGCAGAACCAACCCCCATAAAGGGATCAAGTACCCAGTCTCTTTCCTCTGTCATTGATAAGACCAATCGTTCGATTAGTTCGACAGGAAACTGGCATGGGTGAATAGTCTTTTCAACGTGATTTGATTTAACATTGGGAATACTCCAGATGTCACTTGGATTTTTGCCCAATGGATTACCAGATAACTTACCTTTATTAGGTCCCTTGAAATGTCGCTTATTAGGATATTTTTGCGGAATACGAATAGGGTCTAAATTAAAGATATACTTATTGGTTTTGGTAAACCAAAGAACAACTTCGTATCTTCCGGAAAATCTTTTCGAAGCGTGTAATCCATGACCAAAATACCAGACAATTCTATTCCTTAAATGATATCCCAAGGAAGAAAATATTGGATATAATAGAATATCTAGTGGTATTATTTCGCTGTTTGAAACGTAATTTCCCACCTGCCAACATATGCTGCCTTCATCGGAAAGCACTCGTGTGCATTGTTTTATAATGCGTTCTTGTTGAGAAATATACTCATTTAAATTCAAGCGCGTTTCATAGGGCTTGCCAATATTGTAGGGAGGTGATGTTACTATGAGCCTGATCGAATTTTCTGGAATTTGCGCGATCAAGTCAAGGCAATCGCCTTCGTAGAGTACGATATCGGCATTTGGATCAAATCTATCGGCAATTCTCATATTTTAGCTTCCCATTTTAACCTGGGGATCGGTGACTGTCATCAGGAGCGGCGCGCTGTGGCCACCAGACCGCTGAAGAGCCGGCCATGTTCCGGCCCCAATTCGTATTGGCGTTCGGGGTGCCACTGCACGCCCAGGAACCAGGGATGATCGGGGCTTTCGATGGCTTCGATGATGCCATCGAGGGCGTGGGCGCTGGCGATGAGGCCAGGGGCCAGGCCGGCGCTGCTGAGGGCCTGATGGTGATAGGAATTGGTGTGCAGCAGGGGGCCGCAGGCCAGGGTGCGGTCAAGCAGGGTGCCGGGCGCGATCTGCACCGGATGGGGGCGCGGCTGGTTGAAGGTGTTGGCGTCGCCGGTGTGGTTGTCGTGGTGCTGGATCAGGCTGCCGCCGAGGGCGACATTCATCACCTGAATGCCGCGGCAGACGCCGAGGGTGGGCAGGCCGCGGGCAAAAGCGGCGCGGGTCAGGCCCAGTTCCAGGCGGTCGCGCTCCGGGTAGATGCTGGCCGGATCGGTTCCGGCCATGACCTGGCCATACTGCGCGGGGTCGATGTCGCCGCCGCCGGTGAGGAGCAGGCCATCCAGACCGGCCAGCGCCGCCTCGAAATCGCCGACGGCGTCAGGCGTCAGGCGCACCGGCTCGCCGCCGGCCAGGAGGATGCTGAACCAATAATCACGCTGCCACTGCAAAAAATAGGCGAAATCTGCTTCGCGCGAGGTAAAACCGATGCGGGGAGGCATGGGAGGAGGCGGGGTGAGACGATGGACGATGGACGAAGGACGATGGACGATACCCACGCTCCGCCGCTCATCCGTCGAAGAGTGTGGGCTGCTCGGCGGGGGCGTCGGGGAGGGGGAGGCCGAGGTGGGCGTAGGCGTGGGGGGTGGCGGTGCGCCCGCGTGGGGTGCGCTCCAGAAAACCGAGTTGCAGCAGATAGGGTTCGACCACATCCATGATCGTGTCCGGCTCTTCGCTGACCGAGGCGGCGATCGTCTCCAGCCCCACCGGCCCGCCGCCGAACTTGCTGATGATGGCGGCCAGCACCAGCCGATCGAGGCTATCCAGGCCTAGCGAGTCGATCTCGAGCAGGGCGAGGGCGGCGCGGGCCACGCTGACGGTGATCTCCCCATCCGCGCGCACCTGCGCGAAATCGCGTACACGGCGGAAGAGGCGCAGGGCCACGCGTGGGGTGCCGCGGGCGCAGCGCGCAATCTCGCTGACGCCCTCCGCGGTGATGGGTGTGTGGGTCAGCGTGGCCGCGCGTTGCACGATCTGCTCCAGCGCGGCCACTGCGTAAAAATCGAAGCGCAGCACCGCGCCAAAACGGGCGCGCAGGGGCGCGGTCATCAGCGCCAGCCGTGTGGTGGCGCCGACTACGGTGAAGCGGGGCAGCTTCAGGCGGATGTTGCGGGCGCTGGGGCCTTTGCCGATGATGATGTCGAGGGCGAAATCTTCCATCGCCGGATAGAGGATCTCTTCCACCGCCCGGCCCAGGCGGTGGATCTCATCGATGAAGAGGATGTCGCCCTTGCGCAGGTTGGTGAGGATGGCAGCCAGATCGCCCGCCCGCTCGATCGCCGGGCCTGCCGTCACTTTCAGATTCACCTCCATCTCGTTGGCGACGATGTGGGCGATGGTGGTTTTGCCCAGGCCGGGCGGGCCATAGAGCAGGATGTGATCCAGGCTTTCCCCTCGCTGCCGGGCCGCGGCGATCAGGATCTCCAGGTTGTTGCGCACCTGATCCTGGCCGTGCAATTCTTGCAAGCGCTTGATGCGCAGGGCGGCATCCAGGCCATCGCCCGGCTGGTCTTGGGGAGAGAGGGTGCGATCGTGGGTCATGGTGCGGGATTCCTGGCCGGCATTATAGCCGAACATCGGCGCGGCCCCAAGTCAGATCGCTTCGCGCCCGCTGCCGCCCGGCAGCGCGCTGCCGCCCGGCCGCGCGTGGCCGCAAAACCGGCTTCCGCAAATTGACGCAGCGCGGCGAACGTGGTATAACAGCCCATCCAATTTTCCTTTATCCTGTGATCACGAGAATTCCGGCGAAAATCGGGTGGATACGATTCTGGATATTTCTGCAAATAACTCTCTATCTGCACAAGAACCCTAAGATAATGAGCACAAAAACTGACATAAATGAGCGGGATCAGTTGATGCGCCAGCGTTCCAATTTGCTCGATGATATCGAGTTGCTGAAGGAGACGCTGCGCGGGGAAGTCGATGTCGACATCGACGAGGGGGACCCGGATGTGGTCGAGCGTGAGAAGAGCGCGGTGCTGCTCTCGGCGTTGGAGGCGCGGCTGGCCTCGGTGGAAGATGCCCTGCGCGCCATCGACAGGGGCACCTACGGCACCTGCGAGCGCTGCGGCAAGCCGATCCCCCCGGAGCGGCTGGAGGTGCGCCCCGACGCCACCATGTGCGTCACCTGCCAGACGGAGTTCGAGCGCCTGCTCAAACGCGGGATGACGCCGCCGCGCCCGCGCTGGGGCTACGAACTCGACGCCGAAGTGGAGGAGGAGTAGGCCCCGGCGGCGGGGCGCTGATCGACTGCGACAAAAGGGACGCTGAAGGCGTCCCTTTTGTTTTGGCAGCGCCCGCATCTGCGGTAGAATCGTAGGCCATCGCGCAGGGTCAGCGCGCTACGTGCGGCCAGGAGTGCCGGCGGGGGCGCGCTCCCAGCATTCGCTCTCTTTTCCCACTTCAGGATCAATGCCATGGATCAATTGCATGTCTCCAATCACCCGCTTGTGCGGCACAAAGTGACTTTGCTGCGTGATAGCCAAACCGAATCGCGGCAGTTCCGCGAATTAGTGCGTGAGATCACCATCCTCCTTGCCTATGAGGCGACCCGCGATCTGGCCCTGACCCCCACGCAGGTGCAGACGCCGCTGGCGCTGGCCGAGGGCGCCGAGTTGACCGAGAATATCGGGCTGGTGCCGATTTTGCGGGCCGGGCTGGGCATGGTCAACGGCATTTGGGAGCTGATCCCGCAGGCCGAGGTGTGGCACATCGGCCTCTATCGGGATGAACGCACCCTGAAGCCGGTGGAGTATTACAACAAGCTGCCGGAGCGATCGACGGTGCAGGTGGTGTTGGTGCTGGACCCGATGCTGGCCACGGGCGGCTCCGCGGTGGCCACGGTCAATATCCTCAAGCGCTGGGGCGCGGGGCGGATCAAATACATGGGCATTTTGGGCGCGCCGGAGGGGGTGGCGGCCCTGTCCAGCGCCCATCCGGATGTGGAGATCTATCTGGCCGCGCTGGACAAGCATCTCACCCCGGAACCGCAGCAGCCGGGCGATCCGCCCAAGGGGTTCATCGTCCCCGGCCTGGGCGACGCCGGCGACCGCCAATTCGGGACAGGGTGATTTGATGGTTTGTTAGTTGGTTAGTTTGTTTTTTAGGTGATAGATGCTAAACCAACCAACTAACCAACTAACCAACTAACCAACTAACCAACTAACAAACCAATCTACCAATCTACCAATCTACCACCTCAAATGAGCACACGCCCCAGCTGGGATCACTATTTCATGAGCATCGCCTTGCAGGTGGCGAAGCGCAGCACCTGCGACCGCGCGCATGTGGGGGCCATTGTAGTCAAGGATCGCCGCATCCTCACCACCGGCTACAACGGGTCGCCCGCTGGCCTGCCGCATTGCGATGACGTCGGCCATCTGTTGGTGGAGGGGCATTGTGTGCGCACCTTGCACGCCGAGCAAAACGCCATCATCCAGGCCGCCTACCACGGCGTGTCGGTGCAGGACAGCGCTATCTACGTCACCCACCAGCCCTGCCTAACCTGCGCCAAGATGATCATCAACGCCGGCATCCGCCGCGTGGTTTATGCTGGCCAGTACCCCGACAACCTCGCCCGTCAGTTCCTGGCCGAGGCGGGAGTCAGCCTACAACAATTCACACTGCCAGAAGGGTAGTAGGTATTAGATAGTTGGTATTTGGTATTGGATAGTTGAGTCAATAGCTGCATTTTACGCATTACGTTTTACGTTTTACGCATTACGCATTACGTTTTACGCCCCACGCACCCCCACACTCACAAGGAGAGATGATATGACTCGCGAAGCTGACATCCTTGCCGCCGAGCATGAACTCTATCTGCCGCCGGCGGAGGCGGTGAAAGATGCTTTCATTCAGGATTATACCGCGGCCTATGCCCGCGCCCTGACCGACCCGCAGGCGTTCTGGGCCGAGCAGGCCGGCGAGCTGGAGTGGTATGAGCCGTGGACGCAGGTGTTGGATGAGAGCACCGCCCCTTTTTACAAATGGTTTGCCGGCGCCAAGACCAACATTGTGCACAACGCCCTCGATCGCCACATCAAAACCTGGCGCAAGAACAAGTTGGCCCTGATCTGGGAGGGCGAGCCGGGCGATCAGCGCTCCTACAGCTATTACCGCCTGTGGCAAGAGGTGTGCAAGTTCGCCAATGTGCTGCGCAGCATGGGCGTGAAACGGGGCGACAGCGTCACCATCTACATGGGCCGCATCCCGGAACTGCCCATTGCCATGCTGGCCTGCGCCAAAGTTGGGGCCATGCATTCGGTGGTGTACGGCGGCTTCAGCGAGCAGGCCCTGGCCGACCGCATCGAAGATGCCCAGAGCCGGGTGCTGATCACCCAGGATGGGGCCTGGCTGCGGGGTAAGATCGTGGAGTTGAAGAAAATCGCGGATGAAGCGATCCACCGTTCGCCCGTGGTCGAGCATGTGATCGTGGTCAAGCGCACCGGGCAGGAAGTGTACATGGAGCCGGGCCGGGATTTCTGGTATCACGACCTCATGAGCCTGCCCATCGCCTCCCCCGCCTGCATCACCGAGGTGATGGACGCCGAGGATCCGCTGTACATCCTCTACACTTCCGGCACCACCGGCAAGCCCAAGGGCCTGCTGCACACCCACGGCGGCTATCAAGTCTTCATCAGCGCCACTTTGAAGTGGGTGTTCGATCTCAAAGAGGAGGATCGCTGGTGGTGCGCGGCGGATCCGGGCTGGGTAACCGGCCACAGCTACATCGTCTATGGGCCGCTGATCCTGGGCGCCACCAGTTTCATGTACGAAGGCGCGCCCACGCACCCCTATCCCAACCGCTGGTGGAAGCTGGTGGAACACTACGGCATCAGCGTCCTCTACACTGCGCCCACCGCCATCCGCGGGCTGATGCGCTTTGGCGACGCCTGGCCCAATCGCCACGATCTCAGCAGCCTGCGCCTGCTGGGCAGCGTGGGCGAGCCGATCAACCCGGAGGCCTGGCGCTGGTATCACCGCGTGATCGGCAAAGAGCGCTGTCCGATTATGGACACCTGGTGGCAGACGGAGACCGGCGGCTTCATGATCACCCCTGTGCCCACGACGCCGTTGAAGCCCGGCTCGGCCACCTTCCCCTTCCCCGGCATCGAGGCCGAGGTGGTAGACGAAGAGGGGGACCCGGTGGCGGCCAACGAAGATGGCTATCTGGTGATCAAACGCCCGTGGCCGGGCATGGCCCGCACGGTATACGGCGACCCCGAACGCTATATCAATCAATATTGGCAGCGTTTTGAGGAGAAAGGCTATTATCTCACCGGCGATTCGGCCCGCAAGGATGAGGACGGCTATTTCTGGATCATCGGCCGTATCGATGATGTGATCAAGGTCAGCGGCTACCGTCTGGGCACGGCCGAGGTGGAGAGCGCCCTCGTCAGCCACGAGGCAGTGGCCGAGGCGGCCTGCATCGGCATCCCCGACGAACTGCGCGGGCATGTGATCTGGGCCTATTGCATCCTGCGCAGCGGCTTCGAAGGTTCGGATCGGCTGGTGGATCAGCTCAAGGAGCATGTGCGGCACGAGACCGGCCCCATTGCCGTGCCGGCCAAGATCGAATTCGTCAACATCCTGCCCAAAACCCGGTCGGGCAAGATCATGCGCCGGGTGCTGAAGGCGCAGGCCCTGGGCCAGGATGTGGGGGACGTCTCCACCCTGGAAGCGTAAGGGGACGCCCGCCAGGCGACGGTCGTTTGCAGGACGGCCGTCGCCTGGCGTATACTGCGGTTTGGAATCTTCCCCACGCGCCTGCATGGCGCGTAGGATGATAGATTCCCTGTGTCGGCTCTTGCATCCATCCCGCCAGCCTGCAAGCGATGGATTGAGTTTGCCAGGCGTGTGCGGGAGATGCTCATACAAAGGGTAAAGGCAAATGGATACCAAACCCAACAGACGCGCCCTCCGGCGATTGGCGATCCTGTGGATCCTGCTTCCGGCTGTGCTGATGGCGTTGCCCCTGTTTTGGCCGCGGTTAGGCCCAGAGGCGGCGGCTTTGCCCGCTGCGACCCAGAGCTTCAGCGGTTTTGTCTATGCCGGCGCGCCGCCCGATACCAGCGCGCCCCTGGCCACTGTCACGGTCAGGCTGTACGGATCGAACAATCCCACGCAGTGGGGAACGCTGCTGGCCACAACCGCCACGGCCGCTGACGGCAGTTACCTGCTGGCGGCGGAGGTGGGGGCCTTTGCCTACGTGCACATCGTCGAAACCGACCCGCTGGGATACGTTTCCACCGGGGCGCAGGCGGGCAGCGGCGGCGTCTTCGTCAATGACAACTGGCTGCGCTACGCCGCGCCGGTCGCCGGCCATCCCACCGGCAACCTCTTCTGGGATCGCAGCCTGGCCACACCCACGTCGCCCGCCGGCTCGCCCACGGCTACGCCCACCCACGAACCCACCTACACGCCCACGATCACGCCGACCGGTTCGGCCACAGCCACGCCCACCCAGGCGCCCGCCGGCGAGACCGACCTGCGCATCTTCAAACATCGCACGCAACCGCAGAATGAGCCGGTGGCGCCCGGCAGCCGCATCGAGTATGCGATCACGGTGCGCAATCAAGGCCCCGGCGCGGCGGTGGGGGTCAGTGTGGTCGATACCCTGCCCCCGGGGGTGCGCTTTCATGCTGGCTCGCCTGGCTGCACCCTCACCCAGGCCGGCCCCCCGCAGGATGTCGTCACCTGCGTGCTGGGCGCGCTGCCCACGCATCCCGCCGATACCACGCTGTGGCTGCAAGCCGATGTGAGCACCGACGCCTGCGGCAGAGCCGTCAACGAAGCCGAGGTGCACAGCGACACGCCCGATCCCAAGGACTGGAACGATCGAACCTGGCAGGAAACACTCATCGCCCCCTGCCAGCGGCCTGGCTTCCTCCTCTCCAAACAGCAGATCAGCCCGCCTTACGGCCAGGTGCAGCCCGGCGATATTGTCTCCTTCCAGATCGAGATCAAAAACATCGGCAACGCGGCCCTGGACGCGATCGATCTGCGTGATGAATTCCCCAGCAGCTTTTTCGATTTCGTCGCGGCCAGCCCCATGCCCGCGCAGATCATCGCCGACGCGTCCAATACCACTTTGATCTGGCCCGACCTCACGCAATCTGCGCCCTACGGTTTTGATCAACCCCTGCTGCCCGGCCAGAGTTTCTTCGTGCAGGTGCAACTGCGCGTGCCCAGGCCCGGTTCTGGCCAGAACTGCGCCTTTGCCATGGCCCGGTCGGGCGATGTGGAAATGAGCGACAGCGGCTGCGCTTATCTGCGCGTCACCGATCCTGCCCACCCCCTGCGCCTGGAAAAGTCCGGGCCGATCTGGGCGACGGTGGGGCAGAATATCACCTTCATGATCTGGCTGTACAACGACGGCAGCCAGCCCATTGTCGCCGTGCGCCTGCGCGATGAGTACAACCCCGCGCAGATCAGCTATCGCGGCGCCGCGTACACGCCTGACAGCACCGCCGATGACGGCGTGCTCGACTGGGCCGATCTCACCCGGCCCGCGCCCAACGGCTTCGGCAGCAACCTGATGCCGGGCGGGCGGGGCTTCAGCATCACCTTCCAGGCCAAGGCCGTCACGCCGCCGGACCAGCCGGCCCAAAACTGCGTGCGCGCCTGGTATCGGCTGCAGGATGGGCAGGAGAAGGAGACGCCCCTGATCTGCGCCGCCATCGAGATCCGCAGCACCGTCGGGCCGGGCATCAGTCTCAGCAAAACGCTCATCGGCCCCGAGGGGATGGTGGCCCAGCCGGGGGAGGTGGTGTCATTCGCCTTTAGCCTGACAAACACCGGCAACACACACCTGACGAACATCGCCCTGAAGGATCGCTACGATCTGGCCTGCCTCAGCTTCCTGCCCACAGACATTTCGGGCCTCAACCCGGATGATCTGGCCGATGATGGCATTTTGGACTGGGCGCAGTGGTTGGGGATTTCTGACCTGTCCCCCGGCCAGACTGTGCTGGCCGCGCCCGGCGTCCGTTTCCTGGCCAAGGCCGGGGCCAACTGCGATCCCACCCTCAACCGATTGGAAGCCCTGGCCACCGATAGCGGCAACAGAACGCTTGTGGCCACCGCTGCGGCGTCGCTACCCATCCGCGTGCAAACGCCCACGCCCACGCCGACGATCACGCCCACGCCTACCATCACACCCACGCCGACGGTGACGCCTTCACCGACACCCACACCCACGCTCACGCGTACCACCACCCCCACGCGCACGCCCACCCCCACCATCACGCCCACACCGACTTTCACATCCACGCCGACTTTCACGCCCACGCCGACGATCACGCCCACGCCGACGATCACACCCACCATTCCCGCCTGCTGCCATCCCCTCTACCTGCCGGTTTTATTGGTAGGTTGGTAGGTTGGTTAGTTGGTTGGTTAGTTGGTTGGTTAGTTGGTTGGTTGGTTGGTAAATTGGTAAATTGGTAAATTGGTAAATTGGTGGCGACTCCCTACCAATCTACCAATCTACCAATCTACCAATCTACCACCTACCAACCTACCAACTAACCAACTAACCAACTAACCAACCTACCAACTAACCAACCTACCAACTAACCAACCTACCAACTAACCAACTAACCAACTAACCAACTAACCAACTAACCAACTAACCAACTAACCAACCTCCCAATGCCTCTACTGTTTTGCCACTGGGAATTGGATCTCGGTTACGAACGCATCGGCCGGAACGTTGTGCGCGGCGTTGCGCACGTAGATTTCGCGGTTGGGGCCGGTGATGCGATAGCCGTTTTGCATGATCCAGGTCATGAGGGCGGTGTAGGCGTCGTTGAACTGGTCGTAGGAGCCGTGCAGGATCAGGCTGGCCATCGTGCCCGCGCATAGTTCATGCACTTGCACCCGGCCCCCGGCGGCAAGGGCAGCGACGATGGGCTCGCACACCTCCACATCCACATCTGCCTCTTTGTACTCCTCATCGTGGTAGAGGGTGAGGCAGGGCCCGGTGGGGCGCACGCTCTGCTGGGCGAGATAGCCTTCCAACTCGCCCCACAACTCGCCCTGGCTGCTGTAATTGGGGATGACCCCGCGCACCGAAGCGACGCGCAGGGCCGGGACCTCTTTGAGAACGACTTCATATGCTGGCATGGTTGCCTCCTGCTCGATTTGTCTCAGCCGGGCGGCGACGCGGGCCAGCCGCGCTTGCTGCTGTTCGATGTCTTGCTGCAATTCGGCCTGTTTCATCCGCAGCATGCCCCGCAACTCGCTCGCCGACAACTCTTCGCTCATTACTCCGCCGATCTGCTCCAAGGTCAGGCCCAGATCTTTGAGGGCGAGGATGCGGTTGAGGCGGGGAAGCTGGTCAGCAGAGTAGTAGCGGTAGCTGGTGAAACGATCGATTCGGGCGGGTTGCAGCAGGCCGATCTGGTCGTAGTAGCGCAGGGTCTTCACCGACGCCTGGCTGAGTTTGGAGAATTCGCCGATCTTGAACATGGGAGCGCTCCGGGCCGGCGGCGTTATCGACGATTGTAGCCGCCAACCTTACCAGCATTCTACACCTTCCCGCGAGGGGAGAGTCAAGGGGGTAAATTGGTGGATTGGTAAATTGGTAGATTGGTAAATTGGTGGCGACTCCCTACCAATCTACCAATCTGCCAATCTACCAATTTACCAACCCACCAATTTACCAATCTACCAATTTACCAACCAACTAACCACCCACCCAACCACCCAACCTACTCACCATGAACGTGGCCGTGTTCCAATTCCTCGGCGGTGGCGGCGCGGATGGCCTCGACCGTCACCTCGAACACCAGCGTCTCGCCGGCGAGGGGGTGGTTGAAATCGAGCAGCACCGCATTTTCGTAGATCTCGGAGACCCAGGCTTCGGTGACTTCGCCGTCATCATCCTCCAGATAGATTTCCATGCCTTCGTACAGTTCTTCGTCGCCGAACATGCTCAGCGGCACCTCTTCGAAAGCATCCTCTTCCCATTCGCCGTAGGCATCCTCCGGCGCCAGCGTCACTTCTTTGCTTTCGCCCACGGCCATGCCTGTGAGCGCGGCCTCCAGGCCCGGCACCAGGCCGCCCTGGCCGTGTAGATATTCCAGCGGGCCGGAATCGTCCGAACTGTCGATGAATTCGCCGTCCGCGCTGTGCACGGCATAGGAAAGGGTCACCACCATGTCGGCGGCCACAGTTTGTGATGTTGTCATGAGATGTTTGTCCTCTTGGGATGTGTGATGGAATCAGGCCGGGTGCAGCGGTTGCCGCGAGCAATCGGCGAGGCTGCATTGTACCCCAGGCGCGGCCCCAACCGGCAAATGCTGCCGGTTACTCCACTGCCAACAGCCGGTAGATGCTGCCGTTCAGGTCGAGCACGTACAGTTCCCCGGCCTCGTCTTCACCGAAGGAAGCGATGTTGACCCCGCTATCGAGCAGCGCCGCACTCTGCCAGACGCCGGCCTGCGCCCGCGCCCCCCAAATGCGGCTGCTGCAGAAATCGCCGAACAGATAGACGCCGGCCAGATCCGGGTAGCGCGCGCCGCGATAGACATACCCCCCGGTGACCGAGCATCCCTGATCATGACCGTAGGCAAAGAAAGGCAGGGAGATGCCGGCGGTGTTGCAGCCGGCGCGAGGCTCGAAACAGGAAAGCCCCTCGGTGGTATCCCAGCCATAATGCTCCCCGCCGGTGCTGTGCGCGGGCTGAAAATTCACCTCTTCGAAGCGGTTTTGGCCCACGTCCGCGATGTAGAGATCGCCGGTCAGCCGGTCGAAGGAAAAACGCCAGGGATTGCGCAGGCCATAGGCCCACAGCTCGGGCAAGGCCCCGGCCCGGGCCAGGAAGGGATTATCAGCCGGGATGGCATAGCCGCCTGGCCTGCTCACGTCGATGCGCAACATCTTGCCCAGCCACACCGCCAGATTCTCGGCGTTGTCCCAGGGATCGTCAGCGCTGCCTCCATCCCCGGTACCGATGTAGAGAAAACCATCCGGCCCAAATTGCAACTGGCCGCCATTGTGATTCGGCGCCGGTTGATCGAACTGCAAAAGCACCTCTGCCGTGGCAGGATCGGCCCGATTCGGATCGGCGGAGACGCGATAGCGGGCGATGACGGTGGCGCCATCTCCGGCGCGGGCAGTGTAATTGACATAAAATTGCCCGGATGACGGATAATCGGGCGCAAAGGCAATGCTCAGCAGCCCCTGTTCGGAGCCGCGCGCCAGCACCAGGCCGGAGATATCGAGGAAAGGCGTGGGCAGCAGCGCCTCGCCGGCGATGATGCGCACGCGGCCCTGCTTCTCCACCACGAAGAGGCGGCCGCTGCCATCCCCGGCGTGGGTGAGATAGGTGATCGGGTCGGGCAGGGTCAGCAGGGGCTGGAGGGCGATGCGGGGGGGGAAGGGGGGCGGCGGCGGCGGGGTGGCCGGCGGCGGCGTCGCCCGCGCTTTCGTAGGCGTTGCTTCCGCCATCAGGGCGCCGGCAGTCGGGG
>JABWBG010000293.1 GCA_013360575.1 Caldilineales bacterium
AGAGAGAGAATTCAGAGAGAGAATTCAGAGAGAGAATTCAGAGAGAGAATTCAGAGAGAGAATTCAGAGAGAGAATTCAGAGAGAGAATTCAGAGAGAGGGGGCGGAGAGGATTGTATACTGCTGGGAAGGGGGCCGCAAACGTGCCGATTGACACGTTCCAACGTTCTAACGCTCCTGCCCCAGCACTTTGCCGGGGTTGAGGATGCCGTTGGGATCCAGTGTCTGTTTGATCTGGCGCATCAGGGCCAGGGCCGGGCCGTGTTCGCGGGCCATGAACTTCTGTTTGCCCAGGCCCACCCCATGCTCGCCGGTGATGGTGCCCCCCAATTGCAGGCTGCGGGCGACGAAGCGGTCATTGAATGCCATGGCCTGCGCCTTGGCCGCGGCGTCCTCCCCCGGATAGAAAATGACCACATGCGCGTTGCCATCGCCGGCATGGCTGACGATGCCGCCGCTGACGCCCAACTCATCCAGCAGGCTACGGGCGCTGGCGATCAGCTCTGGATAGCGCGAAATGGGCACGCTGGCGTCGGTCACGGTGTAGGACTGGCCCGGATAGTGGCGCACATAGGCCTCGAACACACTGTGCCGCGCCTCCCACAGGCGGGCGCGCTCGCCCGCGCCCACGCCTGCCTGATAGGAAAGGGCGCCATGCTCACGGCAGATCTCCTCCAGCGCCGGCAGCGTCTCGGCCAGAGCCGCCTGGCTGGCGCCGCTGAACTCTACAAAAAGATTGGGGCCGGGGTGCAGATGCAGATCGGTCTCGGCCTTGAGGATGTCGATGGCCACGGCGTCGAGCAGTTCCAGCGCGGCCGGCTCCAGGCCGGCGCCGATGATCTCGAACACGGCTGCGGCTGCGGCCTCGACGGTGGCAAAAGCCACGGTGGCCGCGCTGAAATGGGCGGGGATGGGGTGCAGCTTCAGCGTGGCCTCGGTGATCACCCCCAGCGTGCCTTCGGAGCCGACAAACAGGTGCGTGAGATCGTAGCCGCTGGACTGCTTGACCGAGCGCGAGCCGGTGCGGATCACCTCGCCGCTGGCCAAAACCACCTCCAGCGCCAGTGTGTTATCGCGCGTGGCGCCATATTTGACCGTGCGCGTGCCCGCGGCGTTGTTGGCCAGCATGCCGCCGATGCTGGCATTGGCCCCCGGATCCGGGGCAAAGAAAAGGCCCTGCCGCGCCAGTTGCTTGTTCATGTCCTTGTACAACAGGCCCGGCTGCACCGTCACCTGGAAATCGCGCTCGTGCAGGGTCAGGATGGCGTCCATCTGCCGCAGCGAGAGGAGAATGCCCCCGCGCACGGGGATGGGGTTGCCCTCGATGCTGGTGCCCGCGCCCCAGGCCGTGACCGGGATGCCGCGGGCGTTGGCAAAGGCCAGCACCGCGCTCACATCGGCCGTCGTGCGCGGCCACACCACCACATCGGGCGTGACGGCGGGGTAGGCAGATTGATCGCGGGCGTGTTGCGCTCGATCCCCGGCCCGCGCCGAGACCTGATCGGCGGCGAGCAAGCGGCTGAGATCGGCGGCAAGGGCGGCGCTGTCGATGGCGGTCATGGCGGGTTCCTCCGGGCCGGATGAGGGGATGAGACAGGGCTGCATGGTAGCGCAGCCGCGCACGATTGCCAAACCAGGGTAGCGCCGCCGCCCGAATTGGCGTATCATAGGCGCAACGCCCCCACCTCCCCGCGCTCTCCCCGCCCGCCCCATGACTTCTCACCCCCCGCAAACGATGATCTGGCGCACTCAGCCCACGCTCGATGCCCTGAATCGCCTCGGCCAGAACACCGCCCTCTCCCAATTGGGCATCGAAATCAGCGAGATCGGCCCTGATTATCTGGCCGGCACCATGCCGGTGGACGCCCGCACCCGCCAGGCGCTGGGCCTGCTGCACGGCGGCGCCTCCTGTCTGCTGGCCGAATCGCTGGGCAGCATCGCGGCCACCCTGTGCATCGATTTCCCCCATCAACAGGCCGTGGGGCTGGAGATCAACGCCAGCCATCTGCAAGCCGTGCGCGAGGGTGTGGTTACCGGCGTGGCCCGGCCCCTGCGCATTGGGCGCAGCGCGCATGTGTGGGAGATCCGCATCAGCGATGAGCAGGGCGCGCTGGTCTGCGTCGCTCGCCTCACCCTTGCCATCCGCGCCGCCCGTCCCACCCCTCGGAGCCTATCATGACCACCCTACCGATCACCCGTATGACCCTTTACAAACATGGCGTGGGCTTTTTCGAACGCCGCGCCTCCTGTCAGAGCGATCACGTGGATCTGACCTTTCCCGTCGCGGCCATGAACGATGTGCTGAAGAGCCTCACCGCCTTCGATTGGGGCGGGGGGCAGGTGCTCGGCCTGGCCTATGACACCCCGCGCAGCCGTGAGGAGCGCCTGGCCGGGTGCAGCGTCCGCCTCAGCGATGACCGCAGCCTGACCGACCTGGTGAAATCGCTGCGCGGGCGGCAGGTGACGCTGCTGCTCGACCAGCAAGAAACCCGCGCCGGCCTGCTGGTGGGGCTGGAGCAGGCCCCGGCGCAAGAGCCGTTGGCCACCGCCCTGGTCTCGGTGCTGGATGAGGCCGCGGCGCAAGTGCACACTTTTCCCCTGGGCCGCGTGCTCGGCATCGCCATCGCCGACGAGCGGGGCAGCAACGATCTGCGTTTCTTCCTCACCGCCAGTCTGGCCCAAGAAAGCCATCGCCAGGTGCGCATTCACCTCAGCCCCGGAGATCACGATCTCTCCGTCAGCTATGTGGCCCCTGCGCCCACCTGGCGCGTCTCCTACCGCCTGATCTTCGAGGCTGATCAGGCCCTGTTGCAGGGCTGGGGCATCTTCGACAACACCCTCGAGGAGGATCTGAACCAGATCGGACTGGCCCTGACCGCGGGCATGCCGGTCTCTTTCGTCTACGATCTCTATGCCCCCTTCACGCCGGAGCGTCCGCGGCTGAAGGAGGAGGGGCGGGTGGCCGCAGCCCCGGTGCAGTTCGCCGAGTCGCGCAAAACACGGGCCATGACCCTGGGCGCAGCAGCCGCGGAGGCTGCTCCATCCCCCGGCGCGCCCCCCTCGCTCGACGCGCTGGCTGCGGCCAGCCTGGTCAGCACGGCCACGGAAGACCTGGGCGAGCTGTTCCAATATCAGATCCAGACCCCGGTGACGGTGGGCCGCGGCCAGTCGGCGATGGCGCCGATCCTGGCGGCGCGGCTGACTGCCAGCAAGGATCTGCTCTACAACGGCAGCAAACAGCCGCAGCACCCGGTCGCCACCCTGCGCCTGCGCAACGAGAGCGGCCTGACCCTGGAGCGTGGCCCGGTGACGGTGATCGACGCCGGCCAGTATGTGGGCGAGGCCCTGCTGCCCTTCACCCCGGCCGGCGGGGAGATCGTCACCCCCTTTGCTGTGGAGTTGGGGGTGAAGATCCAGGAATCGGGAGAGCAGCGCCGGGTGATCCACGCCCTGAACTTGCAGGGCGCGTACCTGCGCATCGAGGAGTGGGACATCCGCGAACGCACGTACCGCGCCAGCAACGCCACGACAGAGGCGAAGCGTGTGTTGATCGAGCATGCGCGCAGCAGTCAGTACGAGTTGTTCGACAGCCCCGCGCCGCAGGAGCAGACCGATCTGCACCTGCGCTTTGCCCTGGAGACGCCGCCGCAGGCGGAAGGGACGCTGCGCGTGCAGGAACGGCGGCTGCTCTCCCGCCGCGAGGAGCTGCGCAAGCAATCGTACGCGGGGTTGCAGCGCTTTTTGCAGGCCGGCCTGCTCGACCGCCAGACCCACGACCAGGTGGCGGCGCTGCTGGGCTTGTGGGAGAAGGTGGAGGGGGAGAAAGCCCGTCTGGCCGATTTGGAGCGAGAGCGCCAGGGCCTCTACGAGCAGCAGCGGCAGTTCCAGAGCAACATGCAGGCCCTGGGCGCGTCTGGCAAGGAGGGCGCGCTGCGCAGCCGGTATGTCGATCAGATGGCCGCGACCACCGACCATCTCCAGGCCATTGCCGAGGCTGAAACCGCGGCCCGCGACCAGATCAAACAGTTGGAAGAGGAGATCGCGCAGAAATTGGCGGCGTAAATAAACCGCCGAATGAATTCGGCGGCTGATACAAAGAAACCCGTTAAAACGGGTTTTTGATAGCGTTATCGCGTTATAACAACCTGCTTTACTAAATAATGAGTAACAGTTCACCTGATGTGTCATTGCGAGCGCAGCGAAGCAATCTCCAAGGCGGCTCGTCAATTTTTGAGGGTTAAAGAAACGTTGGGGATTGCTTCGGGGCTATCGCCCCTCGCAATGACAAAATTTCTCTACCGGACATTTTCATGAAGGATTAGCTCGGGAGGTAAATCGAAGCGAACAGGCAAAGTCCAGCCGACCTTGAGATGATGCTTGAACCAG
>JABWBG010000294.1 GCA_013360575.1 Caldilineales bacterium
CCCCTTCGCCGGCGGGCGATAAAGCGCCGGCGCCGACCAGCCTGCCCACCGCCGCGTCTTCTGCCACCCCGCCCAGCCCGGAAAGCGGCTTGCCGCCCATGCCGGGCAATGAAACCCCCACGCCGGCGCCGGGCACTGCCACGCCCGACCAGGACATCTTCACCTACACCGTGCAGCCCGGCGATACCCTCTCGGCCATTGCCCGCCAGTTTGGCGTCAGCGTCGATGATCTGATCCAGCACAACCAACTGCTCGATCCCAACGCCCTGCGCAGCGGCCAAAGCATCAGAATCCCTGGCGAAGCGCCCCCCGGCCTGCCCACGGCAGAAGGGGTCATTCACATCGTGCAGCCGGGGGAGACTCTCTTTGGCATCGCCCAACAATACGGCGTGCCCCTCGACCAGTTGGCGCAGGCGAACGAGATCACCAATCTCAGCATCTTGCGCAGCGGTCAGCGCCTGCTCATCCCCCTGAGCGAGGGACAGGCGCCCGCGAGCGAGCGCCGCATCCACGTGGTGCAGGCCGGCGACACCCTCACCGCCCTTGCCGCCCGTTATGGCGTGACGCCCGCGGCCATCGTCGCGGCCAACCAACTGGCCGACCCCAACAAGCTGGTGGTGGGCATGCAGTTGATCATCCCCTGATTCCGCGGCCCAACCCAGCCGCACATCCACTTTCTTTCACCGGATGACCATTCCGCGGCCCTGCGCTGTGGCTGCATCCGCTCGTTCATGCTTCCAAGGAGCTATTGTCATGGGACAACTCGTTTTCAGCCTTTTGCTCGCCTTCATCGTGGGGGTGGGCCTCGCCGCCCTCGTCACCGGCGCCCGCGCTCGGGGGGGCAAGCCCAATCCCGCCGCGGGAGTGACGCCCGGCATCGTCGGCTTTCTGCTCGTCCTGGCCGTGCTGGCCGCCATCAACAGCTACACCATCGTCCAGGCCGGCTCGGTGGCGGTGGTCAAGCGCCTGGGCCGGGTGGTCACGGTCTTTTCGCCGGGCCTGAACTGGAAATTCCCCTTCATCGACGAGACGATAGTCTACCGCACCCAGGAGATCGTCTACGAAACCAGCGACAGCCCGCAGTTATCCGACGCGGATTACACCGACGTGCAGGTCGATACCGCTACCAGCGACGGCCAGCAGATCACCGCCCGCTACTCCGTGCGTTTCCGCATCAAACCGCAAGAGGCGGCGAACATCGTCAACAACCTGGGCACCGAGCAGGAGGTGGTGGAGAAGATCGTCAAACAGAACAGCCGGGTGTGGGTGCGCACCCTGCTGCGCAATTACAGCGCCAGTCAACTCTATTCAGGCGACATCCGCAGCGCCCAATCCGCCATCGCCGCACAACTCAGCGAAGATTTCGCAGCCGAGGGGCTGGAGTTGGTCTTCTTTGGTCTGCGCCAGATCGGGTTCACCGATGCTTACAAGCAGGCGGTGGAAAATAAGCAGATCGAAGCGGAAAACATCATTACCAAACAAAATCTCGCCCGCCAGGCCGAATTCGAGAAACAACGCGTCATCACCGAAGCGGAAGCGCAGGCCGAGCGCCAGCGGTTGGAGCGGATCGGTGTGGCCCAGGGCGAGGCCGAGGCGATCAAACTGAAGGCGGATGCGGACGCGCAGGCCACCCTGATCCGCGCCCAGGCCCAGGCCGAGGCCAACCGCCTCATCGCCGCCAGCCTGACGCCGGAGATGATCAACTGGCAGGCGGTGGTGCAGTGGTCGGGCCGCTATCCCACCGTGCTCAGCACCGGCGGCGGCGAACAACTGATCCTGCCCGGCGATCTTTTTCTCAACGCGGACAGTCCCTGACGCCAGATGACCGAATTCTTCCAAGTGCTCACGCCTGCCGCAGCCTGGCAGCGCCTGACGGAGCACTATCAGCCGCGCCCCACCGCTGAGCTGCTGCCCACCGTCGACGCGCTCGACCGGTTTCTGGCTGCCGCGCCCGCCGCGCCGCATGATCTGCCCGAATTCCGCCGCTCCACCGTGGATGGTTACGCGGTGCGGGCGCAGGACACCTTTGGCGCTTCGCCCGGCCTGCCTGCATTTCTGGAGGTGGTGGGCGAGGTGGCGATGGGGCAGGATGCGGATGTGCCGGTGGGGCCGGGGCAGGCGGCCATCGTCCACACCGGCGGCATGATCCCGGAGGGCGCGGACGCGGTGGTCATGATCGAAAACACGCAGCAGGCCGACGCCCACAGCATCGAGGTGCTGGCGGCCATGGCCGTGGGCGAGAACGTGATCCAGGTAGGGGAGGATGTGCGGGCGGGGGAGGAGCTTCTCCCCGCCGGGCATCGCCTGCGCCCGCAAGATATCGGCGGGCTGCTGGCGGTGGGCGTCACCGAAGTGCAGGCGGCCCGGCGGCCGCGTGTGGCCATCCTCTCCACCGGCGACGAGGTGATCCCGCCCGACCAGCGGCCCGGCCCCGGCCAGGTGCGCGACATCAACAGCTACACGTTGGCCCTGTTGGCGCAACGGGCCGGGGCCGAGCCGGTGCCGTTTGGCATCATCCCCGACCAGCGGGCGGCGCTCGAACAGGCCGTGCGCGCAGCCGTCGACACCTGCGACATCGTCGTGCTCAGCGCCGGGTCATCGGTCAGCTACCGCGACATGAGCGTGGATGTGATCGGGGCCATGGGCGAGCCGGGCATCCTGGCCCACGGCCTCTCCATCCGTCCCGGCAAACCCACGATCGTGGCCGTGGCGGAGGGTAAAGCCCTGTTCGGGCTGCCCGGCAACCCGGTCAGCGCCATGGTGCTGTTCGATCTGCTCGTTTCCGCCGCCATCCGCCTGGCGGTGGGGGCGGATCCCTTTGGCGCTCTGAAGCCGCAGGTGCAGGCCCGCCTGGCCCGGCAGATCGCCAGCGCCGCCGGACGGGAGGATCACATCCAGGTGCGGCTGGAAGCGCGCGCCGGCGAGTTGTGGGCCGTGCCCGTGTTCGGCAAATCCAACCTGATCTACACCCTCGTCCACGCCGACGGCGTGGTGCGCGTGCCGCTCGACAGCCTGGGCCTGGAGCACGGCGCCTGGGCGACGGTGACTTTGCATCAATGAAATGGATAGTGGTTATTAGATATTTTTTGCCTAATATTCACTATCTAATATCCAATATCTATATTAGATTACTCGTAACAGTTCACTTTATTCTGTCATTGCGAGTGCAGCGAAGCAATCTCCAAGATTGTTCGTCAATTTTGCGGTTGTCAAGCGGCGTTGGGGATTGCTTCGGGGCTATCGTCACTCGCAATGACAAAATAAGATGAATTGTTACGATTGCTCAAACGTATCATCTCAAAATGTAGGGGCCACCCTTGCGGTCACCCCGGCGGGCAGGCGCAGGGCCGTGCCCCTACCCCGGATTATTGAGAAGATACGCCCCAACAATCATTCGGCGGCATCAGCGAGCAGCTCGACAAATGCCGCAAACTCGCTCAAATCCTCGGCGACATGAGCCCAAACCTCAGGCAATCCTACCACCAACGATTCCATGCGCTCAGGCAAGATGGTGGTTGCATAGATGTTACGGATGAGATGTCGAAATCTGCGGTATTCTTCCAAGGCGCCGGTAGAGTTTCTCGAAAGTACAGGCGGACGGGCGTCGGGCAGATCAAGCTGCATCTGCTGTAACAGTTCGGTATGCCACGCTGCACCACCGAGCACGCCGCCATCGAATTCTTCAGCAGTCAGCCGCAGAACACGTTCGATGCCGCTGTAGAAACTATGCAAGTGCAATGCCGCCGAATTGATGAACGCGTCTCGATCAACACCGGCTGTCGTTGAGCGCTACCAATCTCGTGCGATTGCCTGTCGGGTGCGGGCAAGTTCTTCCAGTTCCAGGCGGATACGTCGACTAAGCAACCGGTAACGTTGGCTCACAGAGCCTCCCCTGTCATACGAATTTCCTGCAATAGCGCCGCAGTGACATCCGCCAAATCAATGAGATTTACTTCGATGTCCGCAGTGAGCGCGCTGATGGCAGCCCAAGCATGCCAAAACGCGGAAGCAGGAATCCCCGAGACAGCTAAGTCAATATCAGAATCCTCACGAAACCAGGCGCCATGCACCGCGGAGCCATACAGAAGAACTTCTTCGGCCCCAAAATCGGTTTTAAGGATTGCCGCTGCACGTTTTGCTAGCTCCCGCGCTTGTTCCCGACGTTGCTCGCGCAGCGTTGTACGTTCACGCTCCCGCCGACGAGCGCCATCAACATAGGATTGCAGTTGCGTTTGCGTCAATTCCATCAGATTCAATGCTGGCAAAATTGCGTATGATGACCCATTAGAGTCGTTGCTGAATAGCGGAGGAGGATAGAGTTCCCCTACCCCAGCGAGTTGTTATGCGGCCGCAGCCCGAAGCACTCGTTTCTGGATGCGA
>JABWBG010000028.1 GCA_013360575.1 Caldilineales bacterium
GGGCGCGGACGCGGCCGGCAGTTGCGGCCCTGCCACCCACTCTGCCCGCAACTGCGATTGGCCCAGCCGGATCAGGTCGCCATGGCGCAGGCGCTGCGGCTGCGCCAGACGCGCATCATTGACAAAAACGCCGTTGAAGCTGTTCTGATCGTGCAGCCAGGCCTCCTCCCCTTGCAACGCCACGAATGCATGCCGTCGCGAGGCTTCTTCGTCTACGAGAACGATGTCATTTTCGCCGGCGCGGCCAATGTGCAGGCCGGCCGTGGCCAGAGGATAGCGATAGCCGGAGGCGTCGACGAGAAACCAGGTCATGGCGGGGGAGGGTCAGAAGGGGCGGCGCGGCAGGCGTCGATGCCGCGGATGGCGCGGTAGACGAAGGAGATGGCGGGCAGGCTCAGGCCCGCATCCTGGGCAAAACGCACCAGGTCGCCGGCCAGGGCTTCGATCTCGGTGGGCCGGCCTTTTTGCAGGTCGGCCAGCATGTTGGTGGCGATCTCGGTCTGGCCGCTGGCATGCAGGCTCTCGCCCAGCCCGGCCAGCAGTTCCACGCAGGCTGCAAAAGGGCCGGTGGCCAGGGTGCGGGCGGTGATGCCCGGATAATCTTGCAGCTCGATGCCTTGCTCGTGGGCGATCTTGTTCACTTCGCGCAACATCTGCAGGAAGAGATAGGCCAGATCGGGGCTGCGCAGGACGTCGTGATAGGCCAGCCGGGTCAGCCCGCCCAGGGTGGAAAGGGGCAGCAGATAGGCCAGCTTCGACCACTGCACCGCCCGGATGTCGGCGGGGATGTCCACCGGCAGGCCGGCGCGCTGCCACACGCGGCGCAATCCCTGCACGCGCGGCGAGGCGCTGCCGTCCAGTTCGCCGAACCAGGTGTGACCGAACAGGGTGCATTGCACATGGCCGGGGGCCAGGGTGCGGGCGCCGACCAGGCTGACCGCGCCCACCACTGGGCCTGGCCCAAACTGGCGGATCAGCGCCCCCTCTTTTTGCAGGCCGTTCTGGAAGGAGATGGCCATCTCTGGGCGCAGATGGGCCACGCTCGCCAGCGCCGCGGCGGTGTCGTTGGAGCGCACGCAGAGGATGAGCAGGTCGGTTTGGCTGAGGTCGCGGGCCGTGGTGACGGCGCGCACCGGCACGACGAATGCCTCCGGCCCGGACACGCGCAGTCCGTGGGCCTGGATGCCCTGGACATGCGCGGCGCGGCTCACCAGGGTGACAGCATGCCCGGCGCGGGCCAGATAGCCGCCGTAGACGGAGCCTAAGGCCCCGGCGCCAAGGATGAGGACATTCATCGCCGGTCAGGAGGAGGGTGGGGTGTGCAGGTAGGCGACGGCCGCGGCGGTGAGGAGGCCGGCAGCCACGGGCAACATCGCCTCGTCGAAATCGAAACGGGGGCTGTGATGGCCGCCGCGGGCGCCGCCGGGCGGGGCCGCGCCCACCAGCAGGTAACAGCCACGCACGCGCTGGAAGATGTCGGCCATATCTTCGGCCACCATCAGCGGGGGCGCGGTCTGCATCTGTGCGGGGCCGAGCAGGGCGGCGGCGGCCTGCGCGGCCAGCGCGGCCAGGGCGGGATCGTTGATCACGGCGGGGGTGTGATCGGCCAGGGCCAGGGTGTAGGTCGCGCCGTGCGCGGCCGTGACGCCGGCCAACACTTCCTCCATCCGCCGGATCAGCAGGGCGCGGATGGCCGGGTCGAAGGTGCGCAGGGTGCCGGTGAATTGGGCGCGCTCGGCGATGACGTTGAAGGCTTCGCCACTGTGCAGGCTGCCCACGCTGAGGACGGCGGTGGCCAGGGGCGGCACATTGCGGCTGACAATGCTGTGCAGGGCGGTGATCGCTTGCACGGCCACGAACAGGGCGTCGATGGTGGTGTGCGGTTCGGCCCCATGCCCGCCGCGGCCGCTGATCTCGACGCTGAAGCGGTCGGCCGCGGCCATGAGGGGGCCGGCCTGCGCATAGACGACGCCGCTGGGGTGGGCGTTCCACAGGTGCAGGGCCAGGGCGGCGTCGGGCGCGGGCTGTTCCAGCACGCCATCGCGCACCATGGCCAGGGCCCCGCCCAGCCCCTCTTCCGCCGGCTGGAAGATCAGTTTGACGCGGCCGGGCCAGGTCTGGCTGCTTTGCGCCAGCAGCGTGGCCACGCCCATGCCGATGGCGGTGTGGCCATCATGCCCGCAGGCGTGCATCCGCCCGGGGTGGAGGCTGGCAAATGACAGGCCGGTCTCTTCCGTCACCGGCAGCGCGTCCATATCGAAGCGCAACAGCAGGGTGGGGCCTGGCCCCCGGCCTTCGATCACCCCCACCACGCCGGTCTGGCCCACGCCGGTGCTGGTTTCGATGCCCAGGCCGCGCAGATGCGCGGCCACGATGCCGGCGGTGCGCACTTCTTGGAAGCCCAGTTCGGGGTGGCGGTGGAAATCGCGGCGCCAGGCGATCAGGTCAGGGGCGAGGGTGGCGGCGGCAGCGTGGAAGTCGATCATGGACGAAAGACGAAAGACGAAAGACGAAGGACGAAGGACGGTGGACGGTGGACGATGGATCGCTGAAAATTAATGATTAATGATTAAGAAATCAATGAATGAATCAAGCATTAAGACGAAAAAACACAGCAACAATGCGCGATCCATCGTCTATCGTCTATCGTCCATCGTCCTTCGTCCTTCGTCCTCTGCGCATGCTATGCCAAGGCGCTGCAACTGTCAAAACGGCTGGGCGGCCGCGGGCAGAGCGCCGCGGCGGGTGAGGCGGGCCTGGCCATCGGCGTGGTAGGAGGAGCGCACCAGCGGGCCTGATTCGACCCATTTGAACCCCATTTCTTCGCCGATCCGCTGCAATTCGGCGAATTCCGCCGGTGTGTAATAGCGCTCGATCGGCAGATGGAAGCGGGAGGGTTGCAGGTATTGGCCGAGGGTGAGGATATCGACGGCAGCCGCGCGCAGGTCGGCCATGACGGCCAGGATCTCTTCCCAACGCTCGCCCAGGCCCAGCATCAGCCCCGATTTGGTCAGGGCTGCGGCATCGATCGCTTTGGCGCGGCGCAGCACGTCCAGGCTGCGCGGGTATTTGGCCTGCGGGCGCACGCGCTGATAGAGGCGAGGCACCGTCTCGGTGTTGTGGTTGAGGATCTCGGGCCGCTCGCGCATGACGGTGTGCAGGGCGGCGGCGTCGCCCATGAAATCGGGGATGAGCACTTCCACGGTGCAGTCGGGCATGAATTCGCGGATCTTGCGCAGGGTGGCGGCGAAGATGAAGGCGCCGCCGTCGGGCAGCTCGTCGCGGTTGACCGAGGTGAGGACGACATGTTGCAGGTTCATCATCTGCACGGTGCGGGCCACGCGCAGCGGTTCCAGGATATCGATCTTGGGAGGGCGGCCGGTCTTGATCTTGCAAAAACCGCAGGAGCGGGTGCAGACATCGCCGAGCAGGAGGAAGGTGGCGGTGCCGCGGCCCCAGCATTCGCCGATGTTGGGGCAGGCGGCCTCTTCGCAGACGGTGTGCAGGCTGTGCTGGCGCATAAGCCCGTACAGCCGCCGGTAATCGGGGCTGTCGGGCGCGGGCGCGCGCAGCCAATCGGGCCGGCGGCCGCGCGTCAACTGCGCTTCATGCCAATCATGCCGCGGCGGCGAAGGATCGAGTTCGATGGAAACGGGCATGCAATAATTAATGATTAATGATTAAAAAAAGAAATTATTGATGGATTCCGTGCCCAAGCAGCGCGTGGGCGCTTTCCATGATCGCTTCCGAAAGGGTGGGGTGGGCGTGGACGTTGCGGGCGATCTCGGCGGGGGTCAATTCCATCATCTTGGCCAGGCTCAGTTCAGGCAGCAGCTCGGTCACTTCCGGGCCGACCATGTGCACGCCCAGGATCTCGCCGTAAGTGGCGTCGGCGATGATCTTGATGAAGCCCTCCCGTTCGCCCAGGCCCAGGGCCTTGCCGTTGGCCTGGAAGGGAAATTTGCCGATCTGCAGGTCGTAGCCCTGCTCCCTGGCTTGCGCTTCGGTCAGGCCCAGGCTGGCGACCTGCGGGTGGCAATAGGTGCAGCGGGGCATGGCGCTGTAATCGCTGATCGGCTGCGTCTCGGCCCCGGCGATGGCTTCGGCGGCGACGACGCCCTGGGCGCTGGCCACGTGCGCCAGGTTCATCTTGCCGGTCAGATCGCCGATGGCGTAGATGTGGGGCACGTTGGTCTGCATCACGTCGTTCACCTGCACCCAGCCCCGGTGGGTGGCCACGCCCGCGGCTTCCAGGCCGATGCCTTCGCTGTTGGGGCGCACGCCGACCGCCATCAACACCTGGGCGGCGTGGATCGTCTCTGTTTGGTCGCTGCTCTGGTCGTGCAGGGTGACGGCGATGGCCGCCTCTTCCAGGGCGATGGCCTGGGTGCGGGTGTGGGCGCGCAGGTCGATGCCGGCCTTGCGAAAGGCTTTGGCGACGACTTCGGCGACTTCTTCTTCTTCGTTGGGCAGCACGTGCGGCAACATCTCCACCACCGTCACCTTGACGCCGTAGCTGTTGTAGACGTAGGCGAATTCCATGCCGATCGGCCCGCCGCCGACGATGACGATCGAGGGGGGCAAGTGCTCCTGCACGATGGCCTGGCGGTAGGAAAGCACACGTTCGCCGTCGATCTCGACGCCGGGGATGCTGCTGGCGCGGCCGCCGGTGGCCAGGATGATGGCCGCGGCGCGGATCGCCCTGTCGCCGACGGTGATCGTATGCGGGTCAGTGAGCACGCCGAAGCCTTCGATCACCTCGATCTGGTTCTTTTTCATCAAAAAGCTGATGCCTTTGACCAGGCGGCTGCTGATCTGGCGGCTGCGTTTGACCGCGACGCTGTAATCCACCGTCAGATTGTCAAATTTGAAGCCGAATTCGCGGCCCTGGCCCAGCAGGTTGACGATCTCGGCGTTGCGGATCAGGGCTTTGCTGGGGATGCAGCCCCAGTTCAGGCAGACGCCGCCCAGGTTTTCCTTCTCGATCAGGGCGGTTTTCAGGCCCAGTTGGGCGGCGCGGATGGCGGCGACATAGCCGCCAGGCCCGCCGCCGAGGACGACGAGGTCGAAATCAAAGGGAGAAGACATGGCGTGCTGAAGGTGAGAGGGGGGGTGTTGAAAGAACTGCACGGATTATAACACAGCAGCGCGCGGGGGCGCGTTTCCCGTTTCTGCCCCTCCTCCCGCGGCTGCTTTTCAGGCCGCGGGGGCCGGCGGGGGCAGGCGGCGCACGATCACGAGGGTAAAATCGTCGAAGGGCGGGGCCGCGCCCTGCCAGGCCCGCACATCGGCATGGATGGCCTGCAACATCTCGGTCGCGGTGCAGCCGGCGTGCTGTTGGATGGCGGCCAGTAGCCGTTCTTCGTCGTAGGTTTCCAGGGCCTCGTTCACCGCGTCGGTGACGCCGTCGGTGTAGATGATCAGGTATTCGTCGGCCGCGAGCTGGGCGCTGTGCTCCTCGGCCTGGGCATCGGCCAGCACGCCCAGCACCATGCCCCGCCCGCGCAGGAAGCGCGCCCCTGCCGCGCCCGCGGCCAGGGCCAGCCCGTGCCCGCCCGAAGCATAGCAAAGACTGTGCTGGGTAGAGTCGAGCACCGCGTAATAGAGGGCCACGAACATATCGGAGTAGGTGGTATCGAGAATGGCCGTGTTCACCCGCTGCAACGCCGCCGCGGGCGCGGGGTCGCTGTACACCACCAGGCGCATGACCGTGCGGCAGAGGGCCATGTACAGGGCCGCGGGGATGCCTTTGTCGGCCACATCGGCCACGACAATGCCCAGGCGGCCATCGGGCAGGGGGAAGAAATCGTAGAAATCGCCGCCGATCTGGCGGGCCGGTTCCCACAGGGCCGCGATCTCGTAGCCGGGCAGGGCGGGCAGCGATTCGGGCAGGAAGCCGCGCTGGATGTTGTGGGCCAGATTCAACTCGGTGGCGATGCGCTGCTGTTCGAATTCGGCGCGGTGCAGGCGGGCGCGCTCGATGGCCACGCTGGCCTGGTTGGCGATGCCGCCGAGGATGTCGAGCAGGCGGGGGGTGTGGATGCGCTGCGGCGTGACTTCATCCACCACCATCACGCCGACAACCTCATCGCCGGCGATGAGGGGCAGGGCGGTGAGGGCGTTGACGCGCATCGCTTGCAGCCAGGCGGGGGAGAAAAACCCGCTGTTTTGCAGATCGTTGACCACGATCGGCGCGCGCTGCGCCAGCAAATGCTCCAGCAGAGGGGTGTGATCGGGGTGCAGGCGCTGGGTGGGGGGGATGGGGGGCAGGTCGCGGGCCAGCGCGTGGCTGATGGCAGCCTGGAAGCCATCGCCGTGGCGCAGGAAGATGGTGCAGCGATCCAGCCCGGAGAGGGCAGCGGTGAGGCGGGCGACGATATCCAGCGTCTCGGGCAGGTCGCGGGCGCGGCCCATGGCCTCGGCCACTTGCAGCAGGGCGGTGTTGATCCAGGCCTCCTGGCGTTGGGCGGCGATGAGCTGGGCGTTTTCCAGGGCCGAAGCTGCCTGATCGGCGATGCCTTTGAGCAGGGGCAGCCGGGTTTGGGAGATGTGGGCCTCCGGCTCGGTCAGACTGACCGCCAGCAGGCCGATGCACTCGCTCTTGGCCAGCAGGGGCATGAAGGCCACCACATCGGCAGAGAGGGCCTGGGCCAGGATGGGGGGCAGTTGTTCGTCCAATTCTTGCGAGCGCAGCAGCCGCGGCTGTGTCTCTCCTGCGGCCAGGCCGAGGCGGGCGACGGCCTCCTCGCTCAACTCCTGTTTGCGCAGCAGGGATTTTAGTTCCTCCGGCACGCCCCACTCGGACGCGATCTGGTAGATGGGGCCGGCGGCGCTGCGCAGCCACAGGGCGCAGAGGGTGACGCCGGTGAGCATGGGGGTGATGCGGACGATGGTGTCGCTCACCTCTTGCAATTCGGTGAGATGGTTGGTGGCTTCGGCCACTTCCAGCAGGGCCACGGTGATCCAGGCATCTTCCTGTACGCGGGCGTAGAGTTGGGCGTTGGTCACGGCCAGGGCCACGGTGTCGGCCAGAGCGTTGAGGATGAAGAGATCTTCGGGGCCAAAGGCGTTGGTTTTAGCGCTCTGCACGTCGAGCACGCCCAGCACCTCCTCCTCCAGCCGCAGGGGGATGGCGATCTCGCTGCGGGTGTTGGGCAGGAGATGCGGGTCGTCGGGGACGTAGAGGGGATCGATGGAGACATCGGGCGCGACCAGGGTTTCGCCATGGCTGAGCACCCAGGGGATGATGCCTTTTTCGTGCAGTTGGACGGAGCGGCCCATCTGCCGCCAGAGATCATGCGTCTGGTCGCCGCTGGAGGCGCGGAAGAGGGCGCGGTCGCTGCCTTTTTCCACCACGAAGATCTGTACGTGATAGAAGCCGAAGTTTTGCTCGATCACTTCGACGATGTGCGAGAGGAGGGCGTCGAGGTCGAGGATGGAGACGACGGAGCGGGTGATCTGGGCCAGGGTTTGCAGTTCGTTGGCGCGCCAGCGCTCGCTGCGCAGCAGGCGGCCGGCGCGCAGCGCGGCCGCGGCCTGGTTGGCGAGGATGCGCAGTTGCCAGAGGTGGTCGGGGGTGAAGACGTCAGGCTCCTCACTCTGGGCCGAGAGGGCGCCGAGGGCTTCGTCGGCCACGACCAGGGGCACGAAGATGGCCGCGCGCGGGGGGTCGGGGTTGTCGTAGCTGGGCCGCGCGGGCAGGGCTTCCCAATCGCGGTGGAAATCGCCCACGAGCAGCGCTTCTTTGGTCTCGCGCAGCCAGCCGATGATGCCCTGGGCCGCGGCGGTTTCGAAATAGCTGGGGGGCAGGGCCTCGCCGCGGCGATTCCAGGCGAAGAGCTGCGAATTTTCGGCGAAGAAGAGGAGGATGTGCACGCGCACCGGCGGCAGCAGGTGCTGCACCTGTTGCCGCAGAAAGGTGAGGACGCTTTCTTCGTCGATCTGGGCGCGGGCGAGGGCCTGGCTGGCGACTTGCAGGTCGACAAGGGCTTGGCCGGCAAGAGGGTGCAGGCCCGCCGCGGTTTCACTCACGATGCGACTCCCCGCTTGATCATGTGCAGGCGGTTGCCGGTGGGGCTGAACACGAAATCGATCTCATCCATCATCTGGCGCATGAAGTGCATGCCCAGTCCCCCCTCGCGGCGGGTGTCGAGGGGCCCGGTCAGATCGGGCGGGGGCACGGTTTCCGGGTCGAAGGTGCGGCCCTGGTCGATCAGTTCGATGTGGAAATCGCCATCCGCCACCCAGCAGCGCAGGTGGATGCGGCCCGGTTGGCCGGCGTAGGCGTGGGTAATCACATTGGTCGCGGCTTCATCCACAGCCAATTGGATCTCGAACTGCGCGTCCTCATCGATCTGCCAGCCTGCGCAGCAACTGCAGAGGAAATCCGCGACCGTCGCCAGCCAGGCGGCCTCTGCCGGCAGGATCAACTCGTGCACGGCAGAGGCCGCGGGCGATGAGTCTGTGCTCATGACAGCCAGATGCAGGCGGGAGGGGGGAGCAAGGCAGGCGGTCGGTTCAGAAGCTGCCCACTGCTTCGACTTCGCTCTCGAAGCTTTGGAAGAGCGTGTCCAGCCCGGCCAGGTCCAGCACCTGCTGCACGCGCGGGGAGACGGCGGCCAGCCGCAGATCGCCGCCGTTCAGGGTTTTGCGGCACTCTTTGGCTGTGCTGATCAGCACACGCAGCGCGGCCGAACTCATGTATTCGACCCCGGCCATGTTCAGTACCAGATTGAAATGGCCCGCGTTCAGGGTGAGTTGCAGCGCCTCTTCCAGTTGGCGGGCGGTGCTGCTATCGAAGCGCCCGGCCAGGGTGAAGAGAACGCAGCGTTTCATCTCTTTTTTGTGGATGACGACAGTGGGTTGGGTAGTCATGGGGTTCCCTGAGTGAGTGTGGGGTGGGATGCGGAGAGGGTAGGATCATCTTGCAGGGCAAAGTGCACAGCGACCATGCCCGCGCCTATCAGGATCCACAGCAAGGAGGTCATGTGTGGATAGGCGAGGTTGAAAAGGTAGTGATCGAAGATGCCGGCAGCGAGCAGCCCGGCCATGGCCGCCAACACGCCAAGCAGCAGGCCTTCGCTGGCAGGATCGATCTGCGGGCGGCGCAGGCCGCGGATCAGGGTGTTGAGGAAGAGGAGGATGAGGAGGAGGAAGGTGAAGAGGCCGACCAGGCCCATCTGTTCGGCCATGAGCAGGTAGAGGGAGGCCACGGCGACGTAGAGATCGATCTCCGGCGCGCCGGTGAAGCCGACGCCGAAGATGGGATAGCGGCTGATCAGGTCGAGGGCGTCGCGATATTCGCCAAAACGCATTTGCGTGGAGCGATCCTGCCCGGTGAGGCCCAGCCACATGTTCTGCACGTAGTCCTGCGTGAAGGGCAGGATGAGAAAGAGGAGGCCGACCGCCAACAACAGCGCCAGCAGCTTGCGATAGCGCAGCAGGGCCATGACGCCGGCGCCGGCGACAAAGCCCACCATCGAGCCGCGGGAAAAGGTGAGATAGAGGCCCAGCACTTGCACGCCCACCAGCGCGGCTGCCCAGCGCCGGGAGAAGAGAGGCCCCTGTGTGAACAGTTGCGGCAGGGTGAAAAGCCCGGCCAGTACGATCAGCCCGCCCAGGGCGTTGGGATCGATGCTGGTGCCGATGGCGCGCATGATGCCTTCGGGATCGTCGTTGATGAAGCGCAGCGCCCCGAATCCGCCGGGATAGCTCAGCCGGGCCAGACGATCCAGCACCCACACGGTGGCGGTTTGGGGCAGGATGTAGAAGAGCACGCCCAGGGCGGCCGCGGCGGCGCCCCCCAGCATCAGCGCCCTGGCCAGGAAGAAGAGCTGGGCGTGGCGCTGCACGACGTTGATCACCACAAAAAAGAGAGTGATGCTGAGGATCATCTCCGCAAACTGGCGCAGGTTGTTGGCGGTGGGCCGGGCATGTTGCAGGCCCATGGCAAAGGTGAAGGCTGCCATCATCAGGAAGAGGATCACCGCGCCGCCGATGGCCGAGGCTTCGAAACGGGTTTCAGCGGCGGCGGCGTAACGCAGCGCCCACACGCCGAAGGTGGCGAAGATGGCCAGATCGAGAAAGCTGGGGGTGAAGCCGATCTTGAAAGGCAGGGTGGCGAAGGGCAGCAGGGTGCTGATGGCGATGACGCCCAGCAGGCCCCACAGAGGGCTGCGCACCACCATCCCCGCGCCGATCAGGGCCACGGCCAGGGCGATGGCTATCGTCGGCCCGGTTGCGCCCACCAGCAACCCCAGCAGCAGCCCGCCCGCGATCAGCACCCCCACGATGGCCAGACGCTGGCGGCGAGGGTCGGGGTGGATGAGTTCAGCGCGGAGGCGCAGCCAGGGGGAGTGGCCGCGCGTGGGTTGGCGAAGAAGCACGAGGATCACAAAAAAGAGGAGCGAGCAGCGCCGCCCGCAGGCACAAGAAGCTACCGGCGCGCGCGATTATAACGAGCTTGGCGGTGAAATACCAGTCTTCCGCACAGGATCGATTCCCCCTTCTTCGCCAAATGGCGCCTGGTCGTGCATAATGAAGGAGCGCAGGCCCTCTTTCCCCCACCTGCGCCGATCTCTGCCCCTTTCTCACGCCATGAATCCTCCCCACCACATCCTTTTGCACGCGGCGCGGCGCGCGCCGCGCGGGTTGTGGCTTCTGTTGGGCCTGTTTTTGGCCCTGGCTCTGCTATACAATGGGGTGACGCCGATCGGGGAGGCAGATAATGAACTCTCGCACTATCGTTACATTCAGTATGTCAAGGCCAATCGCAGTTTGCCCCGCACCGACGCGGCCCTGCCCCTGGCGCCGGTGGCAGATCAGTGCCTGGATCCGGCGCAAGGGCTGGATGACGCGGCCCGCTGGCAGTTCCGGCAGCCGCCTCTCTATTACATCCTGGCCGCCGCCACTCTGTTCTGGGCCGATAGCAGCGATTACTGGTGGCCGACGCCCAATCAGTATGGCTACCACGCCGGCGCGGTGGATGGGGGACGCAATGCCTTCCTGCACACCACCGCCGAAACCATCGGGGACAATGCGGTGGTGCGCTCTGTCAAGCTGCACCGCCTTTTCTCGACGCTGATCGGGCTGTTGGGGCTGATCGCGGTCTACCGCAGCGGGCGGCTGCTTTTCCCCGGCCCCGGTCGCACTGGGCCGCTGTTGCTGACCGCGGCGGTGGCCTTTGTGCCCTCCTACATCTTCGCCGCCGCCACCATCAACAACGACATCCTGGTGGGCGTGTTGGGGTTGTGGGGCCTTTATTTCTGCTTGCGCAGCGTGTGGGCCACGCCCGATCTGCGCGCCTTTGCCCTGGCCGCCCTGCTTTTTGCCCTGGCTTTCCTGACCAAATACACCGCCATCGTCTTCATTCCCATTTTCCTGCTCACCACCGCGGTTTTGCTGTGGCGTTCGTGGCGGCTGAGCCGGGGCCGCCTGCTGAAGACTGCCACGGCGCTGGCCGCGTTGCTGGCGGCACAGGCGCTGATTATCCTCTGGTGGTTCCTGCGCAACCAGCAGGTGTATGGCGAGGCCATCATCGGCTATGAAAACGCCAGCGCCTCCTGGATCGAGCGCCTGACCTTGACCACGTTGCCGGCCGGCGCCGATCTGACCGACGCCTGGATCGAGGGCATCCGTTTCACCTTCAACACCTATTGGGGCCTGCTCGGCGCCGACTCCATCACCCTGCCCCCCTGGCAGCTGACCCTGCTCACCCTGATCACCGCGCTGGCCGGGCTTGGCCTTTTGTGGGAGTTCCTGGCCCGGCGCAGCAATGGCCGCCGCCGGCTGCTCGTTTTCTTGGGGCTTGGCGTCTTGCTGCTGGATTGGTACATCGTCTTCTCTCTTCTTTTCTACGGTGGCCGGGGGCGTTATCTGCTGGGATTGTTTTCGATTTTTGGATTTTTGTACCTGCTGGGCAGCCAGGCCTGGCGCACCCGCCGCTTTCCCTGGCTGGGCGGCTATCTCTACGCCGGCGTTTTGCTGGCGATCAGCTTGCTGGCGCCTTTCCTGGTCTTGCGCCCCACCTACGCGCCGCCGCCCCTGGCCGCCAGCGCCGATCTGCTGCCCGGCGAGCAGCCGGTGCACGCCCGCGTCGGCGATCTGGCCGAACTGGTGGGCATGGGCGTGGTCCCGGGCGATGTCGCCCCGTATGAGGCGGTCGATGTCACCCTGGTGTGGCGGGCGCTGGCCGCCACACCCAACAACTACGTGATCGGTGTGCACCTGATCGGGGTGGATCAGACCTATTTTGGCGGGGCCAGCCATCTCTCGGCCAATGGCGCCTATCCCACCTCCTCGTGGCAACCGGGCGATGTCTTCCGCGATACTTACCGCGTCTACGCCGGCGCCGGCGGGGGCGCGCTGTTACCCACCGGCGCCCGCATCAAAGTTTCGGTGGTGTGCCCGGTGGGGGATGAAGCCCCGCACCTGCCCATCTTCAGCCCGACAGACGAACCCCTGGGCGACGCCGTCTATTCGGGCCTGTTGCGCCTGGGCCTGCCGGCGCCACCCCCCGCCGACTCGCCGCCCCTGGCCCGTTTTGGCGATGAACTGGCCCTGATCAGCATCTCCGATCTGCCGACGGCGCTGGAGGGCGCGGGCGCGCATGAGTTCGCCTTTCGCTGGCAGGCGCTGCAACAGCCTGCCCAGGATTACTCGGTGTTTGTGCAACTGCTCGACGCGGACAACACGCTCGTGCTCGGCGCCGACTTCCCTTTGACGCAGGGATACTATCCCAGCCATCTGTGGCAGCCGGGCGAGATCGTCGAGCATCGCCATCCCGTGGATTTCGCCCCCCTGATCAGCCTGCCGGCGGGCGCGTACCGGCTGATCATGGGCGTTTATGACCTGGAAAGCGGCCAACGTCTGCCCCTGACCGAAACTGCATCAGCGCGGGATGGGGACGCCTACGACATCGGCGTGTGGCAACTGCAACATTTCCTCACCTATATCCCCTGGGTCATCACCCCGACCGAAGCGGCAGAGGCGACCGAATAATCAGAGATCCTTGCGCATCCACAAAAAGGAGGCGCCGGGCGGATAATCGCGCATCTCTCCCACCACCCGGTAGCCCTGTTTCTCGTAGAACGCCTGCGCCTGGAAGCTGAAGGTCTTCACCTGCGCCCAGGCGCATCCCCGCCGGACGGCTTCGGCCTCGGCCTGCGCCAGCAACTGGCGGCCCACCCCTTGCCCGCGCCGCGACTGGCGCAGCCATAAAATGTCGATATCCAGCCAGCCCCAGTAGGTTTCGGCGATCAGCCCGCCCTGCAACGCGCCATCGGCGTCGCGCACGAACAGGCAGAGCGGGCGCACACTGCCAGGTTGGCGAACAGCGGCATGAGGGGGCGAGTGATCGTCGTTGAAGGCTCTGATCTGCTGGCGCAGAAACTGTTTGTCCGCTTCCGGCGGCGCGTCGGTGAGTTCGAGATGCAGATCAGACATGGGGGGCGGCGCGGTAGGCAGCCAGTGTTGCGGCGGCGATCGCCGGCCAGGTGAAGCGTTCGCTCAGGCGGCGGGCGGTTTCGCCCAGGCCGCGGCGGCGATCGGCGTCGCTGAGGATGCGGTGGGCGGCGGCGGTGAGTGCGGCGGCATCGGGCGGGGCCAGCAGCAGGGTTTCGCCATCGATCAGGTCGGGATAGGGCACGGCGGGCGGGGTGGTGAGGATGGGCATGCCGTGCGCCAGCGCGGCCATGAAACTGCCGCGGCGATAGCTGACGCCATCCGCGTAGGGCAAGAGACAGAGATCGGAGGCCAGAAAAGCGGCGGAAACCTCCGGCCCCGGCACATGACCTGTCCAGTGCACGCGTCCGGCCAGCCCGGCGGCAGCGATGCGCGCCTCCACCTGTTGCAGATAGGCGTGGTTGGTGGGATCGGACGCGCCCACGCGGCCGCCGATCATGAGCAGATGGGCGTCGATCCCGCGCCCCACCAGCCCCGCCAGCACATCGGCCAGCAGTTCGCCGCCCTTGCTGGCGTTGAGGAAGCCGAAATAACAGAGTACGGCGGCCTTTGCAGGCAGTCCCAGGCGGGCGCGCCAGGGTTCCCGGTCAAAATTGGGCGGCGGCGCGCAGGGGATGTTGCTGCCGATGGGGATTTCGATCAGATCGGGGCGGCGTGGGCGCAGGGCGGCGCTGTCCTCCGGGTTGGTGGTGATGGCGAGATCGACCCCGCGGGCGAGGGTGTGGGTCATGCCCCGGCGCAGGCCCAGCCAATGCGCTTTGGGAAAGAGATAGGGCCTCAGCAGGTCGTGGAAAGTGACGGCCGTCAACGCTTTGGTCTGGTTTGTCCACGTCGGCCAGAGGTTGATAGCCGGGTGCATGCCGAAAGCTGCGGTCTGGTATTGGATGTGGACGACATCCGCCTGCCAGTGTTCGATCAGCCGATCCAAATTCGCCCACAGGCGCCAATCCCAGCGCGCGATCTGCGGAAACAGGGTGATGCTCGGCTCGTCCGGCGCCTGACTTGCCCCGACCGAGGTCAGCACGCCCACTTCATGCCCCAGCCCGACCAGCGCCCGGCTGAGCTCGCGGGTGTAGTCGGCCACGCCACCCTGCATGGGCGGGTATTCGCCGGTGACGAAGAGGATGCGGGGCGCTTTCATTTTTGCGCGACTCCCATCTCGTACCCTCGTGCAGCCATTGGCATATATTACGACCCGAACATGGCAAGAAATTGATCTGGTCGCACGATGACGATGCTCTGATATGTTTTCAGATCTGTTAAGTGTTTGTCACTTGAAACGATAACCGATGCATTGCCTACGAGCGCACATTCGATGAACTTGTCATCATCTGGATCCGCTGAAACGACTTTGAGTTGACCGATGATTTTCACACGTTCGCTGAATTGACGATAATCGTAGAGAACAGCGTGGATCCGGTTCTCCGAAAAGCCAAACTTTTCGCGCAATTTTAGTGAGAGTTCTGCAAGCATCTCGGGACAATAGACCATCTGAACGGCGTCGGTTCGTGCCAACAGCGTGCATCTGTGCGCTTTTCCCCGCCACATCAACCCAGAGATGATGACATTTGTGTCAAAAACGACTCGCTGTGGCATTACGCACGCTCATGAAGCAACTCGTCGATGAATTGCTCGCGCTGCGGTTCTGTTAGACTCTGCCATTCCACACCGCGTTCTCTGGCAACGGCATGCATACGTTCAATCCCGTAATCCGTCAGTTCCTCGAACAATTCCCATTCGGGAAGGAGTGTTTTCAAGACCAGGCGCTTGCCATCCGCCGAAAGTTGGCGTACCAGTTCGATAACTTGAGATTCGTGAAGGGAAAGTAGCACATCAGACATCGTTCAGCCCTCCTGAGATCAGGCAAGCGCAGTGTAACATGGTTTTCGGACAAACGCTAGCGTAGTCCCGACCGCAGCACCTGCCCATACGCGCGCATGCGCTCGGCCCGCAACGGGCGTTTGTGGCCGAGCAGCCATTTCAGCCCCTCGCGCAGCCACTGGAACACGAACGTGAGCAACAGCCACAAGCGCAGCGCCGCGGCCCAGAAGGCGCCGTGGTATTTGCGGGTGTAGCGCACGCGGCTGCGGCAGAAGCGGATATGCCGCGCGGCCACGGCCTGCTCGCTCGACTTGCCTTCGTAGTGCACGATCTCTGCCGCCGGCTCGTAGCCCACCTGCCAGCCCGCGGCCGCGGCCCGCCGGCACCAATCCAGCTCCTCCGAATACATGAAGAAGCCCTCGTCCAGCCCGCCGATCTGCGCGTAGACCTGGCGGCGCACCAGCAGCGCTGCGCCCACCAGCCAGTCCACGGTCTGCGCCTCGTCGGGCGAACGGTCGGCGAGGCGGTAACGGGCGAAGTGGGGCAACCAGGGCAGGTATTCCTGCACCACCGTGCTTTCGGTGAAGAGGGTGAGCAGGGTGGGGAAGCGGCGGCGGCTGGATTGCAGACTGCCGTCGCCATACCACAGCCGCGGGCCCACGATGCCCAGGGCAGGATGCGCGGCCAGATAGTAGTGCAGCGCAGCGATGCTGCCAGGGCGAGGCTCGGTGTCTGGATTCAGCAAAAAGAGGAAATCGCCCCGCGCCGCGGCCAGCGCCTGATTGTTTCCACCCGTAAAACCCCGGTTTTCACTGTTGGCGATCACCTGCACCTGGGGGAAGGCAGCGCGTATCGCTTCCACCGTGCCATCGCTGCTGGCATTATCCACCACGATCACTTCATAGGTCAGCCCCGGCCCCACCGCCGCGGGCAGCGCGGCCAGGCAGCGCTGCAACAGCTCCCGCACATTCCAGGAGATGATGAGGATGGAGAGATCGAAAGGATGCCAGGTTTCATTGACGATATATTTCTCGCGCATCTTTCAATGTGTACTCAATTTCATCATCTTCACTGAAAAATTGTGCCAGTGAAAAATCACGCCATTCGTCGCGATTCCAGCCGGTGTAGGTTGATATTTGTCGTCTTGCCATGAAAAACACGTAAAATCCGCAATTTGTTCGACAATTTCATCCGGCGTAAAAATTCACTTTATTTTGTCATTGCGAAGGGCGATAGCCCCGAAGCAATCCCCAACGCCGATTGACAACCGCAAAATTGACGAACAACCTTGGAGATTGCTTCACTGCACTCGCAATGACATATCAGGTGAACTGTTACCATCCGGCAAGCGATTGATTTGCTGATGAAGTTGTTCGCGAACATCTTTCGTCGCCATAATTCTTGCTTCTTTTGACAGCGGGGCAGGTGATTTGCTGACGAGAGTATAACACAATCGTCTTGGCGCCGGAGTGAGCGTGCCCCTGCTTTGGGAGCAGGGGACAGCCCCGTTCAAAATTCCCGCTCCACCACGTACCGGGCGATGGCAGTCAGGGCCTGGCGGGGGGCGGCGTCGGCATAGGAGGCAAGGCTGGCAATGGCCGCCTCGGCAAAGCGCAGCGCCTCGGCTTTGGTCTGGGCGATGGCGTCGGACGCACGGATCATGCGCACGACTTCGGCGACGACATCTTCGCCGTGGCGCTGGCCGTCGACCAGCGCCACAAGTTGGTCGCGACGATCCGGATCCTGAATGTAATAATACACCGGCAGGGTGATGATGCCTGACTGCAAATCGGACCCTGCCGGCTTGCCCAGAGTGGATGCGTCCGCTACGAAATCGAGTAGATCGTCCACGATCTGGAAGGCCATGCCCAGGTGATAGCCGTAGGCCCGCAGCGCCTCTTCTGCGGCGGCGGGGGCGTTTGCCAGGAGGGCAGGGGCGCGGGTGGCCACCTCGAACAGGGCCGCGGTCTTGCCATAGATGCGGTCGTAATAGCTTTGTTTGGGCTGGCCCCAGTCGCGGGCGGTGAAGGCCTGGCGCAGCTCCCCATCCACGATCACGTTCAGGGTCTCGGCGAAGAGTTGGATCACTCGCGGGTGTTCAGTCTCGGCGGCGAGGGCGGCAGCGCGGGCGAAGAAGAAATCCCCGGCCATGATCGTGCTGCTCGGCGTCCAACGGGCGTTCAAGGTCGATTGTCCGCGGCGCAGCAGCGCGCCGTCGATCACGTCGTCGTGCACCAGGGTGGCGGTGTGCAAGGCTTCGACCGCGGCGGCCAGGCTGATCAATGGGTGCGGCTGCGGCGGGGGATGCAAGCGACCGGCGAGCAGGGCCAGGGTGGGGCGTACGCGCTTGCCGCCGCTGCGGATCAGGCCGGTCAGGGTGTCGGCCAGCGGGCCATAGTGGCCGCCCATCTTCCTGAGCATGGCCAGTTCCACCGCGGCCAAATCCGCGGCGACGAGGGCCTGAGCAGCATCGAAGGACATGGTAAAAGTGGGGAGAAGCGTGCTGGGAATCTGCCTGGGCGGGGGAGGATGGCGATCTCTCCATCTTCCCCCGCCCAGGAAAATGCGTCGCGAGTTGGCTCAGGCCATGGTCAAGGCCATCACTGCTTTCTGGACGTGCAGGCGGTTTTCGGCCTCGTCGTAGACCACGCTCTGCTCACCATCGATCACGCTATCGGCCACTTCGATATTGCGGTCGGCGGGCAGGCAGTGCATGTAAATGGCGTCGCGCTTGGCCAGGGCCATGCGTCGGTCGTCGGCGATCCAGTCGGTGTATCGGCGGCCGATCGCGGCGCTCTCGGCGTTGTCGGTGGTGGTCAGCAGCGCGCCCCAGCTTTTGGGGTAGACGACGTCCGCGCCCTGGAAGCCGGCGTCGAAGTCATCCAGCAGTTCCAGGCTGCCGCCATGCTTGCGGGCGTTGTCCTGGGCCTGGGCGACGATGTCGGGCATGAGTTTGTATTCGGGCGGATGGGTGAGCCGCACATGCATGCCGAAGCGGGTCATCAGCAGGATCAGGCTTTGCGGCACGCTGATCGGTTTTTGGTAGCTGGAGGCATAGGCCCAGCTGACGTTGATCGTCAGCCCGCGCGGATCGCCTTTCTTTTCGATGATGGTCATGAGGTCGGCGAGGATCTGGAAGGGATGGTAGATGTCGCACTGCATGTTCAGCACCGGCGTGCGGCTGGCCGCGGCCACGTCGCGGATGTAGCGGTTGCCAAAATCCCAGTCGCATTGGCGGATGGCGATGCCGTCGTAATAGCGTCCGAAGATCTCGCCGATCTCTTTGGCGGTGTCGCCGTGGCTGATCTGGGTGGTGGTGCTGTCGATGAAGGCGGCGTGCCCGCCCAGTTGGGCCATGCCGGCCTCGAAGCTGCCGCGGGTGCGGGTGGAGGTGAAGAAGAAGAGCATGGCCAGGGCTTTGTCGCGCAGGTAGGCGTGGGGTACGCCCAGCGCTCGCTGGCGTTTGAGATCGAAGGCCACGTCCAAAATGGTGTCGATTTCGTCGCGCGTCCACTCCTGCGTGGTGATCATGTCGCGACCGCGAAGGTTGGTTTGCATAGATTGCTCCGGTGGGTGGTTGGTTGGTTGGTTGGTTAGTTGGTTAGTTGGTTGGTAGATTGGTAGATTGGTAAATTGGTAAATTGGTTATCGTTCGCTATCTATCGTCCTTCGTCTATCGTCTATCGTCTATCGTCCTTCGTCTCCCCGTCTCATCGCGCGGGGGCGAAGGAGGGGGGGAGGGTGTCGATGCGGCGGGCGAGGTGTTGTTCGAGCAGGAGGATGTGATCGCCGCGCACCGGTTCGCCGGCAGCGGTGGCGCCGCCAAGCAGCTCGGCGCGGGCCACCCAGCGTTCGGAAGGGCCGAGGGAGAGAGCCGCCAGGCCCGCGGCCCGGAAAAAGGTGAAGTGATACGCGGTCAGCGCCCCAAAGGAGGGGGAGAGCCGGGTTTTGCCCGCAAAATCGGCCAGCAGTTCCAGGCGGAATGCCCCGGCTGCATAGCTGACTCGACCTTGCAACTCCTCTGCCATCTCGCGCGCCGCTGTGTCGCGGATAGGCTCGACCCAGCCCTGATCCTCCTTTTGCCGCCCGCCGATGATCTGGAAATAGCCCGATTGCGCATCCCACTGCACCAGGAAGCGAGGCGGCGGCCCCGCCTGCACGATCAGCACCTGGGCCACCGGCGTAAAGCGGATGGGCGGGGCCAGCGGATCTCGGCTGAGACGTTCCCTTTCCAGCAGGTGCACCAGGCTGACGCCATGACGCAGGCCCTCGCGATCATCCGCGCCGAAATCTTCGGACCAGTCGGTGATCACCCGGCCCGGCATCTCTGCCCAGGCGGCCAGGCTGTGCAGAAAATAGTGCGCGGGCTGCGACGCGGCGCGAATGCCCGCGGGCGAAATCTCAACCGCTCCCCAGGTCTGCAACAACAGCGCCAGCCCCTGGCCGATCACGTCCCCGCCGGGCAGATCGGCCAGCAGCCGCGGCGCGTGCCGCGATTGCGGGATCGCCCGCAGCCAGGCGGCCAGGAGTTGGCGATCGGGGCTGGCCATCTCAGGCGGCCTCTCCTGCCAGCAGGCGGCGGAGATGGGCGGGGAAGAGGGCGTAGACGCCGGTGGCTTGCACCACATCTTCCAGCGGCGCCTGATCGAGCACAGTGTGGGCGTGGATCTCATCGCCGGGGCCAAAGCCGATGCTGGGAATGCCGGCCTTGCCGCACCAGTAGATGCCATTGGTCGAGAAATTCCACTTGCCCGTGCTCACCGCCCCGCCCAGATAGGCGCTGGCCGCGGCCACGCCCGCCTGCACCACCGGCGCATCCGCGGGCAGCGCCCAGGCCGGGAAGTATTTGTCCACCTCGAACACATAGCCGGTGTAGCTGGGATCGTCGTACCACAACATTTCCAGCGTAAAATCACCGCGCTGCGCCGCCGGGATCAACGCCTCGACCTGCGCCATCGCCTCCTCTTTGCTCTCGCCAAAGGTGAGACGGCGGTCGATGTAGATCGTGCACTCATCGGGCACGGCGTTGATGCTCGGCGTCTTCACCGCCATGTCGCTGACCGTGATCTTGCCGTGGCCGAGGAAGGGATCGTCGCCCAACTGCGGCTCCAGATCGCGGATGCCGGCAATCACCGGCAGCATTTTGTAGATGGCGTTGTCGCCGAGGTGGTTGCTGGCGGCGTGAGCGCTGCGCCCTTTGGCCACCACCTTCAATTCCACCCGGCCCTTGTGCCCGCGATAGATCTGCATGCGCGTGGGTTCGCCGATCACGACAAAATCGGGGCGGATGCCCTCCACCTCGACGAACACATTGGGGGCGATGCCGTCGCACCATTCCTCCATGTTGCCGTAATAATACGCGGTCCACCCTTCCAGCAGGCCCAGGCGCTGGGCGATGGCCAGGCCGTAGACCATTCCGGGGGTAGAGCCTTTTTCGTCGCAGGCCCCGCGGGCGTAGAAAATGCCATCCTCGACCTTGCCCTCGAACGGGTCCCAGGCCCAGGCGTCGGGATCGCCGATGCCCACGGTATCGATGTGGCTGTCGTAGACGAGCACGCGCGGGCCATCGCCGATGCGGCCCACGATGTTGCCCTGGCGGTCGAACCAGGTCTCGGCGAAGCCGAGTTTGCGCATTTCCGCGGCCACGCGTTCGCCCACCGGCCCGATCTGGCTGTCGTAGGAGGGGATGGCGCAGAGATCGCGCAGAAATTGGATGATGTCTTGGCGATGCGCCTCGACCTGCCGACGCACAGCATTTGTATCAATAGTAGTCATAAACATTCCTTGAGTGTGGGGTATCGGGTATTGGGTATTGGATATTTAATCATCAATCATCAATCATCAATTATTAATGATTAATGATTGATACTGAACACTGAATACTGAACACTGAACACTGAACACTGAACACTGACCCCCCCCTCTATCTCCCCTCTCTATCTCCTCCCCCTCCCCCTCCCCCCCGCCCCCGCTTGATCTCGGCGCGCCGGCGCT
>JABWBG010000295.1 GCA_013360575.1 Caldilineales bacterium
GAAGCAATCCCCAACGCTGATTGACATCCACAGAATTGACGAGCCACCTTGGAGATTGCTTCGCTGCACTCGCAATGACAGAATAAGGTGAACTGTTACCTAAATACCAAATACCAAATACCAAATACTGAATACTGAATACTGAATACTGAACACTGAATACTGACCACTGAATACTGAACACTGTGTCACGCACTGAATTGCGCCGGGATGGACTGGCGCTGCTCCTACTCTTTCTGCTTCCCCTGCTCTGGTTCGGGCCGGTCATCTTTGGGGATCAGACTCTGCTGCCTGCCGATAATATCTATCAATACGAACCCTGGCTGACGTTTGCCGGGGAAATGGGCGCGGAGACGCCACACAACGCCCTGCTCTCCGACCTGGTGCTGGAAAATTATCCCTGGAAATTGCTGATCCGTCAGGCCATCGACCAGGGCGAGCTGCCGTTGTGGAACCCCTATCTCTTCACCGGCGCGCCCTTTCTGGCCGCGGGCCAACACTCGGCCCTGTTCCCGGCCAGCCTGGTCTACTACGTGCTGCCGCTGGAACGGGCCTTCGGCGTCTTCACCTGGCTGATGCTGGCGCTGGCCGGGATGAACACCTACATCTTTGCTCGCGTGCTGCGCGTGGGCCGGGCAGGCTCGCTGTTTGCCGCCATCGCCTTCATGTTCTCCGGCTTTTTCATCAGCTCGGTCGTCTTCCCCATGATGATCGCCGGCGCGGCCTGGCTGCCGCTGCTGCTGGCCCTGATCGAAATGGTCGTGCGCAAACAGGAGGAGAAGGGCAACGTCCCCTTCGTGCCGGTGGCCTACATCGTGGCTGGAGCCGCAGTCATCGGCCTGCAAATCCTGGCCGGGCACGTCGAGATCACCTACTACGTTTTGCTCGTGGCCGCCATGTATAGCCTGTGGCGGCTGTTTGGGGTGTGGCGGCGGCTGGGCGTATGGAAACCGGTCGGGCGCATGGCCGGCTGGCTGCTGTTCATGGCCATCACCGGCGTGCTGCTGGGCGCGGTGCAGTTGATCCCCCTGTACGAGCTGGTGGCGCAGAACTTTCGCCAGGGATCGGCCAGCTACGATCAGGTGGTGAACTGGGCCTGGCCCACGCGCCACATCCTCACCTTCGTGCTGCCCGACATCTTCGGCAATCCCGCGCATCACGCCATCCGCGACTGGTGGACGGGCGAGCTTTACACATCGTGGCTCAATGCCTACGGCGAAGAAACCCGCACGGTGTTCTGGGGCGTGAAGAATTACGTGGAGGGCGGCAACTACGTCGGCATCCTCACCCTCGTGTTTGCCGCCGCCGCCCTGTTCGATGTCGTTGCCCGGCTGCGCGGCGGCTCGGTGCGCCAGCCCAGCGACCGGCCCGGCTGGGTGCGCCCGCCCACTGGCCGCTTCTACGTCATCGGCTTCGCTTTGCTGGCGATTTTGGCCCTCGCCTTCGCCTTCGGCACGCCCCTCTACGCCCTCCTGTTCTACGGCCTGCCCGGCTACAAACAGTTGCACTCTGCCTTTCGTTGGGTGTTTCCCTACACCCTGGCCATCGCCATGCTGGCCGGCTTCGGCTTCGAACGCCTGCAACTGGCGGTCGAGGGCGTGCACCTGGGCCGGCTGGGCGGCGAGCGCCGCTTCCCCCGCCTCACCTTCCCCGATTCGGCGGCGCTGGCCGGGCGGGGAGTGGGCTTGGCCGGGGCCGGAGTGCTGCTGGTGTTGCTGATCAGCCGCTTCTGGGCCGCGCCCTTCATCGCCCTGGGCGAGCGGGTGATCGCCGGCTCCGATCTGGCGCAGGCCGCGTTTTCCGACGGCGCGCTGTTCTGGAGTTATGAGGCGGGGCGGCTGTTACAATTCGGGTTCATGCTGCTGGCCGCGGGCGCGGTGCTGCTGCTGGCCCGCTCGCCCCTGGGCCAGCGCCGGCTGATCGGCGCGGCCAGCCGCCAGGCCGAGGCCGCCGCTCTGGCCGATGCCGAGTTCACCTGGTCGGTGGGCTTGCGGGTGTGGCAAGCGCTGGCCCTGATTCTGCTCTTTCTCGATCTGTGGCTGATCGGCGGGGTCTTCAACCCCCGCGCCAAGGCGGATCTGCTCGATTTTCGCCCGCCGGCGGTGCAATGGTTGCAGCAGCAGACTGATGCCAACCAGCCCTGGCGTTTTACCACCTTGCAAGACCCGGCTGAACAGAAGACTTTCAACGCCAATCTGGGCATGCTGGCCGGCCTGCAAGACGTGCGCGGCTACGATTCCATCATCCCCAAGCAATACGCCGACACCATGGGCCAGTTGCAGACGCAGGGCGACCTGCTCTACAACCGCATCGCGCCCATCTACACCCCCAATTTCCCCGCGCTCGACGACCCGCTCTTTGATCTGCTGGGCGTACGCTACCTGGTCACCACGCAGGAGATCCCCAACGCCGGCTACGAACTGGTCTACGAGGGCGAGGTGCGCATCTACGAAAATCTGGGCGTTCTACCCCGCGCCCTGTTCGCACCGGAAGCAGTCGCGGCCGGGGCCGATACGCTGTGGGAGACCGTGCGCCAGGTCGATCTACGCCAGACGGTGGTGCTGGATTCGCCCATCGACCTGCCCCCGCCGGTGTTCGGCCAGCGCCGGAATGTGTGGGTGCGCAGCTATGGCCTGAACGAAGTCGAGATCACCCTGGATGTGGACGCGCCCGGCTGGCTGCTGCTGAACGACGCCTATTTTCCCGGCTGGAAAGCTGCCAGCTATCCGGCGGGTGCGAAAGAATACACCGAGAAGGCGCTGACCATCCACCGCGCCAACGGCAATTTCCGGGCGGTGTATGTGGACGCGCCGGGCCATCAATTCGTGCGCTTCTCCTATTCGCCGATGTCGTTCAAAATAGGGCTGTACGCCAGCTTCCTGGCGGGGGTGCTGCTGGTGCTGTTGGTGGGATGGTGGGCCTGGGGCCGCTGGTATCGAGAGAAAGAGGGCGAGGGCGCAGAAGTGCGGCGGGTGGCCAAGAACTCGCTCGTGCCCATGACCATGTCCCTGATCAACAAGTTCATCGACTACGCCTTCGCCCTGCTGCGCCTGCGCATTCTGGCCCCCGGCGGCGAGGGCGCCTACACCTTCGCCGTGCAAACCTATGGCCTGTTCGAGATTTTGACACGCTTCGGACTGGGCACGCTGCTGACCCGCGAGGTGGCGAAAAAACGGGATGCCGCCAACGCCGGCCAATTCCTCAGTGCTGTCGTGATCCTGCGCACGGTTTTATGGCTGATCTCGCTGCCGGTGCTGGCCGTGTACACCTGGCTCTATTTCCGCAGCGGCTCGATCACGCCGGAAACGGTGTGGGCGGTGGGCATTTTTGCGGCGGCGCTGTTCTTCGCCAACCTCAGCGATGCCTTTTCGGCGGTATTCAATGCCTATGAACTGATGGAATATCCGGCCGGGCTGGCCTCATTCGTGGCCCTGGCCAAAGTGGCGTTGGGCGCGCTGGCGCTGCTGGTTGGCTGGGGGTTTGTAGGCCTGGCCGCCGTCAGTCTGCTGATGAACGGGGTGCAGGCGCTGTGGCTATGGCTGCTGTTGCGGCAACGGATTCTGCGCCCGACGGTACGCGCCGACTGGGGCCTGCAACGCTGGATGCTGGGCGAGAGCGGCCCGCTCATGCTCAACCATCTGCTGGCAACGGTGTTCTGGCGCATCGACATCCTCGTCCTCACCCCCGTGGTCGGCATTTTTGGCGTCGGCCTCTATGCCGCGGCCTACAAATACATCGACGGCCTCAACGTCATCCCCAGCTATTTCACGCTGGCCATCTTCCCGGTGATGGCTCGCTTCGCCGCCAATTCACCCGACACGCTGCTGCGCGCGCACAAGCTGGCCCTGCGCCTGCTCACGATCATGGCTGTGCCCATTGCCGTGGCCATGTTCTTCCTGGCCGAGCCGCTGATCCTGCTGCTGGGCGGCGCCGATTTTGTGCCCGGCGCGGTGCTGCCCCTGCAATTGCTCATCCTCAGCGTGCCCATCGGCTGGATCAACTCGGTCACGCACTACGTGCTGATTTCGGTGGGCCAGCAACGCTTTTTGACGCGGGCATTTGTGTTCGGCGTGGCCTTCAATCTCACCACCAATTTGATCTTCATCCCCCGCTACGGCGTGCCGGCGGCCGCGGTCACGACGATCCTATCCGAATTCGCCCTGTTGTTCCCCTTCTATTACGCGGTGCGCAAGCATCTGGCCCCGCTGCCGTGGATCGATTTGCTGTGGCGGCAACTCGTGGCGGGGGCGCTGATGGCGGCGACGTTCGTGCTGGTGGGGCCGTTCAATCTGGCCCTGGCCACGGCGCTGGCCGGGGGCGTATACGTGCTGGCCCTGGCCGCGGCCGGCGCGCACCGCGCCGCGGACAT
>JABWBG010000029.1 GCA_013360575.1 Caldilineales bacterium
GGGGGGCGCAGTTTGGACGGAAGCGGAGGGATCGAGTATAGTCCAGCGCCGAGGAGAATGATGAGCGATGAGACAAGAATTGGCAGCCATTGATTTGAACCAAATCAAAGACCCGCTTGCGCGGCAAGGGATGGTACTGCTGATGAATCTGGTGGAGGAATTAAGCGCCGAGAATCAGCATTTGCGCGCGGAGAACCAGGAGTTACGGGATGAGATCAAGCGCTTGAAAGGGGAGCAAGGGCAGCCAAAGGTCAAGCCGGAGAAGAAGAATAAGGGGGAGGGGGAGGATAAGGGTGAGGGGAAGGGGGAAGCGCCAGCACATTCGAGTGAGAAAGAGAGGCGACAACCAACGGTGTGGAAGAAGGAGGGGAAAGTAGCAGAGATAAAGATCGACCGGACAGAGGTGCTGGTGGTGCCGCCGAGCGAGTTGCCAGCGGATGCAGAGTTCAAGGGCTACGAGGAAGTGGTGGTGCAGGATGTGAAGGTGGTAACAGACAACGTGCTTTTTTGCAAAGAGAAATACTACTCGCCCAGTCAGGGGCAGAGCTATCTAGCGCCTTTGCCGCCTGGGTATGTGGGGCAATTTGGGCCGGGCGTGCGAGCTTTCGTGCCCGTGCTATACTTTGGCTGCCAGATGACGGAGCCGAAGATTGTGGAGTTGCTGGCGAACTTTGGGGTGCAGATCTCGGAGGGGCAGGTGTCGAACCTGCTGATACATAACCAGGAACGCTTCCATGAGGAGAAGCGGGAAGTGGCGGCAGCTGGTTTACAAAGCAGCACCTGGCATTTGGCCGATAGCAGCAGCATGCGTATCAACGGCCAGAACGCCTATGTGCATGCGCTGGCGAACCCCTGGTACACGGTGTTTACGACCAAGTGGCGCAAAGACAGGCAGGCATGGTTGGAGGTGGTGCAGCAGTGTGACACGTTACGCTACCGTTTGAATGCCGAGGCCCTGCGTTTGCTGGCAGAGTTGGGTCTGTCCGCAAAGAAACAGCACCACTTGGCGGCGCTGCTGGCGGAACAGGGAGAGGAGTTGGAGTGGAACAAAGAGGAGTTTGACGCCTGGCTGGAGACCCATCTGCCTGGCTTGGGGCCGCAACAACGCCAGAGGGTGTTGGATGCGACGGGGATTGCTGCCTACCATGCGCAGACAACATGGCCGGTGATTAGCATTCTGGGCAGCGATGACGCCCCCGAATTCAATCATCTGGCCGCCTTGCACATGCTGTGCTGGGTGCATGATGGTCGCCATTACACCAAACTGACCCCTTTCCTGCCGCAGCATCAGGAAATCCTGGCTGCATTCCGCAAAGACTACTGGAAGTTCTACCATCGTCTGGTCGCTTACCGCCAGATGCCAACTGTGGACGAAAACCAGCGTCTGCGCAGCGATTTCCAAGCACTCTTCACCCGCCAGACCGGCTACCTGGCGCTGGATGAGCGCATCGCACTCACCTTGGCCAAGCACCGTCACTTGCTCGTTGCTCTTGATCATCCGCAAGTGCCCCTGCACACCAACCAAATCGAACGCGACCTGCGCACCTGGGTGCGTCGTCGCAAGATCAGCAGCGGCGCCCGTACCCTCGCCGGCGCCCAAGCCTGGGACACCTTCCTCTCCCTGGCTGTTACGGCTCGTAAGCTCGGCGTCAGCTTCTACCACTACATCTACGACCGCATCGCCGCCATCAATCAGATGCCCAGCCTAGCCGAACTCGTCACCACACGCACACTCGCGGCCCACCAGACACAACAAGCCCTGGCCCCTCCCTGATCTCTGGCTCTTCAATTTTCAAGGTACGAACAAGCACTTCTCTGCTTGTCTCTTGCTCATCCTATCCGGTCTCGCCGAGGCCTGGTGCTGCTTGCGCCTCAGGCTTGCCCCGGTTTATTGAGCACATACCAACCAACAAACCAACTAACCAACTAACAAACCAACCAACCTACGCGAATTGTTCGAGGAAACGGATGTCGTTGGAGTAGAAATAGCGGATGTCGTCGATGGCGTGGCGAAGCATGGTGATGCGTTCGGGGCCCATGCCAAAGGCGTAGCCGGTGTAGAGATCGGGATCGTAGCCGCCGTTGCGCAGCACCGTGGGGTGCACCATGCCGCAACCCAGGATCTCCAGCCAGCCGGTGTATTTGCACACCCGGCAGCCGCCCCCGCCGCAGATGATGCAGTCGATATCGACCTCGGCGCTGGGTTCGGTGAAGGGGAAATGCGAGCAGCGGAAGCGCAGTTTGCGGCCCTGGCCGAACATCTCGTCGGCGAAGGCTTGCAGCGTGCCCTTGAGATCGGCGAAGGTGATGGCGCGGCCCACGGCCAGCCCCTCGACCTGATAGAACATCATCTCCGAGCGGGCGGTGACCTGTTCGTAGCGATGGCACTTGCCCGGCAGGATCACGCGGATCGGTTCGGGGTGGTAGTCGCGCATCGCCCGGATCTGGCCGGGGCTGGTGTGGGTGCGCAGCAACACATCCTCCACCGTGGTGTGGAAGGTGTCCTGCATCTCGCGGGCCGGGTGGCCTTTGGGGAAGTTCAGCAACTGGAAGTTGTATTCATCGGTTTCGACATCGCGGGCCGTGTAGATCTGAAAGCCCATGCGCCCGAAGCTGGCGTAGATATCGCGCAGGGTGCGGCTGATGGGGTGCATGCGCCCCACCTGGGGCCGGCGCCCCGGCAGGGTGACGTCGATACCTTCGGCGGCGAGTTCGGCGGCCAGACTGGCATCGTGCAGGGCCTGCTGGCGATCGATGAACGCGTTTTGTACCGTCTGCTTGAGTTGATTGACGGCCTGCCCGTAGGCCGCGCGTTCCTGCGGCGGCAGCACCGCGATCTTGGCCACGGCTGCGGGCACCAAACCCTTGCGGCCCAGGTATTTGATGCGCCATGTTTCCAGGGCGGCATCATCCTGGGCCGCACCCAGTTCGGCTTCGGCTTGCAGTTGCAGTTGCGTGAGGTCGGTCATGCGATTGCCTCGTGATGAGATTGGATATTGGGTATTGGGTATTGGCTATTGGGTATTTTTGGCGATACTATCCAATATCTACTATCCAATACCCAATATCTAATATCCAACAAAAAACGCTTCGTCCTGAAAAAAACAGGGACGAAGCGTGTGGAAACGATTCGCGGTACCACCCTGATTCCTCGCGGGGCGAGGCGCTCAGTGCCATCGGCCTGGCGGCGAATGGCGGCCCTGGGTAACGGTTGGCATCCGGAGCAGACTACTAGGCCACGAGGGGGCCATTCCCCTGCTCAGCTCGGGAGGGAACTTCGGTGGGGTTCGACACAGCCGGGTTTGCAGCCTGGGCCCGGCCTCTCTGGGTGTTTCCACCCACTTACTTTCCTCCGTCCTCGCTGTTACGGTGGGATATGAGGTTGGCTGGTATTATGATCGGGCGGCGGGCCCTTGTCAAATACCCCCGCGCAGGAGGGATGGGGGCATCGCCGGCGCAGGGGGGGCGCGGTCTTTCCAGATGGCCGGGGGATAGTCTACAATGGCCGGCATGAACACCACCACCCGCATCCTGCACGAGGGCGAAGACCGCGAGACGCACTTCGGCGCCCTCAATCCCCCCATTTACCACGCCTCGACGTTCACCCGCCCCACCATGCAAGCCTTTTTGGAGGGCATGGCCGAAGGGTCGCAGGCGTACATCTACAGCCGCGACAGCAACCCCACCGTGCGGGCGCTGGAAAAGAAGATGGCCCTGCTCGAAGGCGCGGAGGATGCCATCGCCGCCGCCTCTGGCATGGCTGTGATCACGGGCGCGCTGCTGACGTTCCTCAACGCCGGCGACCATGTTCTGGTGGTAGATGCTTGTTATGGGCCGACGCGGCGTTTCATGAACATGGTCATGGCCCGGTTCGGCGTCGAAGTCACCTATTACCACCCCGATCTGCGTGATCTGGAGCCTCTCTTTCGCCCCAACACCCGGCTGCTCTATCTGGAATCACCGGGCAGCCACAGTTTTCACATCCAGGATCTGCCCGCGCTGGCGGCGCAGGCCCAGCGCCGCGGCATCCTCACCCTGGCCGACAACACCTGGGTGACGCCTCTTTATCAGCAGCCGCACCGCTGCGGCGTGGATATCGTTGCGCACACCGGCACCAAGTACATCAATGGCCATGCCGACGCGGTCGTGGGCTTGCTCACCGCCCGCCGGGAGCTGATTCAGCAGATGCGGCCGGTGTTCAGGCTGATGGGCGCCACCCTGGGGCCGGCGGAAGCCTATCTCACCTTGCGCGGGCTGCGCACCCTGCCCCTGCGCATGGCCCAGCACCAGGCCGCGGGTCTGGCTCTGGCCCGCTGGCTGCAAGCGCACCCCAAAGTGCGGCGGGTGCTGCACCCCGGCCTGCCCGATTTCCCCGGCCACGATCTGGCCCGCGCGCAGATGTCGGGCTGGGGCGGCCTCTTCGCCTTCGAACTGCTGCCCCCGGCCACCCCGGCAGATCGGCATCATTTCCTCGACGCCCTGCAAGTCATTTCCATGGGCGTCAGTTGGGGCGGATTCGAGAGCTTGATCATTCCCCTGCTGGCGCGGGATGAAGCCACCGCGGCCCAGCACCGCCGCGTGGGCCTGACCGATGATTGCTATCGCCTCAGCGCCGGCCTGGAGGCGGTCGAGGATCTGATCGCCGACCTGGAACACGCGCTTGATCAGTATTCAGTGGTCAGTATTCAGTAATCAGTGGTCAGTGGTCAGTGGTCAGTATTCAGTAATCGGTGGTCAGTATTCAGTATTCAGTATTCAGTATTCAGTATTCAGTATTCAGTATTCAGTATTCAGTATTCAGTATTCAGTATTCAGTATTCAGTATTCAGTATTTCGGTGATCAGTATTGGGTATTGACTATTCGATAATTAATGGCAATACTCAACATTAAATACTCAATCAGCCGCTAACTACTAACTACTGAATACTGACCACTGACCACTGACCACTGAATACTGAATACTGACCACTGACCACTGACCACTGGCCACTGACCACTGACCACTGACTACTGACCACTGACCACAGGCCAGGGCCGGTAGTCGTGCAGGATGGAACCACCGATGAACTCGCGCAGGATCGAGTCGCTGGGCACGTGCTCGCTGTCTGTCTGCTGGAACCATTGCAGCCGCGCCAGCAAGCGGTTGGCTTCGATCCATTCCACCGTGTTTTGGTCGATCTGGCGCAGGATCGGCTCGACCAGGGGCCGCAGCACCGCCAGTTCGTAGGTCAGGGCCGAGTTGAACATGGCGTCCGCGCGCTCCTGGAAGGGGAAGATCCAGGCGCGCTCGCCCAGGCGCACGCTCTCCCAGCGGGCGATGGTGTCGGCGGCACTGTAGCCGCGCGTGCGCGCATCCCGCACAATGCGGCGGATGAGGCGGGTGTCGGTGGTGGAGATGCGGTTGTAGCGGTCGAGGTTGAGCTGGGTGAGGGCGCTGACGTAGATACGGTAGCAGAGGGCGGGATCGACTTCGGGCAGCAGATCGGGGTTGAGGCCGTGAATGCCCTCCAGGATGAGCACGTGATCGGGGCGGATGCGCACGCTGGGGCCGGGCAAGCGCTGGCCCAATTGAAAATCGAAACGGGGCATCTGCACCGGCTCGCCGGCCACCAGTTGGTTGAGTGTGTGGTTGAGGAAGGGGAGATCGACGGCGTAGAGGGATTCGAAATCGTATGCGCCGGAGGCGTCGCGGGGCGTGTGGGCGCGGTCGTGGAAAAAATCGTCGATGCTGATGGCGAAGGGGTGCAGGCCCAGGGCCAGCAGGCGCACGGCCAGCCGCCGGGCGGTCGTGGTCTTGCCCGAAGCGGAGGGGCCGGCGATGAGGATGATCCGTGCCTGTTGGCGGCGGGATGCGATCTGCGCGGCCATGTCGCTGATGCGTTGCTCGTGCAGGGCCTCGGTCACCAAAATGACCTCGGTCAACCGCCCGGCGGCGATGGCGGCGTTGAGGCCGGACACGTTGCGGATGCCGAGGGTGTGCAGCCATTCGCTGTATTCGGTGAAGACCGCAAACATGGGGGGCGAGATGCTGAGGGGCGCGATCTCGGTGGCTGCGCCCTGACGGGGGAAGCGCAGCAGAAAGCCCTCTTCCGCCGGTTCCAGGGCGAAATAGCGCAGCGTGCCGGTGCTGGGGGCCATGTAGCCGTGGAAATAGTCCTGGGTATCGAGCAGTTTGTAGACGATGAGGGTGGGTTTGCGCCGCTGCTCGAGCAGCGCCACTTTTTCATGGTCGCCGGCGGCACGGAAGAGGGCCACCGCCTCGAGCAGGGGCACTTCCTGGCGTGCGATCGGCAGATCCTGATCCACGACCGCGGCCATTTCTTGGGCCAGCGTGGCCAGTTCCGCCGGGCTGAAAGGGGGGCGGCCGGTGATGCGGCAGTAATAGCCGCCGCTGGTGATCGAGTGCTCGACATAGACCTTGGCCGTGGGGAAGCAGCGCCCGGCCACGGCGATGAGCAGGAAGGTGAGGGAGCGGCGATAGATGCGGGCGCCGTCGGCGCTGTTGATGCGCACCAGTTCGGCCTGGGCGTCGCGGCGCACGGCCCGGGCCAGCTCGGTCAGTTTGCCGTCGAGGATAGCGGCAATGGCCGGGGGCTGGTCATCGCCGGCCGTGGCGGCCTCGACATAGTCGCGCAGGGGCGTCCCCACAGGCGCGGAGAAGACGCGGCCATCTGCGAAGGTGATGTAGGCGGTACGGCGGGGCCGGGAAACGCGTACGGGCATAGGGGGAAACGAGGGGGGGGGTGAGGGGGTGAGGAGAAAAGCCTTTGCGCTCTTCGCGTTGAAAAATGAGGCGGAGAGGCAAAAAGCCTTTGCGTCTTTGCGTCTTTGCGTTGAAAGATGCTGGCGCCGCCGATCATACAATCCCCCTGGATAAACGACAAAGGCCAGCGATGGGGCGCTGGCCTTGTGTGTGTGGGGGGATGTAACAGTCAACAGTCAACAATCAACGGTGAACGGTGGACTTAGAAGGGGATTTCTTCTTCTTCTGTGGGTGGGGCCTCGCGCAGGCTGCTGGATTCGTATTCGCCGCCTTGGGTCGCGCTGCTGAGGAAGCGGACATCACGGGCGGTGACCTCGAGGGCGGCGCGTGGCGCGCCATCCTGGGCGGTGTAGGCGCTGGCGTCGACTTCGCCGGTGATCATCACCTTGGCTCCTTTGCGCAGGTATTCGTTGCAGAGTTCGGCTGTCTTGCGCCAGGCCGTCACCCGAAACCAGGTAGTTTTCTCTTGCTGCGCGCCATCCTGCCCCGTCCATCGCTTGTTCACAGCAACGGAAAAGGTGGTGACGGGCACACCGCTGGGGGTGTAGCGCATCTCCGGATCTCGGCCCAGGTTTCCAATGAGCATGAGTTGTTGGTACATGGGTTTACCTTCCTTTGCGTTTTTGCACGCACTGAACCTTGAGAGAGAGGGTTTGAGTGGGTGGTGCTCGTCACCGAGCGAATCAATAGACGCAGTATACGCGATTTTGGCAACGCTGTCAAGAACAAATGTTCGTTTTTGGTAACACACGCTGCATCTCTTTACCAGCTAGTGCATCGTGCGTCTGCACATGGATCTCCCTTGGATCTCATGCATACACAGCCACTTCACGGCATCACACGCGCTCGGCCGCCAGGAAGTGGGAGATGCCAAAGCTGCGCAGGGGCGTGTTTTCGAGGGTGTAGGTGGCGGCCCGCACCACTTTCCCCAACCGGGGCCAGCGATAGATGATGTTGTCATAGCCGGGGTAGACCTGGCTGTGGTGGAGGATGCGCAGAGGCAGGGGCGCCAGCAGACGCCGCAGTTGGCCGGTGGTGTAGGCGCGCACGTGCGGGGCCAGCCGCCGCCGCCAGCGATCGGGCAGCCAGTTGATCAGGGGGGTGTTGCCGAAGTGGTAGCGGCCCCGCCAATAGTGCCCGTGCGTCTCGAAGGGATAGAGGCGATTGGGCAGGAAGAGGATGAGGCGGCCGCCAGGGCGGAGCACGCGGGCGATCTCGACCAGGGCCGCGGCGTCATCGGCCACATGCTCCAGCACCTCGTGCGAGAGCACGGTATCGAAGCTGGCCGCGGAAAAGGGCAGGGCCTCGCACGCGGCCACCAGGCAGCGCCCGGCCGCGGCCTGAGCCACGACCATGCTGGCGTGGTCGATGTCCAACGAGGTGACGCGGGCGCCGGCCGCGGCCAGATGGCGGCTGTACATGCCCACGCCGGCGCCATCTACCAGCACCTCGGCCCCTGCCACCTGCGCCCAGCGCTGGATCATGTCGAAGCGGCGCTGCTGGCCGGCCCGCCACACATAGGAGGGATGGCCCAACGCCGCGGCCTGATCTTCGCTGCGCCGGCCGGCCGCGAGAGGGGAGGGTGGGGGGCAAGTGTCAGGTGTCACGTGTCACGTGTCAGGCTATCGTCCATCGTCTATCGTCCATCGTCCATCGTCAGATCAGGAACTCGCGCGCCATTCCTCTTTGTGCCCAAAGCCCAGGGTGTTGTCGATCAGACGCATCCAACGGGGGGTGAGCTTGTAGAAGCGGGCGCGGGCCAGGGGGCCGGCCAGGATGCTGGCCGCCGCCACGAAGGGAAAACGGGCGGCGTAGACGCGCCGCGCCTCTGCCTCTTCCCCCGCGGGGCAGGGCGCGGCCCAACCGTGCAGTTGCAGCCCGCGGATGCGCTGCCACTCCTGATTGTTCTCTTCGATGGTCGCGGCCACCTCCGCGCCGGCGGCGATGTGCCGGGCGTGCACGGTTTTGGCCTCGGAGAGGAAGTAAAGCGCGGCGCCTGCCCCCACCGCATAGAAAACCGCGGCGGCATGCACCGCCTCCTCAGGCCCGCGGGTGGCCAGGGCAAGGGTGTTGTGGGCAGCGAGGAAGGAGAGAAAGGACTGTGGCGGCACGGTACAAACCAAAACAGAAGCAATGGCCTGCTATTCTACCACACACCCTTGACCCCCGCCCTCGCTGGCAGTAGAATGCGGCCACCATCGCAGTCCGTCCCCCCCCGCCCTGCCAGCGTGGGCCATCACATTCAGGAGGTCAACGTGGACCGAGTTGCCATTTATCTGCAGGACGCGCATCCCATTCGCGAGGGCATGGCCCTGGCCCAATACGCCGAGAGCCGGGGGTTCGAGGCGGTGTGGCAGGCCGAATCGCGGCTGGTGCGCGATGCCATCGTGCCCATGGCCGCGTTTGCCGCCGTCACCGACCAGATCAAGGTGGGCAGCGGCGTGATCAACAACTGGACGCGCAACATCGGCCTGCTCGCCGCCACTTTTCTCACCCTCGATGACCTCGCCCCCAACCGGGTGATCTGCGGGATCGGGGCCTGGTGGGATCCGCTGGCCCGCAATGTCGGCATCGACCGCCGCAAACCCCTCACCGCCATGCGCGAGACGGTAGAAGTGATGCGCCGCCTGCTGGCCATGGAGCGGGTGACCTTTCACGGCGAATTCCATCAGGTCGAAGGCGTCGAGCTGGATGTGGTGCATGGCCGCCGCGAACCCCGCCACGTACCGGTTATGATCGGCGCCACCGGCGACAAGATGATGGAACTGACCGGCGAGATCGCGGACGGCGCGGTGCTCAACTACTGCGTGCCGCCCGCATACAACGACCTGGCCCTCAAACACCTGGAGATCGGCGCCAAACGAGCGGGGCGCAGCCTCGATGACATCGACCGCCCGCAATTGATCGTCTGCTCTGTCGACCACGACCGCCAACGGGCGTTGGATGGGGCGCGCGGCCTGCTGACGCAATACCTGGCGCAACAGCCGCACATTGCCAAGGCCAGCGGCGTCAGCGAGGAGGTCGTGCAACAGATCCAGCGCATCCTGGGCTGGCCCGCCACCAAAGAACAGATCCGGGCAGCCATGCCCCTGGTGCCCGATGATCTGGTGCAGCGCATCACCGCCAGCGGCTCGCCAGAAGAGGTGAAGGAAAAAGTGCAGGCCTACATCGACCGCGGCTGCACCTGCCCCATCCTCTATCCCCTCGGCGACCCCCGGCTGATGATCGACCTCTTCGCCGTCAGGTGAGGTCAGCCCCCCGGCCCCTCCACCCAATAACTGCCATCCGGCCCCACCTCCTTTTTCCAGATCGGCGCGATCTGCTTGAGCCGTTCGATGGCGTAGGCGCAGGCATCGAACACGCCCCCGCGATGCGCCGCCGCCACCGCCACCATCACACTCGATTCCCCCACCTGCAGCCGGCCCACGCGGTGCACGATGGCGATATCGCTCACCTGCGGCCAGCGCTGCTGCACTTCCGCCGCGATCTGCGCCAACGTCTGCACCGCCATCTCCGCGTAGGCCTCGTATTCCAGATGATCGGTGGCCTGGGGGCCGGTGAGGCCGCGCACCGTGCCGGAAAAAAGGGCAATGGCCCCCCGGTCGGGCGCGGTGACCCGCGTTGCCACCTCATCCAACGACAGCGGCTCGGCTGTGATCCAGAAGCGGGGCGCGTCCTCGCCGCCGCTGACCGGGGGAAAGACCGCCACCACATCCCCTTCGGCCAGGGTGTGATCCAGCGACGCGTAGCGCTGGTTGACCGCGACATGCAGGGTGGCAGGCAGGGGCCGGTCGCCCAGCTCGCGGCGCAACTGCGCCAGTACATCGGCCACGGTGGCGTCGCCGGCCACCTCCCGTACGATCACAGGGGCGGCAAAAAGCTCGCGCAGCGAGGCAAAGAGTTTGATTTGGATGTTCATGCCGATTCCTCCGTCGATGGGGGCGATTCCGCCTGAAAAACGCCGCTTTTGCCCCCCTCTTTGAACAACAGGCGCACATTTTCGATGTGCATGCCCTTTTCCACGGCCTTGGCCATGTCGTAGATCGTCAGGGCCGCCACCGTCGCCGCGGTCAGCGCCTCCATTTCCACGCCGGTCTGGCCCTGGCAGTGCACCGTGGCAGTGATGTCGATGCCCTCCGCGACGTATGCAAATTCTACCGCTGCCTTGGTCAGCAGCAGGGGGTGGCAAAGGGGGATCAGTTCATGCGTGCGTTTGGCTGCCAGGATGCCGGCCACGCGGGCGGCGCCCAGCACATCCCCTTTCTTGATATCGCCGGCGCGGATGGCGGCCAGGGTTTCGGGGCGCATGACCACGCGGGCCGCGGCGATAGCGGCGCGGGCGGTGCTGGCTTTGTCGCCGACATCGACCATGCTGGCCTGGCCGGCGCTGTCGAGGTGAGTGAGTTCGGACATCAATAAACCATGTCTCCATGTAGAAATGCAGCGGTGCGGGGGTGCTGCGGGCGCTCGAAGAAGTCCGCGGTCGCGGCCGTTTCCAGCAATTCGCCTTCATAAAGGAAAGCCACGCGCTGGGCCAGCCGCCGCGCCTGCCAGACATTGTGCGTGACCAACACGATCGTCGTGCCTCGCTGGCGGTTGGCCGTGGCCACGATCTCCTCGATGGCGCGCACATTGCCGGGGTCGAGATTCGCCGTAGGCTCGTCCAGCAGCAGCAGATCGGGGTCGAGCACCAGGGCGCGGGCCAGACTGACCCGCTGCGCCTCGCCGCCGCTGAGGGTGCGGGCGCGGGCCGGGGCCAGATGCGCCAATCCCACCGCCTGCAGGGCCGCGTCCTCCTGACCATGGCCGTTGCCCCCCGTGCGCAGCCGCAGGCCATAGGCCACATTGGCCCGCACGCTCATATCGAGCAGGATCGGCTGCTGGAACACGGTGGTGATGCGTCGGCGCAGGGCCAGGGGCAGGGTCTGCGGGGTGTAGGGTTGGCCGCGAAAGTGGATCTGCCCGGCGCTAGGCGCTTCCAGAAAATTCAGCAGGCGCAGCAGCGTGCTCTTGCCCGCGCCACTGGGCCCCACCAGGGCCAGGATCTCCCCCGCCTGCACCTGCAATTGGGGGATGCGCAACACCGTGCGGGCGCCATAGCGGTGTTCCAGATCAGAAACGAGCAGCAGTGGGGTCATGGCGGCTACATGCGGGGGTCGAGCCGGCCTTGCAGGCGCAGCAACAGCCAGTTGGCCATGAAGGCCAGGCCGAGCAAGACAACGCCCAGCGCGATCGCTAGATCGAAATTGCCTTTGCGCGTCTCCAGCACAATGGCGGTGGTGAGCACGCGCGTCTTGTGATCGATATTGCCCCCCACCATCATCACCGAGCCAACCTCGGAGATGATGGCCCCAAACCCGCCCACGATGGCGGCCAGCACGCCGTTGCGCGCCTCGTACAGCAGCGTGAGGTTGACCTGCGCAGGCGTGGCGCCCAGCGCCCGCAATTGCAGGATCAACTGAGCCGGCAGCGCGGCGATGGCGGTCATCGTAAAGCCTGCCACCATCGGCAGGGCCAGGATCACCTGGGCCAGGATCATGGCCGTGGGCGTGAACAGCCAGCCCAGATCGCCCAGCGGCCCCTGCCGCGAGAGGGTGAGATAGACGGCCAGCCCCACCACCACCGGCGGCAGGCCCATACCGGTGTAGATCAGGGCCACCAGCAACTGGCGACCGGGGAATTGGCGCAATCCCAGCCACACGCCGACCGGCACGCCCATCACCACGCTGATGGCCAGGGCCGCGCCGCTGACCCATAGCGACAGGCCCACGATCTCGCGCAGATCCGCATCGAAAGAGAGCAGCAGTTGCAGCGCCTCGACCACCCCGCGCAGGATCGTCTCCATCGCCCGTCAGTCTCCGATCGCCTGCAACAGCAGGGCGCTGACCACGCTGCCCGCGGACAGATGGCCGCTGCCGGGCGGCAACTCTAGCAGGGCATTGGCCCCCACCATCGACAACAGCCGCCCGGAACCTTGATGCCCGGTGCTGCGGGCCAGAAAACGCCCCGCTTCGACGTAGATGGCCGCGCGCTGATACTCGGTGCGGTGGGCGTCGTGCTCCAGATCGTGCGCCAGCGTCACTTGCAGGCGAGGCCGCCGCCAACCCCTATCCCCCTGCATCTGGCGCAGGGCCGGGCGCACGAACAACTCGAAAGAGACCAGCGCCGAGACGGGGAAGCCGGGCAGGGCAAAGATCGGCTTCCCCTGCACCGTGGCAAAAGTGACAGGCTTGCCCGGTTTCATCATCACCCGGCCAAAATGCACCTGGCCGTGCGCCTCCAGGATCGGTTTGAGCAGATCGAGCTTGCCCATGCTGACGCCGCCAGAGGTGAGCAGCGCATCATGGTCGGCCAGGGCCGCCAACAGGGCCTGGCCCAGCGCTGCGGACGAGTCGATGGCAATGCCCACCGGCGCGGGCGCGCCCCCTGCCTGCGCCACCGCCGCGGCCAGGCTGAAGCGGTTGGAATCGTAGATCTGGCCGGGCAGCAGGGCCTCGCCCGGCTCGCGCAACTCATCGCCGGTAGAGAGGATAGCCACGCGCGGGCGCCGGTAGACTGGCGCCTGCGCCAGCCCCACTGCGGCCAGCAGCCCGATCTCCGCCGGGCCCAGGGTGGCACCGGCCGGCAGCAGGGCCTCGCCGGCGGCGATATCCTCCCCCACCGGGCGGATCTCGTTGCCGGCTGCCACCGCGCTCTCGATCTCCACCCAGTCCCCCTGCGGCGTGGTCTGTTCCACCATGATCACCGCGTCCGCGCCGGGGGGAATGGCCGCGCCGGTAGTGATCTGCACCGCTGCGCCGGGAACGACCGTTAGATCGCCCACGCGGCCTGCCATCTGTTCGCCCAGCACCTGCCGCCGGCGGCTGGTATCTGCAGCGATGACCGCGTAGCCATCCTTGGCCGCGGCGGGAAAGGGGGGCACGTTCACCGGCGCGGCCACATCCGCGGCCAGCACCCGGCCCAGCGCCGCGGCCAGGGACACCGATTCGACCGGCAGCAGCGGACTGTGCGCCAGGATAGTGTGCAGCGCGTGATCGATATCGACCAGACGATAAGGTGAAGAAACGGGCATGGGACAGTGTTCAGTATTCAGTATTCAGTGGTCAGTATTCAGTATTCAGTGGTCAGTATTCAGTGGTCAGTATTCAGTATTCAGTGGTCAGTATTCAGTGGTCAGTATTCAGTGTTCAGTGTTCAGTTGTTGATTGTTATTAGATATTAGGTATTAAAGACGCGAAAACCAATCTACTAACCAACCAACCAACCAACTAACCAACCAACCAACTAACCAACTAACCAACTAACCAACCAACCAACCAACCAACCAACCAACCCCCTACTTCCTCGCATTGGGGAAGAAAAGGGGCTGGCCGTAGAGATCCACGCCGAACTGACCGATCAGCGCCTGCGTTTCGGCGCTGGTGAGCCAGTTGACGAAGGCAATCGCCCCGCCGTAGTTCAGCTTCTTCGCCTTTTCAGGATTGATAGGCAGCACGCCGTAGGGATTGCGCAGGGGGGGATCTTGCTCGATCATGATCTCTAAGTCAAGTCCGGCGCCCAGCCGCGCCAGATAGGTAGCGCGGTCGCTGAGGGTGTAGGCCTGCTGCTCGTCGGCCATGGTCAGCACCGCGCCCATGCCCTGGCCGGCGCTCTGGTACCAGTCGCCCTGCGGCGTCACCCCGGCCAGCGCCCACAGTTCATTCTCCTTGAAATGCGTGCCGGAGTTATCCCCGCGGGAGATGAACAGGCCCTGCTTCTCGGCCAGGCGGGTGAAAGCCTCGGCCGCGGTCGGCAGCCCGCGCAGGCCGGCGGGATCGGCAGGCGGGCCGACGATCACGAAATCATTGTACATGACATCGAAACGCGCGGGCGCGTGCCCTTCGGCCACAAACTGGTCTTCGAGGGGGCGGGCATGCACCAGCACCACATCGGCATCGCCGGCGCGGCCCAGTTCCAGGGCCTGACCGGTGCCCACCGCCACCACCCGCACGCGGATGCCGGTCTTGCCCTCGAAATCGGGCAGGATGGCGTCGAGCAGGCCGCTATCGTAGGTGCTGGTGGTGGTGGCCAGCACCAACTCATCGCGCACACCCGCGGCAGGAGTCGTTTCGGGCAGGGGGATGGGAGTGGCCGGCGGCGCGCAGGCGGCCAGCAGGCCACCGATCAGCAGGATCAAGGCCCACAGTAACCAGACGCTATGTTTATTGAACATAGCCAGGGGCAAAAAAAGGGCGGATCGGGAAGAGCGGGGAGCATCGAGAGAGTTCATGGCAACTCCGAAAGGGGTGTGAGAGGGATGGGATGAGGGTGTGGTTCCGGTCAGGGCGCGTCGGAGGGGGTGGGGTGGAACTGCGCGGCGTAGTGCTCGGTGGCGCAGGCGTCGATCGCCTCGATCATGGCGGTGAACTGGGCGATCAGGGCCTGCGCCTCGGCGGTGAGGGTGGAGCCGCCGCCCCCGCGCCCGCCGGCGCTGGCGTGCACCAGGGCGATGCCCAGCCGTTCCTCCATCTCGTGGATGCGCTGCCAGGCCAGACGGTATTGAATGCCCATGCTTTCGGCCGCGGCGGAGATGGAGCCGGTGCGATCCACCATCTGCAACAGGCGGATGCGCCAGCGGCTGAGGGCGACTTCGTCCTCAACCTCCAGCCAGACGTTGACTCTGGGCTTGAGCGGGGGCAGCGCGGGCATGACAGGGAAAAGGGGATCAGGCGCTTTCGGCCAACAGGGTCTGGCCCCAGATCACGGGGTTGCCCTGGGCGTTCAGCAGCAGGGGGCGGGCGTTGTGGCGGATGGCGTCGGCGTTGACCACGCAGCGCACGATATCTTGGCGGCCTGGGATCTCATACATCGCTTCCAACAGGGTGCGCTCGACGATAGTGCGCAGGCCGCGGGCGCCGGTGTCCTGGCGCATCGCCTCCTGCGCCACCACCTCCAGCGCTTCGGGGGTGAAGTGGATCTCCACGCCATCCAGGGCGAACAGGCGCTGGAACTGGCGGATGATGGCGTTCTTCGGCTCGGTGAGGATACTGATCAGCGCTTGCTTGTCCAAGGGGTGCACGCTGCTGATCACGGGCAGGCGACCGATGAATTCGGGGATCAGCCCGAATTGACGCAAGTCCTCGGAAGTGACCTGGGTCAGCAATTGGGTGCGGCGTTTTTCCAGGGCGGGCAGGGCCAGGGCGCTCTGAGTGAAGCCCAGGCGGCCTTTGGCCCCGACCCGTCGCGCGATCACTTCCTCGATGCCGTTGAAAGCGCCGCCGCAGATGAAGAGGATGTGGGTCGTGTCCAACGATACCATCTCTGCCTGCGGGTGTTTGCGCCCGCCGCCAGGGGGGATGTTGGCCACGGTGCCTTCGATGATCTTCAGCAGGCCCTGCTGCACCCCTTCGCCAGAGACATCGCGGGTGATGGAGGGGTTATCGCCCGATTTGCGCGCGATCTTGTCGATCTCGTCGATGTAGATGATGCCGGTAGCCGCGCGGGCGGTGTCCCAATCGGCCACTTGCAGCAGCCGCACCAGGATATTCTCCACATCATCGCCCACATAGCCTGCCTCGGTGATGCTGGTGGCATCGGCGATGGTGAAAGGCACGTCGAGGATGCGGGCCAGTGTCTGGGCCAGCAGGGTTTTGCCGCAGCCGGTGGGGCCAAGCAGGAGGATGTTGCTTTTCTGCAACTCCACATCGGCGTTATCCTGGCCGGAGGCAATGCGTTTGTAGTGATTGTAGACGGCCACCGAGAGCACTTTTTTGGCGTGCTCCTGGCCCACGACATACTCATCCAGGCGGGCGACGATTTCCCGCGGGGAGGGCACGCGGTCGAAGGTCAGCAACCGTTTGCTCTCCTGCTCCGCCTTTGCTTCCTCTTCGATCAGGATTTCGGCGCAGAGATGAATGCATTCGTTGCAGATGAAGACCCCGTTGGGGCCGGCCACGAGGCGTTCGATTTCATCTTCCGAACGCAGGCAAAAGGAGCAGTCTGAAGGGGCCATGCGCGTCTACTCTTCTTCGGTGCGGGTCATGTAGGGATCTGGCTCGCCGTAGATATGGTCGACCAGCCCATATTTCAGGGCTTCGTCCGCGTACATGTAGCGATCGCGCTCGAAATCGGCCTCGATCTGCTCGAAGCTTTGTTGGGTGTGCTGGGAGAGGATGTGGAAAATGCTGTTCTGCACGCGTTCCAGTTCTTTGAACTGGATGCGCACATCGGGGGTGTAGCCCTGGGTGCCGCCGCCGGCGGGGTGCATGTGAATGGTGCTGTGGGGCAGGGCATAGCGCTTGCCTTTGGCGCCTGCGGCCAGCAGCACGGTGGCCATGCTGGCGGTGACGCCCACCGCCCAGGTGGAGACGGGCGCGGGGATCATCTGCATGGTGTCGTAGATGGCCAGGCCGGCGTAGACGGATCCGCCGGGGGAGTTGATATAGAGTTGGATGTCCTGCTCCGGGTCATCGTGGTTGAGGAAGAGCAACTGGGCGACGATGACATTGGCCACCTGGTCGTTGATCGGCGTGCCCAGGAAGATGATCCGTTCCTTGAGCAGGAGGGAGTAGATATCCATGGCGCGTTCACCCCGCCCGGTCTGCTCGATGACCATGGGGATGAGAGAATGAGGTTGGGGATTCATGGCTATTTGATCCGTGGTGAGGGGGGGATGGGTATGGGAACGTTCAAACGTTCAAATGTTCATCGGACGGGGGCGCTTCCTCGGCTACGTGCTCGCCGGACGGGGGCGCTTCCTCGGCTACGTGCTCGCCGGGCGCGGGCACCTCCTCGCCCTTGGCCAGAGCCAGCACCAGTCGCTCCCCTTTTTGCTGCAACAGGGTGTCCATGAGAATGGCGCGGTAGCTGATATTGTTGTCAAAACGTTCTTTCAGTTCAGTAAGTGTTTCATCATCGAATTCCGCGGTCTGAAAAGAACGCTGCAGTTCGTAGTCACTTACCACCAACTGTTCGCGTTCGATGATGGCCTGGATGACCAATTCCAGTTGCAGCCGTTTCTCGGCGTTGGGTCGCAACTGTTCCCTGAACTCTTCCTGCGATTGCCGGGTAATGCGCAGGACTTCTTGCAGCGACTGCAAGCCCAATTCGCGATATCGTTGATCGATCTCAGCCAACATCACGTTCAACTGATATTCGACCGCCACAGACGGGTAGTTGCACGTCGCCTGTGCCAACAGGGCATCGAAGACGCGGTTCTGGTATTCGTTATCGACCTCTACCTGCATCCGCTGCCGCAGTTCATCGTGAATGATCTGGCGCAGCGCCGCGGCGGTGGGCAGATCTGCCGCCTCTTGCGCCAGATCATCATCGAAGGGGGGTATTTCCCAACTTTTGACGCTTTTGACCTCGACCTCGAAGTGCCCTTCCTCACCGGCCCAGGCGCTGTCGCCATCTGCCGGGAACAGGGTGCTGAAGCTTTTCTGTTCCCCGGCGTGCATGCCGATGAACGCGGCGTCAAAGATGGGTGTGAGGGTGTAGTTTTGGGCGTTGGGGGTGATGTCCCAGTCGTCATTCTCCAGCACCACTTCCCCGTTCACCCTGACTTTCATGGCGATGGTGACGAGATCGCCGTACGCCACCGGGCGGTCAACAGGTTCCCAAATCGCGTGCTCTTGGCGGATGGCGTCGATCTGCTTTTGCAGATTCTGCGCCAGTTCCTCCTCATCCACGCCGGTGTAGGGCAGGCGCAGGCTGCGGTAATCGCCCGGATCGGCCTCCGGCGGCAGCGGCACCTCGAAATGGAAAGTGAGCGGGTCCCAATCGATCGAGGTGAGCGTGCCCGGCCCGTAGGCTTTAATCTCTGCCGCGATCATCGCTTCGCTATACAACTCATTTCCCATCCGCTCTGCTGCCTCTTGCAGCAACGTTTCGCGGCCCAGTCGCTGGACGATGATGTGATAGGGCGCTTTGCCGGGCCGGAACCCGGGGAAAGTGTATCGTTTGGCGGCATCTTTGGCCGCGGCGCGCATGGCCTCTTCCACGCGCTGCGCAGGCGCTTCCACGCTGAGAAGCGCCTGCCGGTTTTCTAAGATTTGTTGGGTGATTTTGAGATCGGTCATGAGAAAGAGAAGGTCTTTTTTAAGGATGGCGCTGGGATTTGTTTGGAAAAGTGATGCAACTGTCTTTGACAGAAGAGGCATTCTACCACAAGCCTTTCAACAAGGTGCAACGCACTTGGGACGCGTCAGGGTCTGTGGTAATATTCACATAGTTCCTTTCCTCCCCCGCCCTTTCCCGGCCCCGCACACTCCCCAGCCATGATCCCTGACAAAAGCTCCCTCGAACGCATCTCTGCCACGGCGGTGGTGGAGTCGAACCTGGAATGGATCCTGGGAGATGACCTGGAACTGGTGCGCCAGCGCATCCAGCAGGCCTGCCGCAGCGCCTATCCTCTGCTCGATGATCTGATCGCCGCGCACCTGCACACGCACTATCCGCGCGCCATCATCGTTTTGGGCACCAGCCGCCTGGGACACACCGAGCGAAGTCAACGGGTGGCGCTGGCCGCAGCGATCGAGTTGCTGCACCTGGCCATGAACGTGCATGACGCCATCCCCCGCGGCGAGGTGGAACGTTCCGAGCGGAATCGCCTGCTGCTGGGCGCGGCGATCCTGGTGGGGGATTTTTGCTTCAGCCAGGCCTCGCGGCTGGCGGCGGAGACTGAATCTCCGGCGGTGGTGACTGCGTTTGCCGACGCGCTGGCCCGGCTGTCGGAGCAGCGGGTGCGGCATTTGTTGGAGGCCCCGCAAGAGGCGCACCGGGATGACGCGGTGCTCTACGTCGCGGCTGCTGAGGCCGCGGCCCTGTTGGTGGGATTGCCCCGGCCCATCCGCTATGCCCTGCGCGAGGCTGCGGCGGCGTTCGGCGAGGTGCTGACCGATTCGGAGACGGCGCTGGCCGAAGCCATCGCCCGGCTGGATGCGCTGCTCAGCGATCGGCCCGTGGCCCGGCCTTTGATGAACTGGTTGCGCTCGCGCCGCCCCGTCTGAATCAGAAAGACTGATGATTGATGATTGATGATTGAAATGTTCTTTACGAGACAGATTCTTAATCATTAATCATTAATCATCAATCATCAATATCTAATCGTTGCCCACAAAAAAGGCCCCTCGCACAGGCAGGGGGCCTTTTTTGTTTTTGCTGGCTGCGAAACTTACATGTTGAGGGCGTCGTATCCGGGGCCTTCGGCATAGAAATCATAGTTCGGCTTGATGTCATCGGTCAGATCGATGACTTCGCCGCCCTCAGCAGTGACCGGTTCGTCGCTGCCAAAGGGACGATGCTGCTGTCCCTCCGCCAGTTCGAACTCATCCGGCACATCTTCTTCGGGGAAGATTGCTTCGAAGGGGCACTCGGGGACGCACGCGCCGCAGTCGATGCACGTGTCCGGGTCGATGAAGTACCACGGCCAATCGCTTTCAGGCTGGCCGGGGACGATGCATTCGACAGGGCACACTTCGACACAAGCGCCGTCGCGCAAGCAGAGGCTGGTGATGATGTGGGTCATGGACAGTAACTCCTTTTTTTGTCCGCCCTCTCGCGTTACGCTAGCAGCGACGTATGCTTGAGGAAAGGACAGCGGTCATGGATAGAGGTGAGCCTCTTGGATGAAGAAAGGGTGATGGGCACGTTGTAGCAGATATTGGCGCAGAGATCAAATCTTGCTGGCGGAGAGTGTAAGCGTCAATGCGCGCCAGCCAGCATCGGGCAGATACAGGGGGCCGGGGGCAAGGGATAGGGGTGTTTCATCCATCTGCGCTGCTTGCAGGGTGTGGCCGTGCAGGTGGATCTCCAGGGTGTCGTAGGGGGGCTGGTAGGCTCCGTGCAGGGTGCGGATGAGGGTGAGGCGGCCCTCTGTCCAGGTCATATCGAACTGGCTGAGGCGGTAGTGGCCCTGTTGGTAGGCGAGGGTGTCGCCGTCATCTTCGTAGAGCAGGCTGCGGCCCTGGCCGGGGTAGAGATGAAGTTGCATGGCCGCGGCAGGGGATTCGTGGGCGAACTGGCGCAGCGGGCCCAGGGGCAGCACCGCGCCCGCCCGCACATGCACCGGCACCACATCCAAAGGCGCGGGCCGGTCGATCTGGGCCGGGCCGGTCAGGCGTTGGTCGCTCCAGAAGTCGTACCATGCGCCCGGCGGCAGGTGCAGGCGACGCGTGGCGGCCCCCGCCTCCAGCACCGGCGAGATCAGCAGGTGATCGCCCAGCAGCCATTGGTCATCGCAGGTGAGGTAGGCAGGGGAGGTGGTATCCTCGAAGAAGAGGGGCCGCATGATCGGCAGGCCGCTCTGCGCGCACTGCCACAATGCCGTGTACAGGTAGGGCAGCAGGCGGTAGCGCCAGCCGAGATAGGCGCGGGCGATCTCTTCCACCTCGGCTCCGTAGGCCCACGGCTCCTGCGGCGGGCTGTCTTTGACGGTGTGCGCGCGGTAGAAGGGGGTGAATGCGCCCATGCTGATCCAGCGGGCGAAGAGTTCGGGCGTGGGCGCGCCGCCAAAGCCGCCCACATCGGGGCCGATGAAGCCGAGGCCGGACAGCCCCAGGTTCATGAGCATGGCCGGGGTGATGGCCAGGTCCTCCCACTCGCTGCGGTTGTCCCCCGTCCACGAGGTGGCGTAGCGCTGCACGCCGGCATAGCCGGAGCGGGTGAACACCCAGTTGCGGCGGTCGGGGCGCAGGCGGGCCAGGCCTTCGCTGGTGGCCCGCACCATCTGCATGCCGTAGATGCCGTGCAGGGCCGCGTGGTCGCCCCCCAAGCCCTCCCGATCGTGTTGCACGGCGTTGGGGAAGGTTTTGGTATCGAAGACTGTAGGCTCGTTCATGTCGTTCCAGAAGCCGTCGATCCCCAGATCGACCAGAGCCTGGTACAGGTCGCCCCACCAGGCGCGCACGCGCGGGCTGGTGAAATCGGGGAAATAGCATTCGCCCGGCCACACGGGGCCGTGGAAGAGGGTTCCGTCGGGCAGTTTGCAGAACATGTCGCCGGCCACGCCAGCGGCGCAGACCGAATAGGCGGGATCGACCTTGATGCCGGGGTCGATCATGGCCACGACCTTGAAGTCCTGCGCGTGCAGATCGGCGACCAGGCCGGTGGGGTCGGGGAAGGTTTCGGGGTTCCAGGTGAAACAACGGAAGCCGTCCATGTAGTCGATGTCGAGATGGATGGCGTCGCAGGGGAGGCGGCGGCGGCGGAATTGGGCGGCGATCTGGCGCACCTCGGCCGCGGTTTCGTAGCTCCAGCGGGATTGTTGGTAGCCGAGTGTCCAGCGGGGCAGCAGGTGCATGCGCCCGGTGAGGGCGGTGTAGTGGGCGAGCAGGGCGGCGGGTGTGGGCCCGAGGATGCAATCGAAGCGCAGGTGGGGGCTGGCGATCTGGTAGCGCAGGGAGTCGGGATCGGCGGCGCCGAGATCGAGCGCGCCTTGGGCGGGGTTGTCGTAGAGCAGGCCGAACATCTGCCCCCCATGCCAGGCGACGAGGAAGGGGATGTTGATGTAGAGGGGGTCGTCGCCGGGCGCGTAGCCCGCGGGGTCTTGGGTGTAGAGTTGGTAACGGCGTCCGCGTAGGGTCAGGGGGAAGGCGCGTTCGCCCAGGCCATAGCAGTGCATGTCCGCGGGCAGGCGTTGGGCGCACTGTCCTCCCGCCGGCGTCCAGCCCAGATCGGTGATGGCGCCGCCCAGATCGCGACCCTGTGCATCCTGGAAGTGCAGGGTCAGGGGGTTTTGGGTGATGCGTAAACGCATCGCCGGGGTGCTGACCTCGATAAACGCCGGTTCCTGGCGGCAGGCAGCGGCGGTGGGGGCCGGATCGAGGAGGACAGCGTAGGAGAACGCGTCGATCTCGACGCCGGCGGGCGCGGCCTGCACGCGGATGATGTGATCGCTGACGAGGGTGATGTGGGCGTCGCCGCCGGCGCAGTGCAGGTGCAGGGTGGGGCTGCGCCAATCGCTGGCCAGCACCGGGCCAAGCAGGTGCAGGGCGGGGGATTCGGTGGAATGTGTTGGCATGTCTGGGGGCTGGGGCAAGGAGAGGGGGCGGGTGGGAAAGCGGCGATCGTACCACGCCAGCCGCAGGGTGTAGGTCAGGATGCGCAGGGCCGAGCATAGGCCGATCCGGCGCAGGCCGCCATAGGCGCGGCGCAGGCGAGACAAAGGGGTGGAGGACATGGGCAGGGCAAGGGGAAAGGGCGGGTGTGCAGGTGATTGTAGTGAGCCTCAGCGGGAATGGCAACCGCGTCCTTGCCGCGTGCGTCGCTCCCTCATTCCCCCCGGCTTTGACAAACCCGCCCGCTCTCCCGTATGATCATGCCCCCCGCATCCCGGTTTTACCACGAAACGAGCCGTGGCCCTGCCCCGACTCGTTTCTTTCATGTTTGGCTGGAGGCAATTTTGCTCCGTTCTTTTTGGCAAGCGTGGCTGCACACAGCCCGGCACATCGGCAATTTCCAGGCCCGCGCCCTGATCACGCTGATCTATTTTACGTTGATCGCGCCTTTTGGCCTTTTTGCCCGCCTTTTCAGCGACCCGCTGCAGATCAAACCTGCCCAGAATGCCAGCGCCTGGCACAGTCGCCACACCTACGACAGCGCCATCGAACACGCCCAGCGGCAGGGGTAGTGGTCAGTGGTCAGTGGTCAGTATTCAGTATTCAGTATTCAGTATTCAGTGGTCAGTGATCAGTGGCTATTTGGTATTGGGTATTGATCGTTGGACGCCTAATATCCAATATCCACTATCTAATACCAAATAACAAATTCCTGTAATTAGAACGAATAAATCGCATCACGCATGTACATACTTGGCGTTTCTTGTTTTTATCATGATGCCGCGGCGGCATTGTTGAAAGATGGCGAATTGATCGCCGCTTCCGAAGAAGAGCGGTTCAGCCGCAAAAAGCATGATTCCGGTTTTCCGCATCACGCCATCGCCTATTGCTTGCGCGCCGCCGGCATCACCGCCGGCGATCTCGATTATGTGGTCTTCTACGAGAAGCCGTTGCGCAAATTCGAGCGCATCCTGCGCAGCAATTTGGCCACCTTCCCGCGTTCCTGGCTTGTGTTCCGCGAGGCCCTGATCACCTGGATGAATGAGAAGCTATGGATCAAGGCCCTGCTGCAAGAACATTTGCCCGAGGTGCCCAGCCAGCGCTTCCTCTTCGTCGAGCATCACCTCTCCCACGCGGCCAGCGCCTTTTTTGCCTCGCCTTATGAAGAGGCGGCGATCCTCACCATCGATGGCGTGGGCGAATGGACGACCACGACCCTGGGCCAGGGCTGGGCCGACTGGAACGGCGGCGGCGAAAACCGCATCGAACTCTTTGCCGAGCAGCGCTTCCCCCATTCCTTGGGCCTGCTCTACTCTGCTTTTACCGCCTATCTGGGCTTTCGCGTCAACAATGGCGAGTATAAAGTGATGGGCATGGCCCCCTACGGCGAGCCGCGCTATGTGGATCGGGTGGAGAAAGTGGTGCGGCTGCAACAGGATGGCTCCTTTTGGCTGGACATGGACTATTTCGAGTTTCACCGCTCGGCGGAGCGCACCTTCAGCGACAAGTTCGTGTCCTTGTTCGGCCCCCAGCGCGTCTCCGAGTCCGAATTCTACACCTACACCACCCATCCCCGCCGCGATCATCCGCACTGGAACGAGGAAAAGGCCAAGACCAACCAGCACTACGCGGATATTGCCGCCAGCATCCAGCAGGTGACCGAAGAGGCGGTGCTGAATCTGGCGCGGGAAGCCCACGCCCGCACCGGCAGCCAGAATCTGTGCATGGCCGGGGGCGTGGCCCTGAATTCGGTGGCCAATGGCCGGCTGCTGCGCGAGGGCCCCTTTGCGCATGTCTACATCCAGCCGGCCGCGGGGGATAGCGGCGGCGCTTTGGGCGCGGCCCTCTACGCGCATCACGCCCTGCTCAAACAGCCGCGGCGCTTTGTGATGGAGCATGCCTACTGGGGCGAGGCCTTCGGCGATGACGAGATCCGCGCCTTTCTCGACCGCGAGGGCATCCCCTACGAGTACGCGCCCGACGAGCAGACCCGCGTCGAGCGCGTGGTGGATACACTGCTGCGCGGGGATGTGGTCAGCCTGTATCAGGGCCGCTGCGAGTGGGGCCCGCGGGCATTGGGCAACCGTTCCATCCTGGCCGACCCCCGCCGCCAGGACATGAAAGAGATCGTCAACACCAAGATCAAGTTCCGCGAGCCTTTCCGCCCCTTCGCGCCGGTGGTGCTGGAAGAGGCCGCGTCCGATTTCTTTGCCATCGACCATGCGGAGCAGGACTATCTGGCCCGGTTCATGCTGATGGTGGCGCCGGTGCACGAGGATAAATGGGATGTGGTGCCCGCCACCACGCATGTGGGCGGCAGCGGCCGTTTGCAGACGATCCGCCGCGCCTGGAACCCTCTCTATCATGGCATTGTGCGCGGCTTTGGTGAGGCCACCGGCGTGCCGGTGGTGCTGAATACCAGCTTCAACCTGCGCGGGGAGCCGATCGTCAACTCCCCGGCCAACGCTTTCAACACTTTCAGCAACAGCGGTATCGATCTGCTCGTACTCGATAATTTTCTTGTTAGTAAGAGGGATTGGTAGGTTAGTTGGTTGGTTGGTTAGTTAGTTGGTTGGTTGGTAGATTGGTGTTAATAGGCAATCTTCGTGTTTTTAGTATCCAATACCAAATAACAATTAACAGTCAACAATTAACAATCAACGACTGAACACTGAATACTGAACACTGAACACTGAATACTGACCACTGAATCAAGGAGTTTTTCCATGCGTATCCTTCGTCGCCTTGGTATCATCGGCGAGTTTTTTGGCTTTTTGTGGCAGCAGAAGCTGTATTGGATGATCCCCATGGCCGTGATCATCGTTGCCGTCATCGCTATCAGCCTGCTGGGCCAGACCTCGGCCGTTGGCCCGTTCATTTACACGCTGTTCTGATTTCAGTATTCAGTATTCAGTGTTCAGTGTTCAGTGACTGGTAGACTCGGTCGCGCCGCACTGACCACTGACCCCTGACCCCTGACCACTGAATACTGACCACTAGAGTCGTTGCAGAATATAAGAGGAAGCAGTAGAATGACGGTTTATCAATACCAGCCACCAGCATTCTGAGGACAGGACAATGATCAACCACACA
>JABWBG010000296.1 GCA_013360575.1 Caldilineales bacterium
CCTGCTGCTGGATCTGGCGCAAGCGCCGCCGCGGCTGGTCGATAGCCTCGCCGGCGTCATTGCCCAGGCGGGCGCGGGCGACCGCACCCTCGTTGCCAATGCCGGCGCGGACAGCCTGCGGCAGTTGCGCGGCGCCTTCCCCCAGTTGGGCGTCGTCGCCGGCCCCCGCGAGACGCAGTTCCTCTTCCTGCTCACCCGCCTGCATCTGGATCGCTTCCATCGCCCCCTCTCCGATCTCTATCTCCTGCCCGCCCCCTCCGGCCCGCTTGCGGTCAGCAGCGCCCGTATCATCGCCGCGGCCCACCGCTTCAACCAAAAAGTGCTCTACGAAACCGACGACCCGGCGCAGATGCGCGGCCTGCTCGATCTCGGCGCTGACGGCATCCTCACGGGCCGCCCCGATCTGGCCCTGGCTGTGTTTCAGGAGATAGGAGGGAGATAATTTGAGTGCAGAGGTTTTTTAACGCAAAGACGCTAAGAAACGCAGAGATTTTTTAACGCAAAGACGCAAAGGGACGCAGAGGAACGCAAAGAAAATATTTTTTATGTAATAGTTCACTTGATCTTTCATTGCGAAGACGATCGCTTTATTTTATAACTACAAAACCAGCTAAATTGAATAAAATAAAAAAATCAAAAACCCTCTGCGCATCTCTGCGCCCCTCTGCGTCTTTGCGTTAAAAACCCTCTGCGTTCCTTTGCGTTTCTTAGCGTCTTTGCGTTAAAAATCTTCTGCGTTAAAAAAAATCAAACCATCGAGGAATCACATGTTGATCAAAGATTTCATGACCCGTGACATCGTCACTGTGCAAAGCAACGCCAGCGTGACCGAGGTGCGCAACCTCCTGGCCATGTCCGACTTCCACCGCCTGCCGGTGATGGAAGGGGAACGGCTGGTGGGCATCGTCAACTGGCACCGCCTGGTGGGCGAAGGGTCGGTCAAGCACTGCATGATCAAAAACCCATTCACCGCCACGCCAGACATGGCCATCGAAGAAGCGGCCCGCGTCATGATCGACCGCCAGATCACGGCCCTGCCCGTGCTGGACGGGGAAGAACTGGTGGGCATCATCACCCTGCGCGACCTCTTCCGCGTGGGCGTGATGGCCCTGGGCGCGCGGCAGCATGGCGTGCGCGTCACCCTGGAGATGCCGGAAATGCGCGGCATGCTGGCCGACGTGATCAACGCCCTCACCAACCTGGGCGCTTACTTCGTCAGCCTGGTCACCATCCCCGACACCGATGGCGAAGGGGAATTGGTGACCCTGAAAGTGCAGGACGTGACCGAGCAGCAGGTGGCCGATGTCCTGGCCGACCTCAGCATCGACGTGCGCGACATTCGCCTGACCTGATGCGCGGACTGTGCGTCTCCATCGACCTGCCCGGCCATCTCGATTGGGGCGGGTATCTGGCCACGGCGGTGGAACTGACCCGCCGCGGCCACCGGATGGTGTGGGCCAGCGGCGAAGGGGTGCAGCAGATGGTGCAGGCGCGCGGCCTGACCTTCGCACCCCTCGCGGTCAGCGGTTGGTGGCATGACCTGCTCCCTCTGCCCCCGCGCCTGGGGCCGGCGGAACGGCAAGCGCGGCGACAGCAACGGGCGCTGGCTGTGTGGCTCAACCCCGATACGGTGCTGGCAGCCCTGGCCGAACTGCTCGACCTGGCCGCGGCCTTGCGTCCGCAGGTGATCCTGGCCGAGCCGTACGCGGCCGCGGGCGTGCTGCTGGCCGAAAAGCTGGGATTGCCCCTCGTGATCGTGGGCCGGCCCGCGCTGCCCCCCGCCGAGTTCGGCCATCCCGCGGCCAGCTTGATCCAGCAACTGCTGGAACGGGCGCAGGTGGCCGGCGCGTATTGGGATCTGGCCGGAGGCACGCCCCGCTCGCCGCAGTTGCATCTCGATTTCTTCTGCCGCGACTGGTACACCGACCTGCCGGACATCGGCAGCCAGACCCTGTTTTGCGGCGGCGCAGCGCCCCGCATCTCGGATGCTCCCGGCCCCGAGGGCCGCCTGCGTGTGCTCGTTACCCTCGGCTCCACCTTCAGCGATGACGAAACCTTCTTCCGCCTGGCCGCGGAGAGCGCGGTCATGGCCGGCGCGGCATCCCTGCTGGCGGTGGGCAGGCGCACCCCGCTGCTATTGGCCAGCCTGCAAGAGGCCGCGCCCCCCGGCTGCCAGGTGGAAGCCTGGGTCGATTTTGCCCAGGTGTTGCCGCACATGGCCGCGGTCGTGCACCATGGCGGGGTCGGCACCACCCATGCCGCCCTGCTTCACGGCCTGCCCCAGATCGCCGTGCCCCACGCCGGAGATCAGTGGTCACAGGCGGCCCGCGTCACGCAGAGCGGGGTGGGCTACGGCATCCGCCCCCGCGATTTCAATCTTGCCAACGCCCCCCTCACCCTGGCCCAGATCCTGTACGACCCCCCGTTCAGGGCCAACGCCGCCGCCCTGGCCGCGCAGATGCAGGCGCTGGGCGGCGTCGCGGCCGCTGCCGACGCGGTTGAGCGCCTGACCGCTTAAAAAAAGCCTGCCCCGTAAGGTAGGCGCGGCTGAGGGCGTCAGGAAAATGGCCGCGCCCATCTCCCTCCATCCCCCCCTTTTTCCGAGGCTCCATCATGACCCCATCCACCAGCACCCCCGCCCCGCAGCCGCCCGCCCCCCTCACCGGCGATCTGGCCCAGCGCAGCGTCAACACCATCCGCTTTTTGGCCGCCGACGCGGTGCAACAGGCCAACAGCGGCCATCCCGGCCTGCCCATGGGCATGGCCGACGCGGCTTTCGTGCTGTGGACGCAGTTCTTGCGCCACAATCCCGCGGATCCAGGCTGGTGGAACCGCGATCGCTTCGTGCTCAGCGGCGGCCATGGCTCGATGCTGCTCTACGCGCTGCTGCATCTCAGCGGCTACGACCTTCCGCTGGACGAGATCCAACGCTTCCGACAGTGGGGCAGCAAGACGCCCGGCCACCCCGAATGGGGACACACGCCCGGCGTGGAGACGACGACCGGCCCGTTGGGACAGGGCGCAGGCAATTCTGTGGGCATGGCCCTGGCCGAGCGCCTGCTGGCGGCCCGGTACAATCGCCCCGGCCAGCCGATCATCGATCATTTCACCTATGCCATCGTCACCGACGGCGATCTGATGGAGGGGGTGACGGCAGAAGCAGCATCACTGGCCGGGCATCTGCGCCTGGGCAAGCTGATCTGGCTGTACGACGACAATGAGATCAGCATCGACGGCCCCACCCGCATCACTTTCAGCGAGGATCGGGCGCGGCGGTTCCGGGCCTACGGCTGGAAGACGATCAAGGTGGATGGACATGACCGAGAGGCCATTGCCAAAGCGATCCGCAAGGCGCAAAAGCAGAACGACGCGCCCACGCTGATCCTCTGCCGCACCACCATCGGTTATGGCGCGCCCACCAAACAGGGCACCGCGCACGTGCACGGCGAGCCTCTGGGCGAAACGGAGCTGGCCGCGGCCAAACGCAATCTGGGCTGGCCCCCTGAAGCGCGCTTTTTTATCCCTGAGGATGTGCTTTTCTTCTTCCGGCAGGCGCAGGGCCGCGGCGCGGCCTGGCAGACGGACTGGCAAACGCGCCTCGCCGCCTACGCGGGTGCGCATCCTGCTGCAGCCGCGCAGTTGCAGCGGGTGATGGCCGGGGAATTGCCGGAAGGCTGGGAAGCGGCCCTGCCCGTCTATGGCCCCGATGTGAAAAAAGCCACCCGCGCCACCTCTGGCGAGACGCTGAACGCCATCGCCGCGGCCCTGCCCGAGCTGATCGGCGGCTCCGCCGACCTCACGCCCTCGAACAAGACCGACATCAAGGGGGAGGCGGATGTGAAAACCGGCGATTTCAGCGGGCGTTATCTGCGCTTTGGCGTGCGCGAGCATGCCATGGGCGCCATTCTCAACGGCATGGCCCTGCACGGGGGCATCATTCCCTACGGCGGCACCTTTTTCGTGTTCTCCGATTACATGCGGCCGAGTGTGCGGCTGGCTGCGCTGATGGGCCTGCGCGTGATCTACGTGTGGACGCATGACAGCATCGGCGTGGGCGAGGATGGGCCTACACATCAGCCGGTGGAGCATCTGGCGGCGCTGCGGGCCATACCGAATTTGGCCGTGGCGCGCCCCGCCGACGGCAACGAGACCGCGCAGGCCTGGAAGCTGGCCCTCGCCCGCCGGCATGGCCCCACCGCCCTGGTGCTCACCCGCCAGAATTTGCCCACGCTGACCACGCCGGCGCAGGCCGAGGGCGTGCAGCGGGGCGGCTACATCTTGCACGAGCCGGAGGGCGGGCCGCAGGTGGCGCTGGT
>JABWBG010000297.1 GCA_013360575.1 Caldilineales bacterium
GGCGTCGCCGGCCGCGTCGAGGCCCCGCGCCCGCATGGCCGCGCGCAGCGCGTCCGCGTCCGCGTAGTCCTCGTAATCGATGCCCGAAGCCTCGCGAATGGCCTGGCGCAGGGGGATGCGCGGCCAGGGGGGCGTAAAATCGATCGTATCATCGCCCCAGGGCAGTTGCAGCCCGCCCGTCACCTCCTGGGCCACAAAGGCCAGCATCGCCTCGGTGCGACGCATCACATCCTCATAATCGGCGTAGGCCTCGTAGAATTCGAGCTGCGTAAACTCCGGATTGTGCTTGAAACTGATGCCCTCGTTGCGGAAATCACGCCCGATCTCATACACCCGCTCCAGCCCCCCCACCAGCAAGCGTTTGAGATACAACTCGAAACTGACCCGCAGATAGAGATCCTGATGCAAATGATTGTGATGGGTGACGAAAGGCTCGGCCGCGGCCCCGCCGTACACAGGCTGCAAGATCGGCGTTTCCACCTCCAGGAAGCCCTCGCCGTCCAGATAGGTGCGCAGCGCCCGCACCACCGCGGCCCGCGTGCGGAAGCGCTCGCGCGTTTCCGGATTGGCCAGCAGGTCGAGATAGCGCTGGCGCTGGCGGCGTTCGGCATCTCTGAGACCGTGCCACTTATCGGGCAGCGGCCGCAGCGCCTTGGCCAGCAGCGTCACGCTCGCGGCCAGGCAGCTCACCTCGCCGGTGCGGGTGATGGTCATCACCCCGCTGACGCCGATAAAATCTCCCAGATCCAGATCTCTTTTGAAGAACCCGTTGTACTGCTCCTCGCCCAGGGCCTCACGCTGCACCATGATCTGCACGCGGCCAGTGCCATCTTCGATGTGGGCAAAAGTCAGCTTGCCCATCACCCGCCGCGACAGCAGCCGCCCGGCCAGATGCACCACCTCGTCCCCGGCCAGATCGCCCGCCTGGAAGGCAGCGATGGCCGCAGCCGCGCTGTGCGTGCGCTGCACGCGGGGCGGATAGGGATCGATCCCCGCCGCTGCCAGCCGTTCCAGCTTCTCACGGCGGGCGAGTTCCTGGTCGAGCCGTTCCTGTTCGGTGGCCAGACCGCCAGATTCGCTCATATTTGCACCTAATCGATGTGAACGACCTTGAACTGCACCGTGCCGCCGGGCGTAGTGACCGTGATGGCGTGCCCCACCCGCTTGCCCAACAGCGCCTCGCCGATCGGCGATTTGTGCGAAATGCGGCCATTGCTGGGATCCGCCTCGGTCGGCCCGACGATGGTGTAACGCTCATGATCGCCAAATTCCAGGTCGGCGAGGGTGACAGTGCGCCCAATCTCGACCTGCTCGGCGGGGCCGTTCTTCTCGCGGATGATCACCGCTTGCTTGATCCGGGCCTGCAACTCCAGAATACGGCCTTCGTTCATGCCTGCCTGATATTTGGCCTCGTCATAGCCGGCGTTTTCCGATAGATCGCCCTCCTTGATCGCTGCCGCGATGTGTTGGGAGATCTCCGGCCGCCGCACCTGGGTGCGCCAGGCCAGCTCCTCTTTCAATTTTTCCAGACCCTCGGCGGTGAGATACACCGCCTGATCTTGTTCGTTTCTGCTCATGGACAGCGTGAAAACTCCGTGAAACCGGTGAAGGGATGCAAAAAAAGGGCGAGGCGCCGCCAACAGTGTGCGCCAGGCCCGGAGGACAAAAAAAGAAGAACTGAGGCGGTGCGCTCAGTTCTGTGTGGAGATACCTGGCCGCTATTATACCGGGGGCGGGCTGACATGGCAAGAATCGATCAGGGGGCAGGGGGGCAGTATTCAGTGGTCAGTGGTCAGTGGTCAGTGTTCAGTGTTCAGTATTCAGTGGTCAGTGGTCAGTGGTCGGGGGGCAAGGGGGCAGGGGGGAGCGTGTCTGCCTTGACAAGAACATCTGTTCTATTCTACACTCCTCCCATGTTCCCCGCAGAGATGCCCCGCACCCGTTTTATCGAGATCGATGTGCAGTCCGCGCTCACCCGCATGGGTGGGATGCGCGTGCCCGGCGGCCACTGGTCGCTGAACCCCTACCGCGGCTGCCAGCATGACTGCGTCTATTGCTACGCCCGCTACACCCACACCTATCTGGAGCTGAACCCCACCACCGACTTCGCCCGGACGTTGTTCGTGAAGCGGAATCTGGCCGCGGCCCTGGCCGCGGACCTGCGCCGGCCCGGCTGGCGTCGCCAGCGGGTGCACATCGGCACGGCCACCGACCCCTACCAGCCGGCGGAGGGGCATTATCGCCTGACGCAAGCCGCGCTGCGCCTACTGCGCCAACAGATCACTCCCGCCACATTGGTGACGAAGAACACCCTGGCCCTGCGCGACGCGGATCTGATGGCCGAGTTGGCCGAGGCTGCCGGCTTTCGTCTGATTATGTCAATCACAACCCTGGATGAAACGCTGGCGGGGCAGTTGGAGCCGGACGCGCCCAGCCCGCAGCAGCGGTTGCGGGCCGTGCAGGCCCTGGCCGCGGGGGGCGTGCCCGTTTCCGTGGCCGCCGCGCCCATCCTCCCCGGCCTCACCGACAGCGTGGAAGCGCTGACCGCGCTCTTCACCGCCGCGTATGATCATGGGGCCGAGATCGCCTTTCACCAGACGCTGCGGCTGTATGGCCCCACCCGCGGCGCGCTCTTCGGCTTTTTGCAGCAGCATCACCCCGAACTGATCAGGCCCTACCGGGCAGCCTTTGGCGCCAGCCAGGACGCGCCCATGGCCTATCGCCAGCAGATGCAGGCGCGGATCGAGGAGATCCGCAGCCGTCTGGCCCCGCGCAGCCCCGGGCAGGCGCGGCCCCCGCGGCGCAGCGGGCAACTGGCCCTGGAATTGTAACCCCCGCGCGGGCGCTCAGTCCGGCTCGATGCGAAAACGGCTCTCGATCCGGGCCACGACGCCCAGCATGGCCGAGGCCGAACAGTATTTCTCTTCGGACAGTTCGATAGCGCGCTGCACCTTGGCCGCGTCCAGCGCGCCGCGGGCCACATATTCGACGCTGATGTGGGTGTACACCTTGGGATGATCTTCGGCCCGCTCGCCCTGCACCCGGACGGTGAGGCCGGTCAGGGGTTGGCGCTGGCGCTGGAGGATGTGGACGACATCGATGGCCGTACAGCCGGCCATGCCCACCAGCAGCATCTCCATAGGCGAGGCGCCTGCCTCCCTGCCGCCATCCAGTATGATCTGATGGCCGGAGCCGGTTTGGGCGGTAAAGGTGAGTTCATCAATCCATTGCACGGTGGTTTCGTTCATGGTTTTCAGGTCTTGGAGTGTGATTGAGACCAGACGTTCGCGCGGGCAACCGTCCGCCGTCTATCGTCCATCGTCAACTGTGAGGCGATTTCGATCTAGCTTTTGGTGAGCGCCACATGGGCGCTGATGCGGTCGGGGGTGATGGCGACCAGTTCGGCGCCGGCAGCGATGAAGAGATCGGCCAGCGCCGGCGGGCTGTAGAAATGGCTCTGCATCAGGGCCGCCTTCTCGGCCAGGGCCACGAATTTGACCGCCAGCCGCCGCAGATCCGGCTCTTCGATCACCAGCCGCCCGCCGGGGCGGAGGATGCGGACGAGGTCGAGCGCGGCCTCTTTTTGCTGCGCGAAATGGTGGAAGGCGTCGACGATGTAGATGCGGTCGATGCTATCGCCGGCAAAGGGCAGGCGCTCAGCCAGGGCGCGGGCCGCGGGCAGGCCTTTGATACGGGCGTGGCGCAGCATGCCGGGCGAGGGATCGACGACGATGACCTGTACGCCCAGCCCGCGCAGCCGTTGCGCCACCCGGCCCGTGCCTCCGCCGATGTCCAGCGCCACGTCGCCGGGCGCGGCGGCCAGGTGGGCAAAGAGGGCATCATGATCCATGGCCCCGAACACGCGGTCGTAAAAGGGCGCAATCCAGTTGAAATGACCGTAACGGGGGATTATCTTCATCTTCAAAGTGTCAGGTATTTAGTATTGGATATTTTTGTGGGTTTTCGGCAATAAAGAGAAACAGCTACGCAGTCGCCATTGACCGCGTAGCTGTCTCTCTTGGTACCCTCGGAGGGATTCGAACCCCCAACCTGCGGTTCCGAAGACCGACGCTCTGGCCATTGAGCTACGAGGGCGCGTGCAGGGAAAGTATAGGGTGGGGCCGCGATGGTGTCAAGGCCGCCGCCCGCGCAGCAGGGCCAGACCCAGGCCCGCGGCCAGAAGCAGGCCACTGAATCCGGCAACATCCGCCAGTGTTGCGGCTTGTCGGTGCGATGTGCGCCTGCCACCCAGTAGCGGCGCTTGGGCGGCTTCACCGGTGGGTTGATGATGCCGAGGATGTGGCC
>JABWBG010000298.1 GCA_013360575.1 Caldilineales bacterium
CTGCCCCTGCGCTATACAGCCTGGAGCGACGCCCTGCTCCTGGCCCAGCCCGCCGCGCTGCCCCCGCCGCCGCCCATGGCCGCGGCCTCTGTCCCCCTGGGCGATGGCCTGCATCTGGCCGGATTCGAACTCCTCACCGGCCCGGAGGCGGGGGTGTGGCGTCTGCGCCTGGCCCTGGCCGCGCAGCAGGCCCCGCAGCAAGACTGGGCCTTGAGCGCCCGTCTGCTGATCGGGGGGGAGGAGGCGGCGCAGAGCGATCAAGCCGCGCCCGCGGCCAGCTTCACGCCCACCACATCCCTGCGCCCCGGCGAGATCGTGGCCGCGGCTTTCCGGTTCATCCTGCCCGCCGCCCCCGCGCCGGACGCGGTGCGCGTGATCCTCTATCGCCCCCTCCCCGGCGGCGGCTTCGAGAACCTGATCCTGCTCGATCTGACCCTGCCCCCACCCTGACCAGAGTCATAAAAAAAACCGCCGGCCCTGTGCAGGGGGCCGGCGGTTGTCGATGCAATGGCCTACAACGCCGCGGCGGCTCAGGCCTCATCCTCCAGCGCCACGCCTTGCGCTTCCGCAGCTTTTTCCAGTTCTGCCGCGCTCAGCGCGTCCCGCTCCAACTCGCCTTCCGCCGTCACCACGACCTTGAACGTGGCATCCACGCCCTGGGTCAGGTGCAGCAGCAGATCATGCTCGCCCAGATCGCGCAGAGAATGCTCCAGGCGCAGACGGCGGCGGTCGATTTCCTGTCCCAATTTGGCGGAAAGGGCTTCGGCGATGGTGGCGGCCGTGATCGAGCCGTACAGCCGGCCACTCTCGCCGGCGCGGGCCTGGAAGGTCAGGGTGATGGCGCTGATGCGGTCGGCCAGATCGCGGGCCGATTTCATCTCGCGCAGGCGGCGGCGCTCCGCCGCATCCTGAAGCTGCTGGGCCTGATTGCGCAGGCCGGTCGTGGCGGGCAGGGCCAGGCCGCGGGGGATGAGATAATTGCGGGCATAGCCGGCCTTGACTTTGTGGATTTCGCCGGCATTTCCCAGGCCCGCAATGGTTTGTTTGAGCAGAACTTCCATGAAAAAAGGTCCTCCAATAGATATAGAAGACCGGCCACAACAGGGCCGGTGCGATGCAGCAGACGGGAGACGATGGACGATGGACTATAGACTATAGACGAGAGACGAGAGACGATTAGATCGTGTTTGCCATCGTCCATCGTCTATAGTCTATCGTCAAAAACACGCCTCGTTTCAATGTGACTGGGGCTTAGTTTACCCCAGACGCGGCCCACCTGCCAAATCATTGGAGCAGACCGCGCGACGCACCACGCCCCACGCACCACCAAAAACCGATCGCCAGGCAGACTACCAACCCACGCCGACCTTTTCTCGCCATCCCCGCGGCGTGCTATACTGGCCTCCCCATCCCACACAGGAGCCACACCGATGCGTTCATACCCTTCTCGCCTTGTCCTGCTCGTCCTGCTGCTGGCCTTTGTCAGCCTGGGCTGTGCGCTGACCGCCTCTCTGGCCGGGCGCGAGCCGGACGCGTCCCCCGTCGCCGAACGTCCCACCCTGCACCCCACCTTCACGCCCACCCCGGTACGAGAGGCGACGCCCACGCCCATCCCGTTGCCCACCGACACCCCCATTCCGCCGCCGCCCACCGACACACCCATCCCACCCCCCACCGACACACCCGCGGCCCCGCCCCCCACCGACACGCCCGCGGCCCCGCCGCCCACTGCCACCCCTGCCGCGCCGCAGATCCGGGTCTCCGCCAGCGTGGTCAATCTGCGCTCGGGGCCGGGCACCAATTACAGCCAGGTGGGACAGGCCCGCGGCGGTCAGCAATTCCCCATCCTCGCCCGCAACCAGACCGCGTCCTGGGTGCAGCTTGAAACCTCCAACGGCGCCAAAGCCTGGGTGATCAACGACAGCCGCTGGACACAGGTCGTGGGCGATGTCAACAGCGTGGCCGTCGCCGCCGACATCCCCACCCCGCCGCCCACCGCCCGGCCCCGGCCCACCAACACCCCCGCGCCCACGCCCACCCCCGTCCCCAGCTTCGCCTTCAACCTGGAGAGCCAGGAGCAATTCCCCGAATCCAATATCGTTCGCATCTTCCTCTACGTCTACTCCAGCAGCGAGACCGCGCTGGGCGGCTACAGCCTGCGCGTCAAACAGAATGGCAACGAGCTGCCGGTCACCGGCCTCTCCGCCGGCGGCCAGCCCAGCCACACCTGGCCCATTGCCGGCGACCGCCAGCGCCTCACCAACCTGAAAGTCGAGTTTGCCGTTGCCCCTGCCGGCGCCTGGCAAGTGCAACTGGTCGATGGCAGCGGCGTCGCGGTCGGCCCGCCCGCCACCTTCACCCTCATCGCCGGCGACCAAAATCAAGAAATGTACGTCCGTTACAAACGGAAATAACCATCCCCTCCACCTCCCTCTGTGCACCCACACCCCGCCGCCCGCACGGGCAACCCTCTGATCTGGCCCCTCCTGGGCCTGCTCTTGCTCTTTAGCCTGGGCTGCGCCAGCGTGGGGCGGCTGGTCGTGGCCCCCACGCCCACCCCCTTCCCCACCCTGCTGCCCACCCTGCTGCCCACGGCCACCCTCACACCCACGCCCACCCTCACGCCCACATCCACCCTCACACCCACGCCCACATCCACCCTCACCCCCACCAGCGAGGCCACGCCCTTTGCCCTGGAAACGCCATGGGAAGAAGAAGCCGATCCGGCGATGCAGACGCAGGCGCGGGTGATCCGGCCCAGCGTCAACGTGCGCGCCGGGCCTAGCACCCGCTTCCCCCGCATTGGCGAAGCCCTGGAAGGGGAAACGTTCGACGTCCTCAGCACCAACCCGGAGGGCGACTGGTGGGAGATCTGTTGTCTGGCCGACGACCAGACCGGCTGGCTGCGGGACGATCTGGTCGAGATCCTCGGCCCCCTGGACGAGATCGTCATCTCCTATATCGACACCCCCACGCCGGTCAGTGCGCCCGCGCCCGAACCCACGCCCACGCCGGCGCCGACCTCCACCCCGCCCCCCCTCTTCTACCGCGGGGAAGGGCCGATCTTCATGCCCACCAACAACCCCTGGGTCACTCTGTGGATCAAGGTCTACCGCGAGAGTGGGATCGATGACACCCCGCTGCCGGGCTGGCGGCTGCAAGTGCGCCGGGCTGGCGTCGCTATCGCCACCAGCGATCCCTCCGGCAACGTCTTCCAGTACTCCGCGCCGCCCGGATTCGGCAACCGCCAGCTCTACAACATCAAGCTGGAACTGCCCGACCCCGGCATCGCCGATCTGGCGGTCTACTTGATCGACAGCGGCGGAGGCATCCAATCGCCGGTCGTCGAATTCACCACCCAGCCGGGCAACCAGCGCCGCGAAGTCTTCATCGGCTTCCAATCAGCGCAGTAACTTACGAGATCAGGGGGCCGCGCCGGGGAGGATGCGGCCCCCTTTTTTGCGCCTCATGCCCCGCCCTGCCCGCCCCCCCCTGTTGCTGCCCGCCCTGATCCTGCTGGGGCTGGGTTTGCGCGTGCTGCGGTTGGATTTTCAGCCCCTGTGGTGGGACGAGGGCTATTCGGTCTGGTTTGCCGGGCACAGCCTGCCCGATATGCTGCGGCTGACCGCGCAGGACATCCACCCGCCCCTGTACTACGCGTTGCTGCACCTGTGGGCGCAGCTATTCGGGTTCGCACCCCTGTCATTGCGGCTGTTCAGCCTCGCTGCCGGCCTGCCCGCCATCCCCCTGGCCTATCTGCTGGGCCGAGATCTGTTCGATCGCCGCGCCGGGCTGCTGGCTGCGGCCATCGTCGCGGTCAATCCCCTGGCCATCTTCTACAGCCAGGAGGTGCGCATGTACGGGCTGGCCGCCACCTTCAGCCTGGCGGCGCTGTGGAGCGGCTGGCGCTGGATACAGGCGCGCCGCGGCCGCGGCGTTGGCGTGGTCTACTTGCTCAGCCTGCTGGGCGGGCTGTACACCCTCTACTATTTTGCGCTGCTGCCCCTGGCCCAGGGGCTGTGGATGGCGCTGGCCCCGCGGCCTCGTCGGCGGCGCTGGCCGGCCCCCTTCCTGGCCGCGGGCCTGCTCTATCTGCCCTGGCTGCTCTACGCCGGCCCCAAACTGCTCGATTACGTGGCCTACAAAGTGGTACAGGACAATGACACGCCCCTGGCACTGCTGCCCTATGTGGGCCGCCACCTCAGCGCCTTCCTCCTCGGCCATCTGGAGGGTGATCTGGCGCCGCTGTGGGCGTGGGGCCTGCTGCTGTTGCTGCCCGCGGCCGCGGCGCTGGCGATC
>JABWBG010000030.1 GCA_013360575.1 Caldilineales bacterium
ACTTCTTACGATGACCGTAGCCAGAAAATGAATTTGACGAATCATAAAAAGTAATTTTATTTACATTTTTACTTGACATATTAGATGCGATTGCCCTGCCTAAAATCTATCTAAATGAGAATTTGAGTTGGCGAATAGCACGAGCTTTGCGAGAATATGGTTATGATGTTGTTAATTCGTACAAACTGAGAATGAATACGGAAGAGGACGATATACAATTCAGTTTTGCTATTGCTCATCAGCGCGCCGTTTTAACTAATAATATCCGTGACTTTGTTAATCTCCATAAATAATATACGCTTTCTAAAAAGGATCATTTTGGAATAATCTTGACAACAAAATGCACTCTTTCTACAGCGATAACCAGGTTGAGAAAACTGCTGGAGAGCACCGCAGCCGACCAGCTAAAAAATCAGATACGCTGGCTGAACGAGTTCGATTGACCAACCAACAAACAAACCAACTAACCAACCAACCCAACCCAACCACCATGACAGAATTAATCAATCTCACCAAAAACGAAGCTGTTCTGGCCAAGGCCGTGCAACGCGCTCGCGAACGCACTATCATCATCCCCACGTTCAAGCAGATGCGCGATCCCAGTCTCATCCCGGACAAGATCAAACAGGAGCTGGCCACTGTGGGGCTGTGGGACTTGAACCCGCTCAATCTTTTCCGCATCACCTGGCGCAATGAACCCAAGGAGCATGGCGGCGGTTTCGGCGATGTCAATTACATCGAGCTGCCCAGCGCTCTGACCGGGGTCGACGCCCGCATCATTTTGCTGGTGGGCAAGTGGTTCCCCACCGGCGCGCACAAGGTGGGGGCGGCGTTCGGCTGTCTGGCGCCCCGCCTGGTCACCGGCCAGTTCGATCCGACCACACAGAAGGCGGTGTGGCCCAGCACCGGCAACTATTGCCGCGGAGGCGCCTACGATTCCCACCTGCTGGCCTGCGAATCGATCGCCATCCTGCCCGAAGGCATGAGCCAGGAGCGGTTCGACTGGCTGGCCGCGGTGGCGGGCGAGGTGATCAAAACCCCCGGATCAGAAAGCAATGTGAAAGAGATCTTCGACAAGTGTTGGGAACTGCGGCGATCGGGCCAGGATGTGGTCATTTTTAATCAATTCGATGAATTTGGCAACTATCTGTGGCATTATGAAGTGACCGGGCCGGCGGTGCATGAGGTGTTGAAGCAGATCATGGGCCCGAATGACCGGTACCGGGGCATGGCTTCGAACACCGGTTCTGCCGGCACCATCGCCTTCGGCGATTACTTGAAAGAGCAGTTCCCGAACAGCAAGATCGCGGCGGCGGAGGCGGTGCAGTGCCCCACGTTGTTGCGCAATGGCTTCGGCGAACACCGCATCGAAGGCATCGGCGACAAGCATGTGCCCTGGATCCACAATGTCAAGAACACCGACATGCTGGTGGCGCTGGATGACGCCGCCACCATTGGCCTGATGCGGCTGTTCAACGAGCCGGCGGGTCAGGCGTATCTGGTGCAGCAGGGCGTCCCGGCCGATCTGGTGGCGCAGCTGCCCCTGTTGGGCATCTCCAGCATCGCCAATATGCTGACCGCGGTCAAGATGGCGAAATATTACGAGATGGGCTCGCACGATATCATCGCCACCGTCGCCACCGATTCGATGGATCTGTACATGAGTCGCATGGTCGAATACCGGCAGAAAGAGGGCGAATTCACCCCGCAGGATGCCGCGGCCCGCTTCCATCGCTACTTGCTCGGCGCCGGCCTCGACAACATGCTCGAGCTGAGTTACTACGACCGCAAACGCGTGCACAATCTCAAGTACTACACCTGGGTGGAGCAGCAAGGCAAGACCTATGCTGAGATCCAGGCGCAATGGTACGATGACGACTATTGGCCCAGCATCCATCGCCATACCGACGAGATCGACGCCCTGATCGACGAATTCAACGATCGGGTGGGGTTGTTGTAGTTGGTTGGTTAGTTGGTTAGTTGGTTGGTTGGTTGGTAGATTGGTAGATTGGTGGGGATCGCCGGTTTACACGTCAACCCACCAATCTACCAATTTACCAACCAACCAACTAACCAACTAACCAACCAACCAACCAACCAACCAACCAACCTACCAATCCCCACATGACCGAACTCATCTTCCTTGGCATTGGCGCGATTCGGCCGGCGGTTCCGGGCGATCATACCGCCCTGTTCATCCGGCGCGGGCAGGCGGGCGTGCTGCTCGATGCCGGGCCGGGGCTGATGGCGCAACTCCAGGGCGCCGGCGTCTCGCCTGACGAGGTCAGCCACATCTACTTCAGCCACCAGCATGGCGATCACACCCTGGGCAGCCTCATGCTCCTCTTTCATCACCGCCCCCGCCTGATCGCCGCGGCCCCGAAAGTGCTCGACGCCTGGCGCGCGCTGCTCGACATCGCCTATCCGGGCTACGCGGCCAGGCTGATCGAAGATCTCACCTTTCATCCCCTGCCGGTGATGCTGCCGCACCTTTGGCCGGGATTACCCGACGTCACTGCCCAGATCGCGCTGGTGCATCACAGCCACCTGCCGGCCTACGCCCTGCGCCTGGATTTCGCCCCGACCGATGGCGCGCCTGCGTTTTCGCTCTGCTATTCGGGCGACACCGCGCCCACCGAATGCGTGACGCAACTGGCCGCGGGCGTGGATCTGCTGATCCACGAGGCCACGTTTCTGGAGGCAGACAAAGCCGGCGGGGAGGGCATCCATTCCAGCGCCCGCGCCGCCGGGATCATCGCCCAGCAAGCGGGCGCCAAAAGCCTGGCCCTGGTGCACCGCCTGGCCGGCGACCGGGAGGCGTGGCGGGCCGAGGCGGCGGCGGCCTTTGCCGGGCGGATTCTGGTGCCGTTGGCGGGGGAGAGGCTCACCCTGCCCGGCGATCTTCAGTCAGGATAGAACGGCCCTTGCCCTGAACCCAGCGCCCGCGCAGGGTTTCCGTGACTATCCGCTATCCACCACCCTTCAAGCGGGCATGCGAAACGCCCAAATGGTAGCCGAACCGTAGGCGAAGGCGAGGATGCCGATCACGATCGCGGCCCAGGCCAGCGGTTTGCGATAGCTGTAGACCCGCTCCACATCGGTAACGACCATGTAAGCGCCGGTGAGGGCGTGGATCAGCACCGCCCCCAGGAAAGCGATGTCGATCGCCTTCCATACCGGGTTTTCCAGACGGATTAGAATCTGCGCAAAGTCGATGTGGAAGGGGGGATAATGCACAACAATCATGTGTATGGTGAGAAATACCAATAGCGCAATGGCGCTGAAACGCTGTAATTGAAAAATTCTCATTATTGGGTTCCTGTTTTAGTGATGCGTGGTGCGTGGTGCGTGGTGCGTGGTGCGTGGTGCGTGGTGCGTGGTGCGTGGTGCGTGGTGCGTGGTGCGTGGATGGTTATCCGACGTTTCACGTTTTACGTTTTACGCACCACGTACCACATCATCCTTCCAGCATGAACAGCAAGATGGGAATGCCGCCGGCGATGGTGAGGATGGCGGAGATGCCGAAGGCGGCGTAGAACAGGCTCTGGCGGTAGTTGGTGACGTTGAAATAGTGCACGATCAGCAGGCGCAGGCCGTCGAAGGCGTGGTAGACCACCGCGGCCAGCAACGCGATCTCCGCCAACTTGAAGAAGGGTGTCTGCACCATGTTCAGGCGGGCATCGAAGGTATCGGGACCACTGAGCGCCGAGCCGATCACCCACATGTGCAGAAAAAGGTAGAGAACCAGGGCCACGCCGGTGAAACGGCGCAGCACAAAGCTGATGAAACCGGTGGATTTGTACATGAGACGCTCCTGTGGTGCGTGGTGCGTGGATAGTTGTCCGACGTTTTACGTTTTACGTTTCACGTTTCACGTTTCACGCAATCGGCTCCGTGATCGTTTTCTGCCGCTCCAGCCGCTCCTCCTCGACCTTGAGGCGACGCTGCGCCAGCTTGCGCAGAGTCTCGATGGCCTCGGTCGGGTTCAGGCCCTTGGGGCAGGCGTCGATGCAGTTGAAGATGGTGTGGCAACGATAGACGCCGTCGCTGCCGTCCAGGTCGGCCAGACGCTCGCCGGGGATGGCGTCGCGGGGGTCGAGCACGCGCAGAAAGGCTTTCAAAAGGGCGTGCGGGCCGATGTATTTCTTGTTCAGGGCGATGACCTGGCAGGCGGAGTAGCAGGCCCCGCACATGATGCAGGTCTCGGCGTTGCGGATGGCCGCCACCTCTTCCTGGCTAACGCGGTACTCGCGGTCGGTCTGCACCGTGGGCGGGGGCGCCAGCCAGGGCTTCACCCGCAGGTATTGCTCCCAGAAAGCCGTGCGATCGACCACCAGGTCTTTGATGATGGGCAGGTAGGGCAGGGGACGCACCGTGCACACGCCGTTTTTATCCAGGCGTTCGCGTAGCGGCGTCTTGCACACCAACTCATTCTTGCCGTTCACGTTCATGGCGCAACTACCGCAGATGGCGTGCCGGCACGATTTGCGATAGGTGACGCTGCCATCCTGATGGGTCTTGATCTCCTGCAGGGCGTCGAGGATGGTCGTGCCCGGCTTCAACTCGATCTGAAAGTCCTGCATGCGCGGCTTCTGGTCATTGTCCGGATTAAAGCGCTGAATGCGGACGATAACGTTTGTATGTTTTCCATTGTCTGACATCGTTTTTACTCCATTTTTGATATTCATTATTCATTTGTTAGCTCTGGTTAAACTAAATACTAACCACTCAATACTGAACACTGAACACTGAACACTGAATACTGACCTAATACTTCCGCTCCTGCGGCGGATATTTTTGCCAATCGATATCGACATCTTTATAGCTAAGTTGCGGGCCGTCGGCGCCGTTTTTGTGGGCCACGGTGTGCTTCAGCCAATTTTTATCGTCGCGTTTGGGGAAATCGGTGCGCGAATGGGCGCCGCGGCTCTCGGTGCGGGTCAGCGCGCCGGCCACGATCACCTCGCTGAAAGTGAGCAAGTGCTCGGCTTCGATGGCGGCCAGCAAGTCGGTGTTGAAGCGGCTGCTCTTGTCCATGACGCGGGCAGTGCGGAAACGGGCTTGCAACGCCCGCACATCTTCCCAGGCTTGCCGCAGCCTGGCTTCGTCACGAAAGATGCCGCAATTGTTGGTCATCGTCGTTTTCAATTCCTGGGCGATATCCTCGACCAGTTCGCCACCCTCGCGCCCCAACATCTCCCGCACACGCTGGCGCTGGCGTGCGGCCGGGTCGCCGCCAAGCGGTTGGAGTTTGGCCCCGCCTTTGACGAATTCGGCGATGGCAAAGCCCGCCCGCCGGCCAAAGACCGAGGCTTCGAGCAGGCTGTTCGTGCCCAGGCGATTGGCCCCGTGTACGCTGACGCAGGCCGCCTCGCCGGCAGCATAGAACCCGACCACCGGCGCGCCGCTGGCATCGGCGATCACCTGGCAATCGACATCGGTGGGGATGCCGCCCATGCTGTAATGCGCCGTCGGCTGGATCGGCACCAGATCGTCGATCGGATCGACGCCGACGAAATCGATGGCCAGCTCGCGCACCTGCGGCAGCCGGGCCAGAATCTTTTCCCGCCCCAGATGCCGCAGATCCAGCCAGATGCCTTGCCCGTCCGCCTCCACGCCCCGGCCCTCGTCGATCTCCCGCTGCTCCGAGCGGCTGACCAGATCGCGCGGGGCCAATTCCATCTTGTCGGGCGCGTATTTCTCCATGAAGCGTTCCTGCTGGGCGTTCAGCAAATAGCCGCCCTCGCCGCGGCAGGCTTCGCTCATGAGAATGCCGTGTTTGTACAGGCCGGTGGGGTGGAATTGCACGAATTCCATATCCATCAACGGCACGCCGGCGTTGTAGGCGATGGCCACGCCGTCGCCGGTGTTGGCGAAGGCGTTGGAGGTGATCTTGAAAGCCCGGCCATAGCCGCCGGTGCCGAACAGCACTGCTTTGGCCCGCATGGTGTGGATGGCGCCGGTGAGCACATCCAGCGCCACCACGCCCCGGCAGATGGTGTCCTCGATGATCAAGTCCAGGCAATACCACTCGCTGTAGAACTTGACGCCGTGGCGCAGGGCCTGCTCGTGGGCGGTGTGCAGCAACACATGGCCGGTCCAGTCGGCCGCGAAGTTGGCGCGGGGGGCGCTGTGGCCGCCAAAGCGGCGCTGGGCGATGCGCCCATCCTGTGTGCGGCTGAACACGCAGCCCAGTCGTTCGTATTCGTAGACGACATCGACGGCATCGCGGCACATGATCTCGATGGCGGTTTGGTCGCCCAGCCAATCGGAGCCTTTGATCGTGTCGAACACGTGCAAGTCGATGCTATCGGCCGGTTCCGCGCCCGGCGGGACTTGCTCCAGCGGGCCGCGGGGGCCGGTGCCCGCCACAGGCCGCACATTGTTCAGGGCGGCGGCGATCCCGCCCTGGGCCGCGCCGCTGTGCGAACGCAGCGGGTGGATTTTGGAGAGCACAGCCACATCTTTCACGCCCTGCTGCGCCGCCACCATCGCCGCCCAACTGCCGGCCAGCCCGGCCCCGACGATGATGACATCATGGATAATGGTAGTTGTGTTGGACATGCCAGACCTGCCTCGTTGCAGATGGGGAGAACTTGCGAATGGGGCCATTGTCGCGCTGCAAAGGCGCGGCTGCACTGATTTAGATCAGGTTGCCGCCGCGCCGGCCCAAGAGCAAAAAAAAGACCGCCGATGGCGGTCTTAGCAGGTCCGGAGGGTGATGGCAGGGGATCAATCTTTGGCGCTGGCAGCAGGCGCGGGGGCCGCGGCAGAGGCGCTGGCCCCGTTGCTGGCGGCAGCAGGCGCGGCGGGGGATTCACCTTCGCCGGCAGCCTTGCGGTTGGGGCTGGCGGCGCTATTTTTGCCCCGGCTGTCGGTCACATAGAAGCCGGAGCCTTTGAAGACGATGGCAGGCGGCGAGAATTTCTTGTGCACCTGGCCCACGCCATTGCAGGTGGGGCAGGGGGGCACGCTGTTGTCGAAGAAAGACTGGCGGGCCTCGAACTCACCCTGGCAAGTCTCACAAAAATATTCGTAAATCGGCATGGGAGACGACTCCACTCGGTACAACGCGCAACAGCCCGACCGGATATCCCGGGGCAGTTGCAACAGCTAGAACGACGATTGGCCGCCGGGTGTCTGGGGCAGTGAAGCAGCAAGCAGACGGCGGCCAGCACTTATCTTAGTACAAGCGGCGCTTGTGGTCAACCTCGGCGGGGCGCGTGTGCGCAAGGGAACCACACAGCCGCCGCGGGCGAGCCCGCGACGGCTGTACAGGAGGGTGACGGGTCAGGAGGCGCCCCGCGACAATCTCCCAGAGGGAGCGAGGCAGGCTTTTCTTACCCGGCCAAGACCGCGGCGATGCGGGTCAGCGCCCAATCGATCTGGCTGCGGGTGATCACCAGGGGCGGGGCCAGGCGGATGACGGTGTGGTGCGTGTCTTTGGCCAGGATGCCGCGCTGGCGCAGGGCGTGGCAATACGCGCGGGCCGGCCCGGCTGCGGGGGTCAGTTCCACCCCCACCAACAGGCCCTTCCCGCGCACCTCGTGCACCCGCGGGCTGGCCAGATCGCGCAGGCCCTGCATCAAATACGCGCCCAGACGCGCGGCGTTTTCGATCAGCCCTTCATCTTGCAACACGCGCAGGGCGGTGCGGGCCACCGCCGCGCCCAGGGGGTTGCCGCCAAAAGTGGAGCCGTGATCGCCCGGCTGGAACACGCCCAGCACTTCCCGGTCGGAGAGGACGGCGGAGACGGGGTAAAATCCGCCAGAGAGGGCCTTGCCCAGGATGATCACATCGGGGCGCACGCCTTCGTGGTCGCAGGCGAAGCGCTTGCCGGTGCGGCCCAGGCCGGTCTGGATCTCGTCGGCGATGAAGAGCACCTGCCGATCGCGGCAGAGGGCTGCGGCCGCGGCCAGATAGCCGGGCGGCGGCGTGATCACGCCCCCTTCGCCCTGGATCGGCTCGACCAGGAAAGCGACGGTGTTGGGGGTGATGGCCGCGGCCAGCGCGTCCAGATCGCCATAGGGGATGAGGACAAAGCCGGGTGTGAGCGGCCCGAAACCATCCTTGTATTGCGATTCGGAGGAGAAGCTGATGATGGTGGTGGTGCGGCCATGGAAATTGCCGGCGCAGACGATGATCTCGGCCTGATCTGCGGGCACGCCTTTGCGGGTGTAGCCCCATTTGCGCGCGGCTTTGATGGCTGTTTCCACCCCTTCGGCGCCGGTGTTCATGGGCAGCGCCATCTCGTAGCCACTGAACGCGCATAATTCCTGATAGAAGGGGCCTAACTGGTCGTTGTAGAACGCGCGCGAGGTCAGGGTCAGGCGCTGCGCCTGCTCCACCAGGGTGGAGAGGATGCGGGGGTGGCAGTGGCCCTGGTTGACGGCGGAATAAGCGCTGAGGCAGTCGAGATAGCGCTCGCCATCGACATCGTAGACCCAGACCCCATCTGCCCGGGTGAGGACGACGTCCAGCGGATGGTAGTTGTGGGCGCCGAAGGTGTTTTCTAGATCGATAAAATGCGCCGCCAGGTTGGCGACGGGGGGGGCTGTGAGGACAGACATGTGTAAGGTCACTCCTTTGTGAGATGATCGCGGCGGCCGCTGCTGGGCCTGCCGTCGTCTGCCCATTCCACCATGCCGGCGGGGCCTTGTCAAGTTGGCAGGATGATTGGGAGACAATTGGAACCCCTGCCACTTGCCAAATTCGTCACACGTCGTATAATTCGGCCTGTTACGATTTGATCCGACCCCAGCGGTCGGAGCGCTCGCAGCGCTCCGACCGCTTCACCTGCCGCCTCCCTGCCCCCTGCCCCCTGCTATCCCGCCCATGCCCAACTCCCGCCCCAGCCATCTTGCCGAGATGTTGGCCGCGCACGGCATCACCGAAACGCGCGGCGTCGAGATCATGCGCCTAACGCGGATGCTGGCCAACGCCTATGAGATGGTCGTCAGCGCCCGCATGCGTGAGCATGGACTCTCAGGCCCGCGCTGGCGCTTGCTGCTGCACCTGTTCGTGGCCGCGCAGATGGGCAAAGGCGCGCTCTCGCCCACGCAATTGAGCAAAACCCAGAACGTCAGCAAAAACACGATCAGTTCTCTGCTGCGCTCGCTGGAAGAGCAGGGCTGGATCGAGCGCAGCCTCGACCCCAACGACCGCCGTCAGTTCCACATCCACATCTCCCCTGCCGGCAGCGACCTCATCCGCCATTCCACGCCCGACCACATGGATTTTCTCAACCAACTTCTCGCCGATTTTTCGCCGGCGGAGATCGATCAATTGTTGGACTTGCTGACCAGACTGCATGCGGCCCTGGTGGCCCGCGGCGGCCTGTCCCACACCTATGAAATCGAACGGGAGTAGGTTGGTTGGTTAGTTGGTTGGTTAGTTGGTTGGTTAGTTGGTAGATTGGTAGATTGGTAAATTGGTAGATTGGTGGGAATCGCCGGTTTACACGTCAACCCACTAATTGACCAACCAACTAACCAACCAACCAACCAACAAACCAACTAACCAACCAACCAACCAACCAACCAGCCAACCAACCAATCAACCAACCCAGGAGCTATCACCTTGTTCAAGCGACGCACATCTTCACGTCCGGCCCGCCGCGAGTCAGGCAAAGGCGGTTTCAAGGCCTTGGGCCGGGCCATCCGCTGGCTTGGTCACTATCGCCGCGAAGCTATCCTGGCCTATCTCTTCCTTTTCATCAGCACGGGCGCTCAGCTCATGGTGCCGCAAATGGTGCAGAACGTGCTGGATGCGGTCACCAACGGCATGATCGCCCAGCAGATCAAAACGGTTCCCGGCCAATTCCTGCCTATGATTCTGGAACGGCTGGAATGGACTGAAGCGCAGTTCGACGCCTTCGCCAACCGTCCGGAAGCGGCGCTCTACACGGCATTGGGGCTGATCGTGCTGTTCGCCATCGCCCGCGGGGCCTTTGCCTTCGCCCAGACCTACATGTCCGAGCGGGTGAGCCAGGGCGTGGCCTTCGATTTCCGCAACGACATCTTCGCCAAGATCCAGCGCCTTTCCTTCAGCTATCATGACCGCAACCGCACCGGCCAGCTCATGATCCGGGCCACCGATGATGTGGAAAAAGTGCGTGTGTTCATCGGTCAGGGCCTGCTGATGGCGTTGCAAGCGCTGGTGCTGCTCACCGGCACGCTGATCATCCTCATGGTCACCAATCTCAAACTGACTCTGGTCATCTTGCCCGTCCTGCCCCTGGCCCTGATCCTGTTCATGGTCTTTGGCGCGGTGGCTCAGCCCCTTTTCGCGGAGGTGCAGCGGCGGCTTTCGCACCTGAACACGATCTTGCAAGAGAATGTGGCCGGAATCAAGGTGGTGAAGGCCTTTGTGCGGGAGCCGCAGGAGCAGGCCAAATTTCACAGCGCCGCCGACAGCCTCATGGATCAGCAGATTCGTGTCTCGCGCGTCTTCAGTTTCCTCTTCCCCTTCATCTTCCTGCTTGCCAACCTGGGCCAGGCCGCGGTGCTCTATTACGGCGGCCGCCAGATCATCGACAGCACCCTCAGCTTTGGCGAATGGCAGAAATTCAGTCTCTATCTGGTCTACGTTTTCTTTCCCATCGGCCAGTTGGGCTTCATCATCAGCCAGATGAGCCAGGCCAGCGCCAGCGCCGGCCGCGTATTCGAGATCCTCGACGCCAAAAACGACGTCACCGACAAGCCGGGCGCACAGCCGCTGGCCGACATCACGGGCACGCTCGCTTTCGAGGAGGTCAGCTTCCGCTATTTCGACAGCGGCGACCCGGTGCTCTCGCGCATCAGCTTTGCGGTCAAGCCGGGCCAGACCGTGGCCCTGCTGGGGGCCACCGGCAGCGGCAAATCCACCGTGATCAATCTCATCCCCCGCTTCTACGATGTCAGCGAGGGCAAGATCACCATCGACGGCACTGACGTGCGCGATGTGACGCTGGAATCGCTGCGCGGGCAGATCGGCATCGTCCTGCAAGAAACGAATCTGTTCACCGGCACGATCCGCGACAACATCGCCTTTGGCCGGCCCGACGCCAGCGACGAGGAAGTGATCGCCGCGGCCCAGGCCGCGGCCGCCCATGATTTCATCCTCAGCTTTCCCGATGGCTACGCCACGCCGGTGGGTGAACGGGGGGCCACCCTTTCTGGCGGGCAGAAACAGCGCCTGGCTATCGCCCGCGCCCTGCTCATGGACCCGCGCATCCTCATCCTCGACGACTCGACCAGCAGCGTGGATCTCGCCACCGAATCGCTGATCCAAAAGGCGCTGGATAAGCTGATGCAAGGGCGCACCAGCATCGTCATCGCCCAGCGCATCAGCACCGTGCGCAACGCCGACCAGATCGTCGTGCTCGACAAGGGCCAGGTGGCCGGCGTGGGCACGCATATCGAATTGATGGAAAATAACCCCATTTACGCCGATATCTTCAGCAGTCAGTTGGTCGAAGACGCGGATGAAAATGCTGCATAGCTTCCGCAAAACCGTGCAGAACAGTTCCTTTTTTTTCCGACAACCCCATCCCGGTACAAACCGTTAACGGCTAACCGTTAACGGCTAACGGCTCATCAGGAAACGTTTATGTTTGGTCCACAACGACTTTTACAATCCGAAACTTCGAAGCCGACGCGCGTGGGGGCGACCCTGGCGCGGCTTGGTGCGCATTTCAAGCCCTATCTGCTCGTCCTGCTGGTCGTGGCAGTCTTGATCGTCACCGCCACCTGGGCGCAGGTGGCCGCGCCGGAACTGATCGGCCAGGCCACCGATTGTTATCTGGCCCCGGCCCTGACCCGCGTGGCGGCAGACTCTGACGCCGGCGGGTTGAGCCAGTTGCCCGGATTCGGCGAGCAGACCGGGGGCGAGACCGCCTCGCAGACCAACTGCACCTGGGACGATGTGCCCGCCGACGCCGGCCTCGATACCCTGATCGCCGGGCTGGGCCGCCTGGTGCTGGTGATCCTGGGCCTCTATGTGTTGATCTCGCTGGTCAGCGGCCTGCAATTCTATCTGATGAGCTGGGCCGGCAACCATGTGTTGCGCAACCTGCGCGAGGAGGTGTTCCAGCACATCCATCGCCTGTCGCTGAGCTATTATTCCAAAAACGAGGCCGGCGATGTGATGAGCCGCATCACCAATGACATGGACACCCTGCAACAAGCGATCAGCTTTGCCCTGTTGCAGGTGCTGAGCGGGGTGCTGCTGCTGGTGTGGATCGTCTATAAAATGCTGACGTTGAACACCGTTTACGCCCTGTTGAGCATGATCGTGGTGCCGGTGATGATCGTGGCCACGCTGTGGTTCAGCAGTCAGGCCCGCAAAGCCTTCCGCACCGCCCGGCAGGAGATCGGCAACGTCAATGCCAACTTGCAGGAGAGCATCTCCGGCGTGCGCGAGGTGCAGGCATTCTCCCGCGAAGATGCCAACATCGAGAGTTTTCGGCAGAGCAATGCCGCCAACCGCGATGCCAACATCCGCGCCGTGGCTTTCACCGCGGCGCTGGCCCCCAGCCTCGAAGCCCTGGGTTATGTGGCCATCGCCATCGTCGTGGGCGTGGGCGGCGTGCTCATGTTGCGTGGGCAGGTCTTGGGCGGGGATGTGGTCTCGCTGGGACTGATCGTCACCTTCCTGGGCTACGTCCAGCGCTTCAATCAGCCGATCCAGCAGGTGAGCGTGCTGTGGACGAACATCCAGAGCGCCATCGCCGGGGCCGAGCGCATCTTCGGCCTGATCGACGAAGTCCCCGACATCCTGGAAAAGCCGAATGCCGGCGAGATGCCGCCGATCCAGGGCCGCGTCACCTTCGAGGGCGTGAAGCTGGCCTACAACCCCGGCGAATGGGTGCTGAAAGGCGTGAATCTGACGGCTGAGCCGGGCCAGACGGTGGCTATTGTCGGCCCCACCGGCGCCGGCAAGACCACGATCATCAATCTCATCCCCCGCTTTTACGATGCGCTCGCAGGCTCGGTCAAGATCGATGGCATCGATGTGCGGGATGTCACCCTGGCCAGTCTGCGCCGGCAGATCGGCATCGTCTTGCAGGATACTTTCCTCTTTTCCGACACGGTGATGAACAACATCCGTTACGGCCGCCCCGAGGCCAGCGACGAGGAAGTGATCGCCGCGGCCGAGCTGGCCCATGTCGACAGCTTCATCAACTCCCTGTCCGATGGCTACCAGACGGTGCTGGGCGAGCGGGGCAGCGGCATCAGCCAGGGCCAGCGGCAATTGCTGGCCATCGCCCGCGCCGCCCTCGCCGACCCGGCCATCCTCATCCTCGACGAAGCCACCAGCAGTGTGGACACCCGCACCGAGCGGCAAATTCAGGCGGCGCTGGAAGAATTGCTGACCGGGCGCACCAGTTTCGTCATCGCCCACCGTCTCAGCACCATCCGCAACGCCGACCAGGTGTTGGTGCTCGATCAGGGCGAGATCGTGGAGCGCGGCACGCATGACGAGTTGCTGGCGCGGCGGGGATTCTATTACGAGTTGTATATGAGTTAAAGTGCGTTGCACCTGCGAGGTGAGCGCTTGCTCCAGCCGGTGCGTGCCTCGCAGGTGCAACGCACTTGAGTCACCTATCCACCTGCCACAACACCAGCCCGGCCAACAGGCGCAGGCCTGCGCTTGTCAACAGGCCCAGCCGCAGCCCGATCACATCGGCCAGGGCCGGCCCGGCCATGGCCCCCACCAGGATGGCGGCGTTCAGGGCCAGGTTGTAGAGGGCGAGGTGGCGCGGCCGATCCCCTGCCGGGATGCGCTCCAACAGCCGGTTGGAGATGGCGCCGCCCAGGATGGCCCACACCGCCCCACCCACGATCGAGGCGATCAGCAGCGTGACCATGCCGGCGCTGACGGCTGTGAGAAGAGGGTACGCGGCCAGCGTCAGGCTGCCCACGGCCACCAGCCGGCGGTTGCCGAAGCGCCGGGTCAGCCGGCCCAAGGGCAGGGAAGCCAGCAGCATGATCGTGAAGTGCACCGCATTCAGCAGACTGATGGCCGCGTCATCGATCCGCGCTTCCTTCACCCAGAAGAGGGAGAAGAGCGGCCCCGGCAGAAATTGGGCGAAATGAAAGAAGAAAAGGCCCAGCATGAAAGGCCCGAACGAGGAACGCAGCGGCGCCAGCACCGATCCCGGTTGCAGCGTGGGCACATGCAGCAGGCTGCGCAGGGCAAAGGTGCGCTGCAGGGGCGCGTCGGGCGCCAGCACCGGCCTGCCGGCGCGGGCTGCATCTCCCAACGGTTGATACGCGGTATCAGGGGATGGCGGGCCGCGCCGATCCATACGCAACTGCGCCAGGTGATAACAGCTATACCCCGCGCCCAGCGCGCCCAGCACAAATACCAGCGCATAGCCCGTCGCCGGCTCCGACAGGCGCAGGATCTGGCCGCTGAGCAGGGTGCTGACCAACATGGTCAGGGCCAGCAGGGCGTTGCGCCGGCCTGCCACCGTCCCTCGCCACGCTTCCGGCACGATCTCGGCAAAAAGGGCGTTGAAACCGATGGACAGGGGCACGCCCGGAATCGACGAGAGCAGCACCACGGCCAGCAGCAGCCAGATCTGCCCCGTGGCATTGGGCACGAATAGCGCCACCGGGATCAGCAGCGGGTAGAAGAGGCGATGCAGCAGCGAACTGAGGAACACCATCCGCGGCAGGGGCCGGGGGGCAAGCCAACGCCCCACCGGCAGCGTGATCAGCAGATTGACCAGGGCGGGGCCGGCGGTGAGGAAGCCCACCTGCCAACTGGCCGCGCCCAACCGGACGGCGTAGATGGTGATGAACGCCAGGGTGCTGCCGGCCAGCAGGCCATAGCCGGCGATGTCGGCGTAGAGATGGTAGAAATTGCGCCGTTGGCGGGCGGTAGCGTCCTGCGCGGCGCCAGGATGGGTGAGGGCAACAGCAGACATAGAAAAAAATGCGCAAAAGTTAGGCCCCCTGCGCAGCGGCAACTGCGAGAGGGCCTGGAGAGGTGGAGGGAGGGCGGCGTCAGATCGCGGTGATCAAAAATCGCACCACATCGCGCACCGAGATCACGCCGACGGGCAGGTTGTGCGCATCCACGATCGGCAGGTGGCGGAAGCCCTGGGTAGACATCAGGTGCAGCGCTTCCACCAGAGGCGCATCCAGGGGCAGCGCCGTGGGCCGCGGGGTCATGAACTGCGCCACCGTCACCTCGTGCAGGTTTTCCACCCTGCCCGCCACCCGCGTCAGCAGGTCGTGCTCGGTGAGGATGCCGGTCAGGTGGCGGTCGGCGCTGGTGACGAGCAGGCAGCCGATATCTTTCTGGCGCATGACGCTGAGGGCGTTGTCCATGCGGGCTGACGTCTCTACCGTGATCGGGCCTTGCGGGTCGAGATCTTCGATCGTCATCTCGCTGAGCAGGTCGATCAGGTCGCCATTGGCGTGCACCCGCTCCATCACCTCGGCAAAATAAGCCTCGTCGATCTCTTGCGGCACCTCGCCTTTGATGCCGCTCTGCGCGGGCTGGCCATCATCGCTCACCGTCCAGGTGTCGGAGGCGTTGTACAGTGCGCGCAGATCGCTCGCGCCTGCTTTGGTCTTGGCCGCGGCCACCTGGCCCCACAACAGGTCATTGTAGGTGGGCCGCTGCACCTGATAGATCACGCCCATCGGCATGGGATAGGTGAGGCGGCTGAGCATCCAGGCGTTTGTATCGGAGGTGACATCATGCACCGCCAGGTCGGCCAGGCTGTATTGCTCGCCCAGTGTCACGACTTCGAAGCCGGCGGTGGTGCGGATCAGGCCCTTATCGTTGTTTTTGCCAAAAACCATGGGCTTTCCCGCTTCTAGATAGATGTTGTTGTCATCGCGGATGCCGCGATCGCTGAAAGGCTCCCAGGCGCCGTCATAGAAAATGACGCAGTTTTGAAAAACCTCGACGAAGGAGACGCCTTTGTGCGCGGCTGCGGCCTGGATGACATCGCCCATGTGATCCTGGATCACGTCCACGGTGCGGGCGATGAAGGTGGCTTCCGCGGCCAGGGCCACCGAGATCGGGTTCAGCGCCTGTTCGATAGCGCCCATGGGCGAGGATTTGGTGCGCAGGCCCGCGGGCGAAGTGGGCGAATATTGCCCTTTGGTCAGCCCGTAGATGCGGTTGTTGAAGAGGATGATGTTGAGATCGACGTTGCGCCGGCAGGTGTGCACCAGATGGTTGCCGCCGATGGAGAGGCCGTCGCCATCGCCGGTCACGACCCACACGCTCAACTCGGGGTTGGCCAGCTTCAGGCCGGTGGCCAAGGTGGGCGCGCGGCCATGGATGCTGTGCACCCCGTAGGTGTTCATGTAGTAGGGGAAGCGGCTGGAACAGCCGATGCCGGAGATGAAGACGATATTTTCTTTGGGCACGCCCAAGTCGGGCATCACCTTTTGCACCTGGGCCAGGATGGCGTAATCGCCGCAGCCGGGGCACCAGCGCACGGTTTGATCGGACACGAAGTCCTTGCGGGTCAAGCGGGGGAGAGTATCGATCGTCATGGGTTACGCTCCGGCCATGAGTTCGGTGATGGTTTTGTTGATCTCGCTGATCTTGAAGGGACGGCCTTCCACTTTGTTCAGGGAAATGACGTCCCGCACGAAGCGGCCGCGCAGCAGCAGGCTGAGCTGGCCCATGTTCAGTTCGGGCACCAGGATGCGCTTGTAGCGCTGCAAGATGTAGCCCAGGTTGCGCGGGAAGGGGTTGAGATAGCGGATGTGGGCATGGGCCACAGCATAGCCCTGATTCTGGGCGTGCGCCACCGCGGCATGGATGGCGCCGTAGGTGCCGCCCCAGCCCACCACCAACAATTCTCCCTCTTCCGGGCCGAACACGGTCTGATCGGGGATGATGTCGGCCAGACGGGCAACTTTGGCGGCGCGGTCGTTGACCATGCGCTGGTGATCCTGGGCGGCGTAGGAGACGTTGCCGAAATCGGGCGATTTTTCCAGCCCGCCGACGCGATGCTCCAGCCCCGGCGTGCCCGGAATCGCCCAGGGCCGGCCCAGCGTCACCGGGTCGCGGCGATAGGGCTGGAAGCGATCCCCGCCATTCGACTGGGTGGGGTGCTCGACCGGGATGGGGGGGATGGCGTCCGGGTCGGGAATGGGCCACGGCTCGGAGCTGTTGGCCAGGAAACCGTCGGAGAGGATGATCACCGGCGCCATGGCCCGCATGGCCAGCCGGAAGGCTTCCACCGCCATATCGAAGCATTCGCCGGGGGTGGCGGGCGCCAGCACGGGCAGGGGGCTTTCGCCATTGCGCCCGAACATCACTTGCAGCAGATCCGATTGCTCGACTTTGGTGGGCAGGCCGGTGCTCGGCCCCCCGCGCTGCACGTTGACGATCACCATGGGCAGTTCCAACATCAGGGCCAGGTTCATCGCCTCGCTTTTGAGGGCGACGCCGGGGCCGCTGGTGCCGGTGGCGGCAAAAACGCCGCCAAAAGCCGCGCCCAGGGTGGCGCCCATGGCCGCGATCTCATCCTCGGCCTGGAAGGTGAGCACCTCGAAATGGCGCAGCGGCGCCAGCGCGTGCAGGATGTCGGAGGCGGGGGTGATGGGGTAGGCGCCGAAGAACAGGGGTTTGCCTGCTTTTTGCGCGGCCGTGACCAAACCCAAGGCCATGGCTTCGTTGCCGCTGATCTTGCGGTAGTGGCCGGCCCGCAGCCGGGCCGGTTTGATGCGATAACGCACCTGGAAGGCCTCGGTGGTGTCGCCGAAGTAATAGCCGGCGCGCAAGGCCCGCACATTGGCTTCGATCGCCTCCGGTTTGTTCTTGAAACGCTTGTTCACCCACTCGATGGTGCTCTGCAGGGGGCGATCGTAGACCCAGTAGACCAGGCCCAGGGCAAAGAAATTCTGGCTGCGGTTGATTTCTTTGGGGCTGAGGCCCGCGACGTCCGCCACGGCGTTGCGGTTGAGGGTGGTGACAGGCACTTCGTAGATGCGGAAGTTGCTGAGCGTGCCATCATGCAGCGGGTTGTTTTCGTACCCGGCCTTGGCCAGATTGGCCTTGTTGAAAGCGTCGGTGTTGATGATGATCGACGCGCCCGGCTGCATATCGGGCAGGCTGGCTTTGAGCGCGGCCGGGTTCATGGCGATGAGCACGTCCGGCGCATCGCCGGGGGTGGAGATGTCGCTTTCGGACAGGTGCACCTGGAAGCCGCTGACCCCGGCCAGCGTGCCCGCGGGTGCGCGGATCTCGGCGGGATAGTCGGGCAGGGTGCTGATATCGTTGCCGATGATGGCCGCGGTATTGGTGAATTGGGTGCCCGTGAGTTGCATGCCGTCGCCCGAATCGCCGGCAAAGCGGATGACGACCGATTCGAGCTCCTGGATGACGACGGGTCGCTGATCTTCTGTCATGGATTGGGAGTGCTCCTTGGACAGTGGGGGATGGGGTCAGGCGCCGTGACGGCGGCTGCTGCTGACGCTGGAATCGGGCGGGCGGTTGTAGACTTCGGTCGGGAAACTGGCGGCCAGCAGTTCCAGCAGCGAATAGTGGGTGAGGTTGCCGACGACGCCGCCCTGGGCATTGATCACCGGCACGTTGCGGAAGTGGTGTTTGTGCATCAGGGTCAGGGCTTCGGCGGCGGTGGCTTCGGCGGAGAGGACCAGGGGGTCGGCGGTCATGTAGGCGTCCACCGCGTCTTCCCAGGTTTCCGGACGGTGCACGACCTTGCGCAGCAGGTCGCGATCGGTGAAGATGCCGATGAGTTTGTCCTCTTTGAGCACGAAGGCGCAGTTATGTTGGCTATCGCGCATGGTCTGGATGACCTGGCGCAGGGTGGCGCCCGTTTCGACGCTGCAATAATGCGAGAGATCGAAGTGGGTGATCGGTTCGGTTTGTAGGCTTTGGCGAAGAGTCATCGCGGATCCTCAAGAAAAAGGGAGGCGTCGGGGTGCGCCTCGCAGGGATGACGCCCATTGTACATGTGGCCCGTCAGAAAAGGAAAGTCATCAGGGCGGCGATGTGGGCTGCTCCTGGGCGGTCGGCGGGGGTGGGATGAGCAGAGTCGGCTCAGTCAGGGGCGGCGGGGCCGGGGCCGGGGATGTGTGCGTCCGGGTAGGCGGCCGGGCCGGCGCCGGGGGCGGCTGCGTCTGCGGGATGGCCTCGATCTGCGCCGGCAGCATATCGGGGAAGGGGTGGGCGCCGATGATGCGGGCGCGGGCGTAATCGATCCACAGCAGCAGCGTGGCCAGCAGGGGGGCGGCGATGAACGCGCCCAGCAGCCCAAATTGCAGGGCGAAGATGACCACGCCGATCAGCACCAGGGCCGGGTGCAAGCCCACGCTGTTGCCCAAGATGCGGGGCACGAGGATGTAGTTCTCTAATTGTTGCACCACCACGTAGAGCGCGATCACGGCCAGGGCAATGGTGACATGGGGCAGATCGGGGTAGGCGGTGGAGCCGCTGAGCAGGGCCAGCAGCACCGCCGGCAACAGGGAGAGCACCGGGCCGATGTTGGGCAGCACCTCCAACAGCCCGGCGAGGATGCCCAGGGCCAGGGCGCCGGGCACGCCGATCAGGCTCAGCCCTGCCCAGATGGCCACCCCCACCACCAGGCTGAGCAGGATCTGCCCGCGGAAGAAAGCGTTCCACACCCGGCCGGTGCGCCGCCACAGCTCGCGCCATTCCGGCTGGTAGGCCGGCGGCACCCACCCGATGATCAGATCGAGCAGCAGGGGCAGGTCTTTGGCCACGTAGAGGGTGAAGATGAAGAGAAGGAAGATGCCGATGATGATGGCGAAGGCTACGGCGATGATGGCCAGGGCCAGGTTGGTGGCCAATCCCACCACATTGCCCGCCGAACGCAGGGCGTTGTTGAGGATGTTGATCCATTCCGCCGGCGTGGGCAGCCAGTCTTCGGGGTTGATGCTGCGCAGGCTGAGGGCGACCTGTTCGTAAAAGGGGGCGAGATCGACCCGGTAATCGAAGAAATCGAAGCCGGGCAGGGTCTGGGGCAGGCGCTGCACCCACAAGCTGGCGCTGTTGAACCAGCCCACGATGTCGAAGGAGAGGGGCTGGATATCGACCAGCAGGGCGGGGATGAGGATGATGGGCAGGAGCACGACCGCGGTCAAAGCCAGCAGCACCACCAGCAGGGTGGCCAGCCCGCGCGGCACCCACACCCGCGTCAGCAGCCCGATCAGAGGTTGCAGCAGATAGGCCAGCACCAGCGCCAGGACGATCAGCCACCAGAAGGGCCGGGCCAGGCTGATCAGCCACAGGCTGACGCCCAGGAGCAGCACAAAAACAACGATCCGCACCGAGGAAGACCACGGCGGCGACGCAGGCAACGAAGGACGAGAAGGTGATTTCGGCATAACAGTTTGTGACGAACTCCCAATTTACTTACAAACTCCAACACATCTTACAAAAAAACACACTCAACCAACCAACCAACCAACCAACCAACCAACCAACTAACCAACTAACCAACTAACCAACCCCATTATACCAGCCCCACGCCCCCTTGCCGCAACGGGCCGCCAGGATTTACACTGCGCAGGCCGCGGCGCGCCTGGCGTCGCGTGGGCGGCTATCCGGCTGCTCCTCCCCCCTTCCCTCGTTCAAGCCCCATGATTTTGATCGACGGCCACAACCTCATCGGCAGCGGGCGCGTGCCCGGCGTCAGCCTGGAGCAGGAGGATGACGAATGGCGGCTGATGCAGTACCTGCGCGCCCGGCAATCGCGGCTGCGGCAGCCGGTGGTGGTGGTTTTCGATGGCGGCGTGCCTGCCGGCGCCGCGCCTGAGTTATCGGGCGGGGGCGTGCAGGCAGTTTTCGCGGCGGCGCAGGGCAGCGACGCGGACAGGGTCACCCTGGCGCGGGTGCGGCAGCGGCCCGCGGGGCAGAAGCTGGTGGTGGTGACGAACGATGGGGCCTTGGCCGCGGCGGTGCAGGCGTTGGGCGGCCAGACCGAGAGCGCGGTCGACTTTGGCAACCGGTTGC
>JABWBG010000299.1 GCA_013360575.1 Caldilineales bacterium
GCGCCGCCCGCGCCGGCCCCCACGCCCCCCGTCGTCGAGCAGCTGTTCCGCTTCCACGGCGAGCCTGATTTCGACCAGATCGAGACCCTGCGAGACGCGCAGGGCCAGTATCTGGGCGAGTTCGGCGTGGGCGTGGCCGAGATCGATGGCGATGACTGGAACCGCGTGCGGGCGTTGGAAGTGTGGCTGTTCGACAAGAGCGACACCCGCACCCTCACCGCGCACCTGCTGCCGCCCGCGCAGATGGCAGCGGCAGAGGCGGCGGAGGATGAGACGCTGTGCATCCCCCTGCGCGTGGGCCAGCCGATCGAACTGGAGACGGCCACATTGTGGGTGGAGGGCAGTGTGGAGCGGGTCAGTTTCCACCCCGGCGACGAGGGCGCCATCAAGGAGGTTTTCCTGACCTTGCGCGGCGGCGGCCGATGATCTGAAGTGACTGCCATCTTGCAGGGCGGCGGTCACTGGCGAGAGAGGCATATGAAAGAGGATTTTTCAGGGGAGAAAGGGCCCGGGGCCACCATCCCCCTGCTTTCGACCAAGCTCACCCCCCCTGTTCTCAAATCGCATAGCCTGCCGCGCCCGGCGCTGCTGGCCTCTTTGCAACAGGCCGCCGCCCACCGGCTGACGTTGCTTTGCGCGGGCATCGGCTATGGCAAGACCACCCTGCTGGCGCAAGCCCTCGCCCACCTCGATACAGCCCCTGTCTGGTACACCCTGGATCGCAGCGACCGCGACATCGCCACCTTCCTCGCCTACCTCATCGCCGGCGTCGATCGCCAGTGGCCTGGCTTTGCCGCGGCCCTCTCCCCCCTCTCCCTTTCCGGCGTCAACCGCCGCCTGGAACTCAACCGCTTCGTCATCCACTTCATCAACCACCTGGCCGAAGCCGCCACATCCCCCTTCTTGATCGTGCTGGATGACTTTCATCTGGTCGAGACAAGCGCCGAGATCGCGCATCTGGTCGATTATTTGCTGCAACACGCGCCCCCCACGGTGCATTTTGTCATCGCCAGCCGGGCCGCGCCCACGTTGCCCTGCCTCAGCCGGCTGCGGGCCAACGCCGACCTGCTGGAGATCGGCGAAAAGGAACTCCGTTTCGACCCGGCGGAGACCGCGCAGCTCTTCCGCCGTAACCTTCGCCTCGACTTGCCCGATCCCCTGATCGCCCGACTGACCGCACGGGCCGAGGGCTGGGCCCTGGGGCTGCTGGTGATGGGGCAGGCCTGCAAAAGGCAGGGGGCCGAGGCGGCATCCCGGCTGGCTGCCGAGCTGGAGAGCGGCAGCGCCGCCGCCAACCGTGATAACGTGATCTTCGACTATTTCAGTCAGGAGATCCTGGCCCAACACCCCGCGCATATCGTCCGCTTTCTCACCGGCTCGGCCATCCTCTCCTGGCTGGAGCCGGCCCTGTGCAACGCCATCCTGGGCCTCTCCGATGCCGAAGCCGTGCTGCGCTATCTGGAACAGCACAATCTCTTCGTCACCCGCAGCGAAGGGGGGGGATTGCGCTACCACGCCCTTTTCCGCGATTTCCTCATCCACCAACTGATGCAGGATCGGGAGCGCTTCCAGGCCCTGCACCGCCGCGCGGCCGCGGTCTGCGCCGTTCAGGGCAACCCCGACCGGGCGATCTATCACCATCTGCAAGCAGGCGCGGCCGCTGAAGCCGCGGAGCTGATCGAGCAGAGCGCCCGCGACCTTTTGCAGGCGGGGCAGGTGGAGACGCTGGGCTATTGGATTGCGCAATTGCCGCCGGCGCTGCTGGCCGAACGCCCCCGCCTGCTGCTGATCCAGGGTCAGGTCTTCGAGCGCTACGGGCGTTGGAGCCAGGCCCTGAGCGCGTACGAGAGCGCGGCCCAGCGCTTCACCGCTCAGGATGATCTGGCCGGCCTCAGCGAAACCTTGAGCAACAAGGCCCACATCCTCGATTGGTGGCGGGGCGAGCGGGTGCAGGCCGAGCGACTCTACCGCGAGGCGCTGGCCTACATCGGCCAGGAGAACATCCCCCGCCGGGCGGCGCTGCTGCGCAATCTCAGCCGCAACCAGCTCTCTGCCGGCAACACCCAGGCCGCGCTGGATCTGTACCAGCAGGCCCTGCAGATCTACGAGGCCGAGGGCAACCGCCAGGGCGAGTTGGAGGCCCTGATCAACCCCGGATCCTGGCTCTATCACAGCACCGGTAATTTCCCGCGGGCGCTGATGGCCCTGCGTCGGGCTGAATTGCTGGCTCAGGAGTTGGGCAACACCCGGTATCTGGCCGAGATCTACAACAACCTCGCGGTCAATCTCTATTTTCTGTGGCGCTGCCCGGAGGCGCAGGCCTACGCCGAGCAGGCCCTGGCCCTCAGCCGGCAGATCGGCGATGGCCACAACGAGGCCTACGCGTCGATGAATCTGGCCAACGCCCTGGAAGCGACCGGCGCCGCGCCGGCGCAGACGTTGTACGAGCAGCAGCAGCAGGTGTTGCGCATCGAGCAGGCAGAGGGAGATCACCGCTTCGCCATCGCCGTCCTGGTGTTCATGACCATCCTGCTGCGCCGCCACGGCCGCCCGGCCGAAGCTGTGCGGCGGGGCAAACAAGCCCTGCCCCTCACCACCGAGCATGATCTGCGCTGGCTGACCGGGTTCGTGCTGCTGAATCTGGGCGCGGCGCAGATCGAGCTGGATGCAGAGGAGGCAGCGAACGCGTTGCAGGGCGCGTTGCAGATCGCCAGCCATTGCGAAGACCTTTACCACGCGCTGGCTGCGCATTTTTGGCTGGCCCGCCTCTACCATCAGGGGGGGGATGAGCGTTTTCTGGGCCATCTGCAGCAGTGTCTGCACCTGGCCATGACGTATGATCTGGGTTATTTTTTCCAGAGTGAGGCGCAGGCGGCTATCCCCTTGCTGGCGCTGGCCCTGGAGCATGGCATTCATCCTGACTTTGCCGGCCAGATCCTGGCCCGGTTTGGGCCGCGCAGTGTCAAGGATTTGCAGGCGCTGCTGGCGCATCCCCGGCGGGGGGCGCGGCGGGCCGCGCAGGAGGCGTTGGCCGCAATCGCTCAGGACGCGGGCGGCGCTCTCGCCTTGCGGTCGGGGCCGCTGCCCTTGACCATTACCTGTTTCGGCAGCCTGTGCATCGAGCGGGAGGGCCAGCGTCTGCCCGAACAAGTGTGGCGGCGACGCAAGGCCAAGCGTCTGCTGAAATACCTGTTGCTCAGCCCCGCGCACGCCATCGCCCGTGATGAGATCGTGGATCGGCTGTGGGGCGATCTGGAGCCGCAGCAGGCCAACAGCAATTTCTATCGCACGCTGTACGATGTGCGTCGCGTCTTAGAGCCGCAGGCCCCGCGTGCGCACAGCAGCTATCTGCTGCTGGCCGATGGGGTGCTGTCGTTGGCGGCGGAGGGGGTGGGGGGCATCGACATCGACCAGTTTGTGGCCGCGGTGGAGGAGGCGCGGCGGGCGCGGCGCCGCGGAGATGCCGCGGCAGAGCGGGCGGCGCTGGAGGGCGCGGTCGATCTCTACCGCGGGGATCTGTTCACCGATGATCCCTACGATCCCTGGATCGAGCCGCAGCGCCAGCGTTTGCGCACGTTGTACGAGGAGAGCCTTTCCCGCCTGGCCGCGCTGGCCGACGCGGCCCAACATCTCGATCAGGCTGCGCACTATTGGCAAAAGCTGTTCGAGTTGGATGATAGCCGTGAGGAGGTTTGTCTGGCTTTGGTGGAGCGGCTGTTGCGCTTGCAGCGCCGCGCTCAGGCCCTGCGCTGCCTGGAGGCTTGCGAGCGGGCGCTGGCCGAGTTGGAGATCGCAGTCTCGCCGCAGTTGCGGGCCGCGCGGCAGCTTTTGTACCCCACCCCCGTCTCCAGATGAAGCGTCGAGCCTCAAACCCCCTGCGTCTTTGCGATAAAAAATCACTTCAAACGCAAAGACGCAAAGGCGCAAAGATAAAAAAACTCTGCGTATCCTCTGCGCCCTTTGCGTCTTTGCGATAAAAAAACCAGACAAAAAGCCAATGCAGCTTATCGCTGAGGCCGGGTAAAACCATCGACCAGATCCAGCACCAATTCGCGCAGGTCGCCGCGGTTGGGCAGCGTACCCATCATCCCATACATGGGGGCAGAGCGCTGCGGCACGCCGCTGCCATCGCCCAGCAGCGCGGACGCGCGGGCGGTGATGCGACTGGCGAGTTTGGCGTAATACCTTTTTTGTGGGCATGTGACCCGCTGCAATGTCTTCAATAACGGCTAGTTCCAAGGGAGCGGCAGTAGTGTCTTCCGCAACGATAGCGT
>JABWBG010000031.1 GCA_013360575.1 Caldilineales bacterium
GTGTGGTTGATCATTGTCCTGTCCTCAGAATGCTGGTGGCTGGTATTGATAAACCGTCATTCTACTGCTTCCTCTTATATTCTGCAACGACTCTAATAGTAAGATAGTCAACGGTTGCATTGCTACACAAAACGATACCCTTTCCTTCGATTCGCATCTCAACCACCATCATTTTCAGGGAGACATCGCCATGACAGACTCGACTTCGCACACGGGAGCAGCCTCCGGCGGCCTCAACGATGTGCTGCGCATCCGCGACATCATCTTTGGCGAGCAGATGGCGCAGTACGAAACCCGCTTTGGTGAACACACCGCGCGGCTGCAAGACCTGCAAACACAGATCCAAAGCCTGGAGGCGCACGTGCAGCAACAGCACGACGCGGCCATGGGCAGCACGCAGCAACAGCTAGAAGCGCTGAAAAGCATGCTGCTGGCGCGCATCGATGCCCTCGCCCACGAAAAAACCGCTCGCGCCGACCTGGGCGCCATGCTGATCGACCTGGGCGAGCGCCTGCGTCAGGACTAGCGCGCCCAGCGCCCCCGCTTTTTTTGCCATGAGTGCTGCTGACGCCGCCTCCGCCTTGCCTGCGCGCGATCTGGCCACCCTGCGCGCCATCCTGCTCAGCCAGGAACGGGAGCAGCTAGAGGCGCTGCAACAGGAACTGGAGGCCCTGCGCCGCCAGACAGGGGACGCAGCCCATTTTCTCGCCCTGATCGAGCCTCTGCTGACCGGCGTGCTGGCGGAAAAGGCGCGCACGCATCCCCACGAGCTGGCCGAGGCCATCCGTCCTGCCATCGTCCTGGGCTTGCAGCGGCAGATGCAGGAGGAACGGGAGTCGATCGTCGCCCTGCTCACCCCCATCATTGGCCGCACCGTGCAAAAGGCCATCGCCGAGGCCCTGGAAGCCCTGGCCCGCCAGATCGACGCCCGCATGCAAAAGGTCGTCGATTTCGGCACCCTGTGGCGGCGGCTGCAAAACCGTTGGCGCGGGGTGGATGAGAGCGTGGCCCTGATGCGCGAGGCCCTGCCCTGGCAGCCCCAACACGCCTTCCTCATCCACAACGCCACCGGCCTGGTCATGGCCCAGCGCGAGGCCGGCGTCGCCCTGCAAGACCCCGATCTGGTGGCGGCCCTGCTCACCGCCATCCGCAGCTTTGCCCGCGAAAGCTTTCGCGGCGATCAGGATGACAGCCTGCAAGAGATCCAATACGGCGATAGCCTGATCCTGCTGGAAGAGGGCCAGCACGCCTACCTCGCCCTGGTCGGCCAGGGCATCCCCCCGGCCGCCGCCCCCCAACAGATGCGCGATCAGGTGGCCCTGGCCCATCTGGAACAGACCCCCCTGCTGCGCGATTTTCAGGGCGATCCTGGTTCCGACGACCTGTTGGGGCCGCTGCTCGATCCCCTGATGCAGGCCATCACCCCGCCGCCGGAGCGGGCGCCGGTGGCCGGGCTGATCGTGATCGCAGCGGCGCTGCTGCTGCTGCTGTTCGGCTGCGGCTGGATGGGCTACCGCCTCAGCCCCCGCTTGCTGGCGCGGGTGGCGCCCACCGCGGTGCTCTATCTCACCCAGCCCACGACCACGCCCACCCCGCCGCCCACCTTCACCCCCACGGCCACCTTGACGCCGACGCCCACGGCTACACCCACCGCCACACCCACACCCTCTCCCACGGCGACGGCCACGCCCACGGCTACACCCACGGCCACGGCCACACCGACCCCCAGCCCCACCCCTCGCCCCACCGCCACCCCCAGCCCCACGCCCGACACCGCGGTGCTGCTCGGCAATGTCTTCATCCGCCCCGCGCCCAGCGCCGATGCCCCGCTCAGCGGCATCGCAGTGCGCCGCGGCGACACCGTGCGCATCGTCGAACGCCGCGACCCCTGGGTGCACATCCACTTCCCGGTCAGCGGGCCTATCGAGATCGATGGCTGGATCCCCCTGCGCTGGCTCTCCCCTGCGCCCTGATCCCTTCCCCCACTTCGCGAGAAGATCATGTCCCAACTGATGCAACGCAAAGTCTGCCTGCTCGGCGATTTCGCCGTGGGCAAGACCAGCCTGGTGCGCCGTTTTGTCTACAACAAATTCGAGGCCGACTATCTTGCCACCATCGGCGTCAATGTCAGCCGCAAAGAAGTCACGCTGCCGCAGGAGACCGCCCCCCGGCTGGCCCTGGTGCTGTGGGATCTGGCCGGCGGCGAGACCTTTACCAAAATGGAGGAGGCCTACTATCGGGGCGGGGCCGCGGCCCTGTTGGTGGCGGATGTGACCCGGCCCGAAACTTTCGCCATCCTCAACACCTACGCCACCACTTTCATGCGCATCAATCCCGGCGCCATCCTGGCCTTTGCCTTCAACAAATGCGACCTGTTGCAAGACCTGGCGCCGGCCCAGGCCCAGGCCGAACAGCTTGCCGCCCGTTAGGACGCCACCTATTACCTGACCAGCGCCCTCAATGGCGCCCAGGTGGAGGAGGCTTTTCACACCCTGGCCCGGCGATTGACGGAGTCTTGAACGGTGTTACACGCTTCGACGGCAGCCGCGCCCGCCGCGCGCGTCGGCTACGCCATTTTCGACGCGGAACGTCGTCTGCAATACGCCTCGGCCACTTTCAGCGCCTTGCTGGGCGCCCATCCCCCCGCCACACTCCTGTCCGACATCCTGCCCCTGTTCGCCGGCGTCGATGCACCCTTGCAGGCCGTGGCGAACAGCGATCTGCCCCGCTGGCACCTGCGCGCGGTCGCCCATCCCCCCGGCGCGGACGCGCCCAGCCGTTATCTGGAACTCACTCTCTTCCCACACCTGCAACCGGGCAGCCTTTTTCTCACCGTGCGCGACGTCACCTGGGAGATCGCCATCGAACAGCGCGCCATCCAGGAGCGCAACGAACTGCGGCTGCTGCAAACCGCCCTGGCCGCGCACACTCCTGCCCTGACCGACCTGCGCCAGCGCGCCGAGATGGAAAACAGCGAGCACACCCTCTTCCAGGCCCTGCTCACCGGCGATCTACGCTCGCCGCTGACGGCCCTCACCAGCTACATCCACTGGCTGCTGGCGGCTGAAGCCCATCCCCTGCACCCCGACCAACGGCAGGCGCTGGAGAAGATGCAGAGCTACGCCGCCGAGATCGCGGCCAGCGTCGATGACATGATCAACGTCGAACGGGTGGAGCGAGGCCTGCTGAGCCTGCCCATGGGCCCCTTCGACCTGGCGTCCGTGGCCGAGCGAGCGCACGCGGCCAGCCTGCCCCTGGCCCAGGCCGCGGGCGTGCACCTGCACCTATCGCTGCACCCCCTGCCCGGCGCCTTTGGATTGGCCTCTCTCCTCTACGAAGCTTTGATCGAATTGCTGCGCAACGCCATCCTCTTCAACCGCCCCGGCGGCGAAGTGCACCTGCGCGCCCGGCCGGCGGGGACGGAGATGCTGATCGAGGTGGCCGACACCGGCCCTGGCATCCCCGCGGCCGTGCAGAGCCGCCTTTTCCGCCCCTTCCAGCGGGGAGATAGCGCGTCTGCACGCTCCCGCCGCGGGGGATTGGGGCTTTTCCTGGTGCGCATGATCGTGGAAGCGCACGGCGGTGCGTTGCACCTGCACAGCGAGGAGGGAAAAGGGGCCACCTTTACCATTCGCTTACCCGGCGGGGCCGATCCAACGCCTGCGCCATGAACGATTCCCCGGCCCCCTCGGTCACTCCAGGCAGCGCTGCCCTGTTGGAAGTGTGCACGGCGCTGGATCTGATGATGTTGTGGACCGACGCGGCGCTGCGCATCGAACAGACCACCGAAGCATTCAGCGCCTACCTGGATCAACCGTTGACAGGTCGCGACCTGACCGAGGCGATCCCCGTTCTGGGCGGCCTGGAGGAGGAATTGCAACAGATCGCCCGGCGGCAGGCGCCTCTCTGGCGCATCCCCGGCATGGGCCTGAGCGAGCGCCGGCTCAGCCATTGCGAAGTGCTCTTCCTGCCCCGCGGGGATGCGCCGGGCCTGACCATGGCAGCGCGGCGCATGCAAACCGAGGCCGCAGTCGAACAAACCCTGCGGCAGCAGCGCAACGAACTCACCCTGCTGCAAGAGAAGCTGACCAAACAGGCCGCGGCCCTGCGCACGGCCAATGAACGCCTGGCCAGCCTGGATCGGGAGCGCCAGGATCTGTTGGATTTGATCATCCGGGATATCAAATCCGCGCTCAGCATCGTCGGCGGCTACACCGAATGGCTGTGGCAGGATGTGCACACCGCGGCCCGGCCCGAACATGCCGCGGCCTTTACAGCCGTGACCGAGGGCATCCGGCGCATGAATGGCATGGTGGAGGAAGTACAGGCCATGGAGCGCATCGAACAGGCCCTGGCCGAGGTGCACTGGCGGCGGGTGGAAGTGTTGGCGCTGATCGAGCCGGTGTTGGCGATGTATCGCAGCAAGGCGATGCTGCGCCACATCTCACTGGCGCTGCAAGCAGAGGGTTATCTCCCCCCCATCTATGGCAGCCCCGACCTGTTGCAGGAGGCTTTTTCCGATCTGGTGGCGCACGCCATCGCCGGCGCTGCCAGGGGATCGACCATCGAGATCCGGCTGGCGGTGTGGGATCGCTGGCTGCTGACCCGCTTGCAGTGCGATCACATGGCCGGCGCCAATGGCGATGAGGCGGGGAGCGGTCTGCGCCTGGCGCGGGCCCGCTTGATCGCGGAGGGGCATGGCGGGCATCTGGCGGTGGATGCGGAAAAGCCGCGCACGCGGCGGCTATCGCTGTGGCTGCTGCTGGGAGAAAAGCCGGGCGATCCCCTGCACACGGCCCAGCCTGCGGCCAACGCCGCCGAGACCGCGCAGCCCAGTTCCGATCTGATCATTGCCGGCGAGGGCGGCATTCGCATCAACACCGCCACCCAACGCGTGTGGGCGCACGACGATCTCCTCACCCTCTCGGCCAGCGAATATCGCCTGCTGCTGCACCTGGCCGCGCACACCGACCGCGTGGTCACGCACAACCAACTGCTGGATGCGATCTGGTCGTACGACAACGATGTGACGCTGGAAAACCTGCGTGTGCTGGTGTGGCGGCTGCGCCAGAAGCTGCGGGGGCCAGAGACGGGCGGCGACTATCTGCGCACCGTGCGCGGTTTCGGCTACATGTTGGTAGGCTAGGTTCGCTTGTCAGCATTTCGTTAGGTCGTTGTTATCAATTTGTGATATTCTCTACGTATCATTCCCAGTAACAACCATTTTTTCTTTCTCACCCCTGCAGGAGGAACCCCCCATGCTCAAAGAATTCCGTGATTTCGCCTTCAAAGGCAACCTCATCGACGTCGCCGTCGGCCTGATCATGGCCCTTGCCCTCAGCGCCGTGATCACCTCGTTGGTCGAGCACGTACTCATGCCGATCGTCGGCATCCTCTTCGGAGCGCCCAGCTTCGACGATCTGACCCTGACGATCAACAACAGCGTGATCATGTACGGCTCTTTCCTCACCGCCCTGGTGAACTTCCTCTTCATCGCCCTTGCCGTCTTCTTCTTCATCGTCAAGCCCTACCAGCGCTTCAAGAAAAAGGAAGCGCCGGCGCCCCCTGCCGGCCCCAGCGCCGAGGAAAAACTGCTGCGCGAGATCCGCGACGCCTTGAAAGGTCGCTAACTCCCATCCCCTCCTTCCCCCCCAATGGACGATGGCCCCCAGCCATCGTCCATTTTTATTTCCCGATTTCAGCCCATCCTCTCATCCTCTCTTCAAGAACTGCTCCAATCGATCAGATCGTGCTGCAGGGCCACCGACACCGCCTCGGTGCGGCCGCTGACGCCGAGTTTGGAGAGGATGCTGCTGACGTGATACTTGACCGTGGAATTGCTGATCGAGAGGTGATAGGCGATTTCGGGGTTGGTGCGGCCCGTCACCATGTATTTCAGCACCTCCATCTCGCGGGCGGTGAGGTCGAAGCCCGGCTTGGGCGGCTGGGTGGCCGCCGCGATCAGGGCCTGCGCCGCTTCCGGGGCCAACGTGGGCCGGCCGGCATAGGCATTGCGGATGGCCGCGGTCAATTCCTGAGCAGAGATGTGTTTGAGCAGATAACTGCCCGCGCCCGCGCGCAGCGCCTGCTGCACCAACGTCTCATCGTGAAAACTGGTCAGGGCGATGATCGCGATGCGGGGAAAACGGCTGTGGATCAGCCGGGTGGCGGTGGGCCCGTCCATATCCGGCATCACCAGATCCATCAGGATCACATCTGGATCATGCTGCTGGCACAGGGCCAATGCTTCCTGACCGTTGCGGGCTTCGGCCACCAGTTCCAGATCCTCCTGCGCCAGCAAAAACGCGGCCAGACCGCTGCGCACCACCGCGTGATCGTCCACGATCATCACGCGGATCGGTTTGGATGCTGATTTCATATTTCGGCTCCGGCAAAAAGTGAGGAGAAAGGGTGAAGGACGTCTCAGGGAGAAAGATGATCAGGATGGGGCCAGCAGATGTGGATGTAGGTGCCTTTGCCTTCCTGGCTGCGCACCTCCAGGGCCGCATCGATCGCTTCGGCCCGCTCTTGCATGATGCGCAGGCCCAGATGATGCGCCGGCGCCGTACCTGGCGCGAAGCCCCGGCCATCATCCTCGATATCCAGGATGATCTGCGGGTTGCCGGCGCGGGCGCCAAAATGCAGATGCAGCGCCGCCCGGCTGGCCGCGGCGTGCTTGATGATGTTGTTCAGGGCTTCCTGGGTGATGCGATACAGGCCGATCTGCACATCGGGGGGCAGGGGCTGCGCCGCATCCGCGTGGAGTTGGATGGGGATCTGGGCGCGGTTGGCCGCGGCCGCGATCAATTGCTCCAGCAAGATGTTCAGGCTGACCTCGGTCAGGGCTTTGGGCCGCAATTCTAGCAACAAAGCCCGCATCTCGGCCAACGCGCCCTGCGTCAGTCGGCGGATATCCTCCAGCCGCCGCCGGCCCTGCTCTGGGTCGCGGGCCCAGATCTGCGGCAGCACATCGGCGATGAGGCTGGCCGAAAAGAGGGCCTGGGTGACGGCGTCGTGCAACTCGCGGGCCAGACGGTTGCGCTCGGCCATGATGGCGCTCTCTTGCGCTTCGGCCCGCAGCCGCGCATTCTGGATGGCCAGCGCCGCCTGGTCGGCAAAGGAGACGGCGATGGCGATATCCTCTTCGTCGAAGGGCCGCGGATCGGTAAAATAGAGGATCAGGCAGCCGTAGGTTTCGTTGGGCAGGTTCAGCGGCGTGGCCAGCAAGGCGCGGTAGGCCAGTTCCGCCCCTTCTCCCTCCTCGCCCAGGTCGGAGATGGCAATGGCCTTGCCCCCCTGCATCACCTGCCGCGCCGCCTCTGCGCCTAGCGGCTCGACTGAGCTCGCCGAAGTCGGCAGCGTGTGGTCGGGCAGGCCGTAGGCCACTTCGATCCGGAACTGGGCCGGGGGCTTTTCCTGGCGCAGGATGGCGCCGGTGGAAGTATCGAGCAGCCAGCAGACCTGCGTGACGATATATTCCAACACCTCGCGCAGGGGGCGGTCGGTGTTGAGGATGGTGAGGATGTAGCGCAATCCCTCTGCCACCTGTTGGCGACGGTAGATTTCACGGGTGCGCTCCTCCACCTCTTGCTCTAGCCGGGCCTGGAAACGCAGGCGGGTGAGGGTGTTCACGCCCATCTCGGCGAAGGTGGAGAGGAATTTACGTTCCTGGCTGCTGAAGATGCCCGGCAGGGGCCGCGTCACCTCGACCAGACCGATCAGTTGTCCCTGGGAGATCAGGGGCGCGCAGATGGCGCGGCCGATGATCCCGGGTTGATCATGCGGGGGCGGCAGATCGGTGGGCGCGGGGGCCAGCAGCGATTCGGTGAACACGCACATCTCCCCCCGGCGCAGGGCCGCGGCAATGCCGGCGGTGGGAAAGCCGATCCGGTCGCCGATGCGCCGGCCATGATCGGTGGCGGGGTGCAAGGCGCGCAGGATGAGATCGCCCTGTTCCGGCTCGGAGAGGGCGGCGAACCCGCGCATGCAGCCGATGGCGCGGCACATCTCCTGCAACAGCATGCCGATCATTTCTGCCGGCGACTGGGCCAGCCGCAGGGCGCTGGAGAGATTGAGCAGGCTTTTTACCTCGTTGGCGTGGCGCTGCGCCTCGGCGTAGATCAGCGCGTTCTCGATTGCCACGGCTGCCTGTGCGGCCAGCGCCTCGGCCATGCTTTGGTGGGCGGGGGTGAAGAATCCCCGCTCGCTGTGATCGAGGTTGTACAGGCCGATGATCTTGCCGCCGGCGATGAGGGGGACGCCGAGATAGGAGCGCACATGCCCGATCAAGGGGTCATCGATCCAGCCCGCGAAGGCGGCGGTATCGGGGATGAGCAGGCTGGCGGCGGTGCTGAGGATGGTGTGGAAAGAGGGCACCGATTCGGCGTCGAAGGTGAGGATCGGCTCGGCGCCAGTGGCGCGGCCATAGCCGCGGCTGGCATGCACGCGCAATTGCCCATCCCACTGCAACAGCATGATGTTGGCCATTTCGTAGGGCACCAAGATATCCAGGTGCAGCAGCAGCGTTTCCAGCACCGTTTCCAGGTGCAGGCTCTGCGTCAGGGCCAGATTGGCAGCTTGCAGGGCCTCCAGTTGCCGGGCATAGTCGCGCAGTTGCTCTTCCTGCTGTTTGCGGGGGGTGATGTCGCGCACCAGGGCCAGCACCTGATCTTCCGAAAGGATGGCGGCGCTGATTTCGCAGGTGATCAGCGAGCCATCTTTGCGGCGCAGGCGCCATTCGGCCAGCAGGGGGGCGCCGCCGGCCAGGGCGGCGCGGATGCTGGCGTAGGGCTGCAAACTTTCCCCGGCGATCGTCTGGCGGAAGTACATGCCCACCAGTTCGGCGCGGCTGTAACCCAGCAGGGCGCAGGCTTTGTCATCGACATCCACAAAAAAGCCTTCCTGGTTGGCGATGAAGACGCCATCCAGGGCTTGTTCCACCGCGCCGCGGAACCGTTCGGCGCTTTGGCGCATGACGGCCAACGCTTGCTGGCGCTGTTCGTCCTGGGCTGGGCCGGCTGTGACCGGCGGATGTAGTCGGCCCAGCGTCCACCCTGGCTGGCCGGCCAGGGGATGGGTGGTCAGGTGCACTGCCGCGCCGCTGCGCAGCCTGCCCTCTCTCTCCTCGCCGGTGGGCGGGCGCTGGAAGAGGGAGGCCAGCGTACGTCCTGGCAGGGTTTCTGGCATCTCGCCCAGCAGGGCGGCGGCGGCGGCGTTGCCCTGCACGATCACCCCCTGTGCATCCCACGCCAGCAGGGCGTCGCTGCACAGTTGCAGCACGCCGTAGAGGGCATCGGCCAGGGAGGAGGGTGCGGACATAGAGAGGATGCTATAACTGGCGCACGTAACCAGAATGTGCGCTTTTGCGAGGGAGGGCCGTGGCTATGGGGAGCAGTAGGCCCCAGTCCCATTGCACAGGTTGCCGCCTGCATTCGGCGGCGCCCGGGGGGAAGATCAATAGGCGTTGCGTTCGCCTAACATGCGGAAAAGGGTGCGCAGGCAGATCTTGAAATCGAGCCACAGCGACCAGTTTTCGATGTACCAGAGGTCGTATTTGGTGCGCTCGACGATGCTCGTATCTCCGCGCAGGCCGTTGACCTGGGCCCAGCCGGTCAGCCCCGCTTTTTCGCGGTGCCGATCCATGTAGCGGGGGATGTATTGGCGGAATTGCTCGACATACACGGGGCGTTCTGGGCGAGGGCCGACCAGGCTCATGTCCCCGCGGATGACGTTGATCAACTGCGGCAGTTCGTCGATGGAGATGCGGCGCAGGATGGCGCCCAGCTTGGTCTTGCGCGGGTCATCCGCGGTGGTCCAGCCGGGGCCGTGCGCCTCGGCGTCGGTGCGCATGGAGCGGAATTTGAGCATGGGAAAGGGCCGCGCGTCCAGCCCCATCCGCTCCTGAATGTAAAAGACAGGGCCGGGGGATTCCAGTTTGATCAGCAGCGCGATCAGCAGCATCAAGGGGGAGAGGAGGATCAGCCCCAGGGCGCCGAAGAAGAGGTCGAACCCCCGTTTGAGGGAGAGCCGCCAGCCGGTCAGGGCCACATCGCGCACAGTCAACAGGGGCAGCCCGGCCAGATCGCTGACCGTGACTTCGGCGGCCATGATTTGGAACACATCGGGGAAGACTTTGATGCTGACTTTTTCCCGTTCGCACAGCGCGATCAGGTGCACGATCTGCCGGTGCGAGGCTTCGGGCAGGCCGATGACTACTTCGTCGATGGCGTAGTTCTCAATGATGGCGGGCAGGTCGGCGGGCCGGCCCAGCAGGGGGATGTCGCCGATGCCGGCGGCGCTGCCCTCGGCATCGACATAGCCGATCACTTCGTGGGCGACGCCGCTGGCGCTCTTCAGTTTTTGCACCAGCATCCGCCCCACCTCGCCCGAACCGACCACCAGCACGCGGTCACGGCCATAGCCATGCGCCAGCAGGAAGGTGATCACCCGGGTGAGGAGCAGCCGGCCCAGGGGGATGAAGAGCAGGGCCGCCAGCCAGGTCAGGGCCAGCAGGCCGCGCGGGTATTGCAGTTGGTCGAATTTCAGCTCGGTCTGGAAGAAGAAGGCCAGCGAGGCCAGGGCGATGAGCATGGCCGTGGTGATCGGCCAGCCCAGGGCGGTGATGCTGTCGATCAGGCTGGCGGCGCGGCGGCGGTGGTATTGGCGGCTGAAATAGAACACCACCACCATGGCCGTGATCAGGAGGAAGAGAAAGGGCGCGTAGGCCAGAAAACGGTCCACCGACCCTGGTTTGAGTGTGCGCTGGATGCGGTGCGCGGCAAGCAGGGCCAGGAGCGTGGCCAGGGTATCGCCGGCCAGGATGAGCAGGCGAAAGAAGAGGTTCGAGCGTTTCATGAGCGGGCGCTCCCCGCCGCGAGTTGTTGGCGCAGCCAGGCCTCGCCCACATCCACCTGCCCCTTCAGGCTGATGCCGGCCATGATCAGCCCGTACAGCCACAGGGGCGTGCTCTGGCGATAGTGCTTGCGCACGAAGATGCGCATGGCGTCGTAGAAGGCGCGGCGCACGCGCGGGTTGCCCTTCGAGGCCGCGCCTTTGTGATGCAGCACACGCACGCGCGGGTAATAGAGCACCTTCCACCCCTGCTGTTTGATGCGAAAGGCCCAATCCAGGTCTTCGCCATACATGAAAAAGGCCTCGTCCATCAGTCCCGCCTGCAAAATGGCCTGGCCGCGCACCCACATGAACGCGCCCACGACCGAATCCACCTCGGCTTCTTCATCTTCGGGCAGGAAGGTGAGGTTGTACTGGCCAAACCGGCGGCTGCGTGGGAAGAGTTTGCTCAACCCGGCCCCGCGGTAGATGAAGGCTTGGGGCGAGGGGAAGGCGCGGCGGCAGGCTTTGTCCAGGCTGCCATCGGGCAGCACCAACTTGGGCCCGGCCACGCCCACATCGGGCCGATTTTCCATCAGCGCCAGCATCTCGGCCAGGGCCTGGGGGGGCAGCTCGGTGTCGGGGTTGAGCAGGAGCACGTGGCGGGGCAAGGTCGCGGCCGGCGTGGGGCCGCCAAAGCCATAGCTGCGCAGGCCGATGTTGTTGGCGTAGCTGAAGCCGCCATTGCGCGGCGCGGCAATGGCCCGCGCCTGCGGAAATGTCGCCTGCACCATCTCCAGGCTGCCATCGCTGCTGGCGTTGTCCACCACCGTGACATGGAAATGCCCCCCCTTCTCGCTGGCGTAGAGCGAGGTCAGACACACGCGCAGCAGGTCGCGGGTGTTATAGCTGACGATGATGATGGCCAGATCGAGCATAGCGGGCAGGGCGGGCAGGGGCAGCGTGTACAGGGAATGATTGTAGCACCAGCAAGAAGCGCTGGGCAAAGCGATTTGGCGATCCGCGCTGTCCCCGGCTCAGCGCCAACTGAATTGGCGGCTGGGGCTGGCGATGCTGAGCGGCGTTACCGTGCCATCGGCATCCACCCTCACCAGCCGCACCCACCAGTGCATCTCGGCGCTGCTGAAGTCCTCCGCCGGGCGCGCCGCCAGGGGCAGGCGCAGGCTGAGGCCTTTGGTGCGGATGGGCGTGGGCGCGGGCTGGCGCAGATCATCGTAATACAGGCGCACCTCGTACCATTCGGGGGCGGCCAGCAGCCCCACCGAAACCCAACGCAGCAGGGGCGCGGCCTCATCTACGAATTCGCTGCCCACGGGGGGGGCGATGAGGATGGGGGGCTGGCGGCTGGGTGCGGGCGTGCTGGCGACGGCGGCTGGTTCCGGATCGGGGCCTAGGGGGATGATCAGCACCTCGCCGGCGACGAGATTGTTGGGATCGGCGATGGCGTTGGCGGCCAGGATGTCGGCAATGGCCACCTGGAAGCGGATGGCCACGCCGCTGAGGGTGTCGCCGCGCTGGATGCGATAGTTGAGGGCGCCGCTGCGCGGGGTGGGCGTGCCTGCCAACAGCGGTTCCTCTGCCGGCGGGGGCGGGGGGATGAGCAGGGTCTGGTTGACGCGCAGGAGGGCGGTCTCGGCCAGTTGGTTGGCGGCCAGCAGATCGCCGAGGGTGACGCCGTATTGGTTGGCGATGCCGTACAGGGTGTTGCCCGATTGCACGGTGTGGTAGACCGGCGCCGGGGTGGGCGTGGCGGTGGGCGTGAGGGTGGGCGTGGGCGTGAGGGTGGCCGTGGCCGTGGCCGTGGGCGTGGCTGTGGCCGTGGGTGTGACTGTCGGCGTCAGGGCCAGCGCCTGCTGCTGCGTGTCCCAGCCCAGCCACAGGAAGATCAGGGCCAGGATGCTCAGCGCCAGGATCATATCGGCCAGGGGCAGCCGCGCCCGCCCGCGTTTGATCGGCGTCTCCAGGTCATAGCCGCACATGAAACAGACGGCTGCCTGCCGGCTGACCTGGACGCCGCAATTGGGGCAATGCAAAAGGGGTGGAGAAGACATGAAAAGAACGGATCAGGAGAAGAGGCGCGGGGTGCTATTATCGCCGCGCCAGCAGGACAAAGACAATCAGCAGGCTGAGCGCGGAGAGCGCGGCCGCGGCAGTGCGCAGGGGCGTGTTGCGGAAACGGATGGCGACTTCGTACTCGCCGGGGGGCAGATCGAGGGTGATCAGCGCGTCCGGGCCTTCGGCGCGCAGGGGATGGGGCGCGCCGGCAACGGTGGCCCGCCAGCCGGGGTACCAATAGGTGTAGAATTGCAGGGTGATCGGCGTTTGCGCCTGCACCAGCACGCGCTCCGCGCCCGCGCCATGCGCCAGGGCGGTGACTTCCCCCGCGCCGGCGATGATCCCGGCCAGGGGCAGCGGCTCATCCGCCAGGTAGGCGGCCAGTTTGGGCGTCCTGGTGGGCGGGCCTGCCTGCGAAAACGCGGTGCTGGCCACGTTGAGGGGATAGGTCAGCTCGTAACGGGGGATGGCGGCGGGGCTGATCTGCGCGGCGGTGACCGGGGTGTGCTGGGGGCGGGTGTAGGGATAGGAGGCGAGGAGGATGGCCAGGGCCAGGGCGAAGAGGATGGGCAGACGATCTGCCCTGTCGCGCATGGCCCAGGCCGCGGCGGCCGCGGCCAACAGGGCCATGAACAGGTTGGCAAAGGCCAGCAAGCGCCAGGGAAACTGCACCAGCGCGGCCAGGGGGAGCGCATCCCACAGGGGCCGGCTGACCGCCAGCGTGCCCACAATGCTGGCCCCCGCGGCCAGGGCCAGGGTGAACAGCAGCCCGCGATGGGGCAGGCGTCCCCAGATCAGCGCGGCCACCCCGGCCAGGCTGAGCAAGACCAGCCACAGACCGAGTTGGAAGCTCATGCCATCCTCCGGCCCCACCAGAGCATGGCCGAATCCCCAATCGAGGCTGAAAAGCTGGTGCGGATAGAGGAATTGCACCAGATAGTTGTAGGTTGTGGGCAGCCAGTGCTCCTGAACGATGTACCCCCCCTCGAAGACCAGAGGGATCAGGAAGATGGCGGCGAGGCCCATGCCCAGCGCGCCCGCGCCCGCCGCCGCCAAAGTTTCATAAAGGGGCGGCCGCGCCTCTCGTCGCCAGCGCAGCAGCAGCCAGCTTGCCGTCAGCAGCGCTGCCAGCGGCACGAAGATCATGCCGGTGACGCTGTGCGTCAGAGGCACCAGGCTGAGGCTGATGGCGGCCAGAGCCAGGCGCCGCGCCCGGGGTCGGCCATCCTCCATCACCAGCGCCCAGAAGCTGTGCAGCGCCAGCGGAAAGATGGCAAAAGCCACGAACTCGGCAAACGCAGCCCGCACGTAAATATCGGCCAGGTGATAGGGCGCGTACAGGTAGGCCAGCCCTGCCACAAACCCCGGCCAGGGGCCCCACAGCCGGCGGGCAAAGCTGTACATGCCCACGCCGGCTGCGATCATCGCCAGCCCCCAGATCAGCTTGACCGATTCCACCACGCCCAGCCCCAGCAGGTGCGGGATCTCGGCGGCGTAGAAAGCGAGAGGGGAATAGAAGGTGAAGAGGGGATAGCCATAGCCCATGGCATAATCGGGGCTCCAGCGTGGCCACAGAAAGCCGCTGCGGATGCCCTGATCGAACTCGACCAGAAAAGTCAGGCTGTGATGGGCGTCGTGGGCCAGCATGAAATAGCCCGGCGCCAGCAGGGGCGCGCAGGCCAGGAGGGAAAAGAGCAGCAACAAGCGCAAGGGGTGGGGCATAGGCCAGGGATAGGGCCACGGCGGCTTCGACGAACTCAGTCGAGCCGGCGGTGACTGCTGCTGCAACTGCCGTGGGCGGGTATGCCACACGCCGGCGGGCTGGGCAGGGTCGCTCAGGCAGACGCGCCCGCCACAGCGATCACGATCTTGCCGAAATGATCGCCCGCCAGCATGTGGCGCAGGGCATCGACATAGTTTGCCAGCGGCCACACACTGTCGATCACCGGCGTCACCGCGCCGGAGACGACCAGCCGGAAGGCCTGATGCGCATCTTCCATGTTGCCCATGGTGCTGCCGATGATCCGCACCTGGCGGCCAAAGACCAGATTGACCGGGGTTTCGGCGCTGTAGCCGCTGGTGCCGCCCACAGTCAGCAGGCGGCCCTGGCGGGCCAGACTGCGCAGGCTGCTGCCCCAGGTGGCCGCGCCCACATTATCCACCACCACTTCCACGCCCTGGCGGTCGCTGCGTTTCCACACCGCCCGGCCCCAATCGGGGTCGGCGCTGCGGTCGTGCACCCAGTCCGCGCCCAGGGCCAGCGCCTTGGCGGCCTTGTCCGCGTCCGCGGCGATGACCCAGGCCTCGGCCCCGGCGATTTTGGCCAGTTGGATGCAGGCAATGTTGACCCCGCCCCCCGCGCCCACGATCAGCACGCGTTCGCCAGGCCGCACGCCCCCATCCACAATCAGGCTGCGCCAGGCGGTGAGGTAGACCAGGCTGGCCGCGGCCGCCAATTTCAGATCGAAGCCCGCGGGCAGGGGGATGAGGTTGCGGGCGGGGATGCACACAAATTCGGCGCAGGCCCCGCGGGCGTGCTCGCCCAGGATGCCGAATTGCTCGCACAGATGATGATCGCCGCGCAGGCAATAGCGGCAGCGGCCGCAGAACAGGGTGGGATTGCCGCTGACCCGTTGGCCGACCTGCCAGCCGCTGACCCGTTCGCCCAGAGCCGCGATCTCGCCGGCAAAATCGGAGCCGGGGATGTGCGGCATGGTCAGGTTCAGCCCCTTCCACCCCCGCCGCACAAAGTCATCCAGGCGGTTGAGGGCGGAGTAGTGCACTTTCAGCAGCACATCCTCCGGGCCGATCTCTGGCATCGGCATGTCATCGATCAAGCGGTAGACAGCGAGATCGGGGCTGTGTTGGGGAAAAACAAGCGCTTTCATGGGCATACGCTGCTGCGGCTGGGGGTTGATGGCTGGAGGCGGGGGGTGGTATAGTGAGGGGCGTTGCTGTGTCGCTGTGTCGCGTCAGGAGGTTTCTGCCATGCTGCGGTCGCTGAGCCGGTCGATTCAATTCGAGGATATTGTACTCTTTTTGTGGCTGGTTGCGCTAGAGCCGCTGGCCGCGCAGCGCGTGACCGCGTGGGAGGGGGGCGGCGCTTGGGGCTGGCTGCTGTTGGCCGCGGTGCTGAGCGGGCTGGTGGTCATGCTCACCCGCTCGCCCGGCGAGGGGGGCTGGGCCTTTGTGACGGCGCCCCCCCTGTACGCGCGTTTGCCGATGATGGCGGGGATGGGGCTGCTGGCGGCGATGGGGTTCGAGCGGCTGGGGCGGGCGGCATGGGGCGATAGCGCCTTCGCCGGCATTCTCGGCGCTTTTGGCCTCAGTTTCATAGCCTACGCCCACTTGCCGGTGCTGCCGGCGCTGGCGCGGCGGCTATTCGCCACCCCGCTGGTGGTGATCGGCGGCGCCCAATTCCGCGATATCGCCGCGCAGATGATGGGCGACCTCGATTTGCAGACGTTTATGGAGGGCCTGCGCACGCCCGGCGTCTCTTTCATCGTCACTCTGCTGACCGTGGCCCTGCTGGTGCAGTATGCCATGTTCGTCTTTGGCCCGCGGCAGGTGGCGGATGGCCACGGCACCTGGCCGCAGTGGCTGCTGCGCTTTCTGCTCTATCTGACCGGCCTGCTCAGCGGGCGGGCGCTGTGGCCGCTCTGATTCAGGGGCCGCGCGTCACGCCTGCAATAGCCGGATCGCCCCCGGCAACACCCGGTACACCAGATCGTTGCCCTCGGCCTGCTCGCCGTCGAATTCCAGGCCCATCGGCCCATCGTGGCAGGTGATGCGCACCTCCGCCGCCTTGGTGAAGTGTACATCGGGCCGGCCCACGTGCCCGGCGTTGTATACCAACTGCAAGATGCGCAGCAGCTTCAGTTTGGACACCCCCTCCAGCACGGCCACGTCGAAGACGCCGTCATCGATGCGGGCGTCGGGCGCGGGGTGCATGCCGCGGCCAAAATACTGGCCGTTGGCCGCCACGATCAGGTGCGTGCTGCCGTCGTAGAAGAGCCGGCCATCGCAGACCACGGTCACGCGTTGGGCTTTGTGTTGCAGCAGGGTGATGGCGGTGGCGGCGAGGAAGGTGAAGGGGGTGCGGCGTTTGGCTTTGTTCACGCGCACCGCCACTTCGCCCCCGGCGCCGGCGCTGGCGTCGTTGAGGAAGAGCCGCGTCACGCGCTCGTCTGTGCCCGCGGCGGTGTACTCGATCCGGCCCAGATCGCAGGGCCGCGGCTGCGCCTGGCCCAACCAGCGCACCGCCGCCGCCGGATCCAGGGGCACGCCCAATGTGCGCGCCCAATCGCGGCCCGTGCCCAGGGGCAGGCTGCCAAAGGCCAGATCCAGGCCCGGACGGGCGGCGAGGGCGTTGAGCACGGCATGGTTGGTGCCGTCGCCCCCGGCGGCGATGATGCGCGTCAGCCCCGCGGCCGCGGCTGCGTCCAGGTGTTCTGCCAATGCCGCGGGGGTCTCGGTGACGGCTACGACGAAATCGTCGAAGGTTTCGACCAACAGCGGTTCGAGGCGCTGAAAGTGCTTGCCGGCCTTGCCGCCGCCGGCGTGGGGGTTGAGGATGATCAGGGTGTGCATGGGTGTCAGGGTGCGTGGGGTGTGGGGTGTTTAATCGGTCACGCTGTGCGCTTGTTGCCAGATGGTTTGGTAGCGATCGATTTCGGCCAGCCAACGGGCATCGTCCCAGCCCAGCGCGGGCTGCAAGTGGGGACGCAGCGTCGGCAGCAGGCTCAGGCCGCCATCGGCCAGGAGCAGGCCCAGGCGAAAGCGGCGCAGGAAGAGGTCGTCGAGATGAACGACCGCCTCGTGCACTGCCGACCAGACCAGCTCCGCCGCCCGGTAGGGGAGGCCGGGCAGGCGCGCTTGCAGGTGATCGGGCAGAGCGAGGATGGCGGGGGCGGCGGCGCCATAGCGCCCGTACAGGTGCGCGCTTTCGCCGGCCGCGGCGGTTGCAAACACCGGCAGGTCGGCATCTGGCTTGGGCAGGGCAGGGTGCAGCTCGCGGGCCGCGGCCAGCGCGTCGTGCGCGATCAGGCGGAAGGTGGTCAATTTGCCGCCGGTGACGGTGAGCAGGCCCTCCTCCGCCCAGATCACATGATCGCGGTGCTCTTTGGAGGGATCCTCTTTGCCGGTGTCGATGACCGGACGCACCCCGGCCTGGGTGCTGAGGATATCCGCCGCGGTCAGGGCCAGATCGGGGAAGTAGTGATTGGCCACGGCCAGCAGATACGCTTGTTCCTCGGCGGAGATGCGCGGCTCCGCCCCCAGGTCATGGCCATGATCCACGTCGGTGGTGCCCAGCAGGATCACGCCCTCCCAGGGATAGGCGAAGACAGGGCGGCCATCCTCGGGGTGGAGCATGGCCACGGCCTGGTAGATGGGGAAGCGGCTGGGCGAGAGATAGAGGTGGCTGCCGCGCAGGGGGCGGATGCGGGCCGGGCGCTCGATCTGGCGGCGGAGATCGTCGGCCCAGGCGCCGGTGGCGTTGATCACCACGCCCGCCAGCGCCTCCTCTTGCCGGCTGCCCGCCTGATCTTGCACGCCTACACCGACGACGCGCCCGCCCGCGCGCAGCAACGCACCGCCGCGGGCATAGTTCAGGGCCAGGCAGCGGCCCTCGCTCGCGTGCAGGGCGTCGTGCAGCACCCGCAGCGTCAGGCGAGCGTCATCGGTCTGGGCGTCGGCGTAGAGATAGGCGGTCTCGAATTGGCGCTGCTTGATCCCCGGCGCCAGCATCAGCATGTCCACGGCGTCTAGCTCTTGATACCCGCCGGCGCCGCCGCCCATGCGCGTGTACATGCCCAGCCCCAACTCCAGCAGCCAGGCGCCGGGGCGGTCGCCGCTGTAGACGGGGTAGATGAAGTTGAGGGGGTGCACCAATCCCGGCGCGGCCCGCAGCAGGTATTGGCGTTCGTGCACACTTTCCCGTGTCAGCTTGAACTGCATCTGCTTGAGGTAGCGCAGGCCGCCGTGCACCAGTTTGGAGGAGCGGCTGGAGGTGCCGCTGGCAAAGTCGTGCTGCTCCAGCAGCAGCGCCCGCAGGCCCAGGCGCGCGGCCAGGGCCAGGATGCCGGCGCCGGTGATGCCCCCGCCGAGGATGATCACATCCCACGGATCGCGCAGGCGGGCCCAGGCGGCGTGGCGTGGTGCGTGGGGCGTATTGCGTGGTGCGTGGTGCGTGGTGCGTTCGATGACGTTCATGATTAATTATCGATAATTAACGAATAATATCGAATATCCAATATCCAATATCCAATATCCAATACCCAATATCCAACAGTTAACCGCTACCAACCAATTTCCCCGGATTCATCCTTCCTTCTGGATCGAAGGCGCGGGTGAGGGTGGCGAGGGCTTGCAGGCCCAGCGCGCCCTTTTCCGCGGCCAGCCAGGGCAGGTGGTCGCGGCCGACGCCATGCTGGTGGCTGATCGTGCCGCCATGGGCGACGATGGCGGCGCTGGCCGCGTCTTTCAATCGCTGCCAACGGTCGAGCGTCTCGGCCAGGGTGGGGGCGATGCGGAAGAGGACGGTGCTGTAGATGCTGGCGCCATCCGCGTAGAGGTGGGAGAGATGGGCAAAGGCATGGGCGCGCTCGCCGAGGGGGGCCAGGGCCGTGCGCAGGGCCGCGGTGATGGCGGCGTGGGCCGCAGGCACGGCGGCCCAGGGCAGCGCCGTCTCCATCGTGTCCACGGCGTAGCCCTCTTCCCACAGGGTGTTGCGCAGATAGGGCGTGCGGAAGCGGCTCTTGCGCCATTCCTTACCCAGCAGCCGCCCGGTATGCACCCCCCGCTGCCGGGCGGCGATGTCGAGCGCGGCCCGCCGCGCCTGTTTCACGCTCGCTTCGGCGCCGGTGAGGCCGAGCATCAGCCAGCATTTGCCCGCGTCCACCCCTTGCGTGCGCAGCAACCGCTCGGCCAGGCCGATCAGCCGGGCGTGGCCGGCCAGGATCAGGGTGGTGGCCGTTTCCACCGGGTCGCTGAGGCGCAACATGGAGAGGGGCAGGTGGGCTTGGGCCATCTCGCGCACCGCGGCCACGCCCGACAGCCAATCGGGGAAGAAGATGGCGTGGAAATCCTCGCGCGCGGGCAGGGACTGCACCCGCATCGTGGCTGTGGTGAGGATGCCCAGCCGCCCCTCCGACCCCAGCACCAACTGGCGCAGATCGGGGCCGGCGGCGCTGGCCGGCAGCGGGGGCAGATCGAGAACCCCGGCAGGCGCCAACAGCCGCCCCCCCGCGAACAGGTCTTCGATGCGACCAAAAAACAGGGATTGCTGCCCGCTGGAACGGGTGGCGATCCAACCGCCCAGGGTGGAATATTCGAACGATTGCGGAAAATGGCCGAGGGTGTAGCCGCGCGCCCGCAGTTGCGCTTCCAGATGAGGCCCGCTGACGCCGGCGCCAAAGGTGGCCAGGCGGCTGGTTTCATCCAACTGGTGCAGCTGCGCCTGCCGGGTCATGTCCACCGTCAAGACCGGGCCTTCGTCCCCGGTGGGGGTGATGTGCCCCACCACGCTGCTGCCCCCTCCGTAGGGGATGAGGCGGATATCGTGGGCGCAGGCCCAGGCCAGGAGTTCAGCCGTCTGCGCCTCGTCGCTGGGGTAGGCCACGCCATCGGGGAAATGGGGGATGACGCCGAAACGCAGCGCCGCCCAATCGGGCAGAGAATGGCCGCGGGCGTGGCGCAGCCGGGCAGCGGGGCTGGTATCGATCAGAGGATGAGCGGGCAGGCGTCACACCCTATACGTCCA
>JABWBG010000032.1 GCA_013360575.1 Caldilineales bacterium
GATGGTCCGGTTGGGCTTTGATCTGCGCAGGGTGAACGGATGACCACCACCGCCAAACCCATCCTCTTCCTCGCCTTCGCCAACGACCGCGACGACCGGGCGCGCTACCTGCGCAACCTCGCCGAGGCGGCGCGACAAGTGCAGCGGGCGCTGGCCGCCGCCGAAACGCGCGGCCACTGCGAGCTGGTGCTGCGCCGACGCTGGCCCTGAACAGGGGTGCTGAGTTTTGACAAATGATGTTGTGTGCATAGAATATGACGATAGACAACACAAAGAGTACATGAGACCATAACAATGTCGAACAAGACTATCGGGCCGGCAGGCGCCCACTTGCTCACGGCGCTGGCAGAGCGCGACCGGCCCATCTTCTCGGTAGCCGAAGCCCAGACTGTGATGGGTGGCGACCATGGCGCAGTGGTGCAAACGCTGCGCCGGCTGGCTCGCGCCGGTTGGGTTGTGCGTTTGACGGCTGGCCGCTATGCGATTGTCCCTTTGTCCTCCGGCGGCACGAACGCGCCCCAGGTGAACCGCTATGTCATCATGCGCGAACTGCTCGAGCCCGCGCCGCACTACATCTCTCACGATAGCGCCATGGATATCCACGACATGTTGACCCGGCCCGTCAGTGTGGTCACTGCGACGTCGTCGCGCCGGTTGGGGAGACGCACGATACTCGGCGTCCCCTACCGCTTCATCTATGCTCCGCCCGCGGCGCTGTGGGGCAACGCGCCGGTCTGGGTCACACCCCACGAACAGGTGGTTGTCAGCGATCTGGAGCGAACCCTGCTGGATGGGTTGACCCGGCCCGATCTCTGCGCCGGCGTTGGCCAGGCGGCCACGGCGTTGTGGATGCGCCACAGCGACCTGGACTGGGACAAGCTGGGAGCCTACGCCGAGAAACTGGGAGTACGAGCCGCCGCGCAGCGTCTCGGTTATCTGCTAGAGCTGTTCGGCCTGGGCTCCCCAGCTTTGATTGCCCGCTTGCAAGCGCTGACCGCGGCCAGCTACAGCCGTCTCGACCCGCTGTTGCCAGACCAGGGGCCTTATCTAGCCCGCTGGCGTCTGCGCATCAATCTTGAGCCGGCGGACCTGGAAGCAGTGATCAGGACGTGACACATGATCCAACCTGCCGAAATCGCGCGCCTGGCCCATCGCTTGGGACTTGGCGACAAGACCATCGAGAAAGATTACGTGCTGACGTGGACGTTGTTGGCACTGGCGAACTCACCGCTGCGCGGCCATCTGGCTTTCAAGGGCGGCACGGCGCTCAAGAAGGTCTATGTGCCGGAGTATCGCTTCTCGGAAGATCTCGACTTCACACTCCTGGCCGAGATATCCAACGATGAGCTTGTCGGTGCGGTGGAGAGCATCTTCCCCTGGCTGCGGCGTGAGGCGAATATTACGCTCGCTGTTCGCCGGGTGGAGGTACACCACACAGGAAACCCGGCTATCTATCTGAACTACACGGGGCCTTTGGGCGGTGATCTGACCAGCCGGTTTTTCAAGACGGACTTCACGCGCGACGAGGCGCTTCTCTTCCCATTGGTCGAAGCATCCCTACAGGCGCCGTACAGCGACTGCCGGTCCCGCAACCAGACATTGCATGCCTATTCGCCGGAGGAGATCCTGGCCGAAAAGCTATGCGCACTGCTCGGACGCACAGAGCCGCGTGATCTATTTGATGTGCATTACATTCTGGAACACAACCTGGCGGATGCCCGGGCCGTGTCGTTTCAAATCGATGCCAAGATGATGCACAACAAGGTGAACCGGGCCGAGTTAGGCAGTGTGTTGGCCCGGAAGCAGGAGACCTTGCGCAGGTTGTGGGAGCCGCGCTTGCAGGGTCAAATGCCAGACCTGCCACATCTGGATACCGTCATTCGAGAGACAAATCGTTGGCTCCGGCAAGCAGGACTGGTGGCAGACTCTGCCTCCTGATTTCCTGCGCCAACGAGCGCAACAAGGCCATCGTGGTGGATGCCACGGAAGGGGCAGCGTGTACTTAGCTGGAGATACACCCATGACCATCACCAATCGCCCAATCCTCTTCCTCGCCTTCGCCAACGACCGCGACGACCGGGCGCGCACCCTGCGCAACCTGGCCGAGGAGGCGCGGCGGGCGCTGGGCGCGGCCGAGCAACGCGGCCAGCGCAACTCAGTCCGGTTCGCGGCAAGCGTCTTCCGGCAGACGTTCGGCCCCGTAAGATTCCTGGCGCGGTTCGGCAACCGCCGGCAGTGCATGCGCAGACTGCTGATAGGTGAAGGGAGGCGTGTCTTGTTCGGCGCCGACCAGGGGCGAGGAGAGGTGCGCTGGCGCTGTGTTGGACGGGATGACCGCATCCGCCGCAAAGCGCTGGCGGCGTCGTTGGACAATAGCATCGACGTGCTGCAGCCAGTCATAGAGGACGGTCGGATCAATATCGGCCCCGTTCGGCCAGACCAGTGTGCCCAGATCACGATCGACTCTGACCTGGCGGAACAGGCTCGGATCATGTAAGGGACCGAAGAGCGGGCCGAGCAGGATCGGCGCAAAGTCAATGATCCGCTCGACGCCATCATCGAAGCGCACGCGCAAAACGTAATCCCCGACGAATGCGAAGTCAATGACATCGTGCAAGTGAGACATGGCAGGCGGCTTATTCATACGCATACCCTTCAATCCAGGCCCTTGATCGGACGTAGTACATCTTCCTGTGCGACCCGATCCCAATTGTCGAGCAGTTCATCCTGATGAAGCTCGGCCCAAGCCAGGATCAGGTGTTGCTGCCGACGAGGCATTACGCCCACAAGGAGCGCGGGCGGATCAATGGTAAAACTGGCCCGATACTCCCCGAAGCGTGCGTGAAAGTGCGGTTTTTGATGCGTTCCTGTTTCGTAGTACATCGTGACAATGATACCGAAGAAGCGCGAAACCTCTGGCATCGCAAGATGGCTCCTTGCTCAAGACTGCGAGCGGAAGAGACAATCAGATTGACGAAGGTGCATATCCGATTATACTGCGTTGGCAGAGCGAAAACAAGAAGATTACACCCGGTGAGCCTATGACCGCTACTCCCATCCCCGTCCTCCTCCTCGCTACCGCCAACGACCGCGACGACCGGGCGCGCACTCTGCGCAACCTGGCGGCAGAAGGACAACGCCGGTGACCCACAACACTCCCCACCTCGCCCTCCTCCTCACCCGCGCCGCAGCCGGGCGAGACCGCCCTACATCGCCCCCGCCCCCGCCGGGCAGCCGGCCCCAGAATGCTTTGCACGCATCTGTACATTTGCCATCGCATCCGCTATAATCCCGCGTATTCGTCCTGATCCTGCGAAAAAAGCAGGCAATTTGGCTGATCTGGCCGCGCAGTTGCAGCGCATCGAGGACAAGCTGAACTGCATTGCTGAACGGTTTGGCATCTGATTTAAAATCATAATGGGATCAGGTGTTTTTCTTGACGATGGACGACAGACGATGGACGATGGATCACACGTTGCCATCGTCCATCATCAGGAGAAGCAGCGAAGGACTGATCTGATCATGACTTCGTTTTAGCGCCAACGCTAAAAAATGCATCTGACAGGCCTTGAGCCCGCAACGCACAGGCCTGTCAGATGCGCCACTGGATGGAGAAGCCGACCATGACCCCTGACAACTTCATCTACCCCAACGGCATCGACGCCCTCACCGGCGAGCCGCTGCTGCCGCCGCTGACAGTGGACATCGTGTCCCAGATGGCGCAGGGCCAATCCATCGCCCAAGAAGAGTTGGACGAGCTGCGCGAACGCAAGCGCATGCTTGCCGGCGAAGCCGACTACGGCGTGATGGCCGGCATTGATCCCAACGACCTGGCCCAGGCCGGCTGGGGCGTGATCTTTGCCAGCGATGACCCCAACGTCCCTGCCATCCGCGCGGCGCTCAGCCCGCTGCTGGCGCTGCGCCGTGAGCAGGCCGGCGACCGCTACCGCGATGAGACGGTCGCCCCCAAGTTCTTCTACAAACCGGGCGAGTCTAAAAACACCTGGCTGGCCCGCAACGGCGGCGCGCCCGGCCCGGTCGACCCGCGCAAGATCCCCTACTACTTGCTGATCGTCGGCGACCCGCAGCGCATCCCCTACACCTTCCAGTACCAACTCGACGTGGCCCACGCGGTCGGCCGCATCCATTTCGACACGCTGGACGAGTACCACAGCTACGCGGCCAGCGTCGTCGCGGCTGAAGAAACCGGGGTATCATCCGCCGCGCCCGGTGAAGCCGTCTTTTTCGGCGTGCACAACGAACTCGACCGCGCCACTGCGCTCAGCGCCCAACACCTGGTGGCGCCGCTGGCCGCGACCATGGAGGGCAAGCTGGCCAACTGGCGTGTGCGCCGCCTGATGCAGGAGCAGGCCTCCAAGGCCCAGTTGGCGCGGCTGCTGGGCGGCGGAGAAACGCCCGCGTTTCTGTTCACGGCCAGCCACGGCATGGGCTTCCCGGTCAGCGGGCACCCCCGGCAACGCGCCGAGCAGGGCGCCCTGATCTGCAGCGATTGGCCGGGGCAGGGTTCCCCGCGTGGGCGGCATTTTCTGGCGGCCGAGGATATCGGCAGCGACGCCCGCCTGCACGGGTTGATCGCCTTTTTCTTTGCCTGCTACGGCGCAGGCACGCCGCGGCATGACGATTTCGCCCTCCGCACCCGCCAAAAAGAGTTACAGGAGCGGGGCCAGCGCGTCACCGGCCTGGAGCAGTACGATCCAATCGAAATCGCGCCGCAGCCCTTTGTGGCCCGGCTGCCCCAACGCCTGCTCGGCCACCCCAACGGCGGGGCGCTGGCCGTGGTGGGGCACGTCGATCGGGCCTGGGGCAGCTCGTTCATCTGGGAAGGCGCGCAGCAGGTCGCCACCTTCGAGAGCGCGCTGACCCGCCTGTTGGCCGGGGAACGGCTGGGCTACGCGGTGGAAGATTTCAACAACCGCTACGCCGAGCTCTCCACCGAGCTGACTGCGCGCATCAAGGCAATCCAAGAGCGCGAGGAGGCGCCGCCGGAGGAGCTGGCCGGTCTGTGGACGGCCAACAACGACGCCCGTAGCTACGTGCTCCTGGGCGACCCGGCGGTGAAGCTGGCCGCGATTGGGGCGACTGCCCCTCGCATCCCATCCTCGGACAGGCCGATCGCGCCCACGCAGCCGGAAACAACATTGCCAGAGGCTATCGATTTTGCTGCCGGCGAGCCCGAGGCCGAAAACGAAGAGAAAGATGGTAACGAAGACAAAGAGGATAACGAAGACAAAGAGGATAACGAAGAGAAAAAGGACAAAAAGATCGGGATCACGGACAGACAGAAGCGTAATGCTATCAAAAAGATTAACGGCATCATTCAGCTATTTGCAACCGATCCTTCCCTCAAGCAAGCCTCCGCCCAGCTCCAGCAGGCTGTCAAGTTGATCCAATCCACCCTCAAGCAAAACTGACGCCCGGCCCGCCATGCGCGGTTTATTCCCCCATGCCACCCTCTCCTGCTGACCTCGAATTTCAACTCTATCACCAGGGCGCTGATGAAGAAGGGCCTGTTTATGGGCTGCGGCTGAGCTTCCAACTCCCGGGCAGTGGGGAGAGGGAAGTTTTCAGCGCGCCCACACCCCTGCGCTTCGATGAAGATGCCCTGCGCGCACGCAAATTAGGCGATTACTCCCGCTACGGCGAGGAATTGGCCCGCCAGCTCCTGGCCGATGGCGATGTGCGCAGCCGGTTCACCGCACATCTCAAAGTCGCCGCCTCCCACGCCCTCCCCGTCCATATCCGCCTCTTCCTCGACCCCAACGCCCTGCGCCTGCACGGCTTGCTGTGGGAAACGCTGCGCCTGGCAGGCGCGGCCACGCCTCTGTTCAACGGCGAAAATATCCGCTTTTCGCGTTACCTCAGCAAGGACGAAGCGGCCGCCGCCGCCAGCATGAAAGCGAAATCGGCCGGCGATGTTCGCGGCCTGGTGGCCGTGGCCGCGCCCAACGGGCTTGAGCGGCTGCGCCCGCCGCTGGCCCCTGTGGATGTGCTCAAGGAACTGCAAACCGCCCACGACGGTCTGGGCGACATCCCGGCTGATGACCTGGTCTCCGACGCTGCAGCAACCGGCCGGGTGAACCTGACCGCCATCGCCGCCCGCCTGCGCGCTGGCTACGACATCCTCTATCTGGTGGCGCATGGCTGGCTGCCTGCAGACGGCGAACCCCGGCTCTGCCTGGAGAAAGCGGATGGGGCGCCGGATTGGGTGCAGGGCAGCGAACTGGCGACAACGATCATGAATCTTTCGCCCGACCATCGCCCGCAGTTGGTGGTGCTGGTCTCCTGCCAGAGCGCAGGCGCGGATGGCGAATGGCTGACGACGGATGAGGGCGCGCTGGCGGGGTTGGGCCCCCGGCTGGCCGCGGCCGGCGTCCCCGCGGTCATCGCCATGCAGGGCAACCTGAAGATGGCGACAGCCGCGACCTTCCTGCCCGCCTTCTTTGCCGAGCTGCGCCGCGATGGTCAGGTGGAGCGGGCCATGGCCGTGGCGCGTAACGAGGCGCTGGACAAGGAGCGGCCCGATTGGTGGATGCCGGCCTTGTTCACGCGGCTGGTGGATGGCCGGGTGTGGACGCCGGGGCCGGCAGAAGCCGCAGCGACATTGCCCCGGCAGGATTTCGAACCCGAAACCATCTACATCCCCGCCGGCCCCTTCCTGATGGGCAGCCCGCCGGGCGAGGGCATCCCCGACGAAGAGACCGAGCAACACAGGGTGGACCTGCCCGCCTTCCGCATGGGCAAACGCCCGGTGACGAACTGTGAATTCCACGAGTTCTTGCGCCAGGAGAAGCGCCAGGCGCCCCCGGCCCTGTGCTGGGAGGGCGAAAACCCGCCCAAAGACCAGGAAGATGCCCCGGCAACCGGCATCACCTGGGAGGATGCCAGGGATTACTGCGCCTGGTTGAGCCAGGCGAACGGACGGGGACGCGTTTACGACCTGCCGCACGAGGCGGAATGGGAAAAAGCGGCCCGCGGGCCTAACGGACGCATCTATCCCTGGGGCGATGTGTGGGAGGCCGACGGCCCCGGCCAGCCCGGCTTCTATGGCTGCCTGGGCATGGCCGGCGGCGTGCGCGAGTGGACCCGCTCGTTGTGGGGCCCCCGCCGCAAACAGATCGACCCCGCCTATCGCTATCCCTGGCGGGATGATGGCCGCCACAACCTGGAGGCCCTGCCCGTGGTGCGGCGTATCTACCGGGGCAGCGCCGGGGATGAAAACGAGATGGACATGCGCTGCGCCCGTCGCCGCAGCTCTGCGCCCGACCAAGCGGGCGACCCCGGCCGCCGGTTTGGCTTCCGGGTGGTGATGCGACTTGCCCAAAAGGAGGCAGATTGATGGCGCCGCTCACGCGTGAACAGCAGATGGCATTGAGGAAAAAGCAGGCCGAGGATCGGCCGCCCGCGCAGGATGACCCGCTGGATGCGATCAAGCAGCACTTGCAAGGGGGAGGCAAAATCTTGCCCATCGTCGGCAACAGCCTGGTGGACAATCTCATTTTTCCCCTCTCGGCCGAAGAGGGTAAAATCCCGCGGGTCGATGAGTTTCTGGCCGAGTTTTGGGCGGAAAAGGTCGGCTATCCCTTTGTGCAGCGCACCCGCATGGCCCACATCGCTCAGTTTGTGCTGATGCGCGGGGCCGCGCCCAGCATTGCCAAGAAGAGTTATGTCGACTTCCTCAAGGAATTACGGCTTGATATGAGTGAGACCATGGACGAGGAAGTTGAATTTGTGGCCGGATTGAGACGGAAAAGCGGCAGCCTTGCCTTCACCGACATCTGCGCCGAGTTGGACTTGACTTCGACAGCGGACAAAAATCCCCTGGACGCTCTGGCCGAGATGAATCTGCCCCTTTACATCACCACCAGTTATTATGATTTTCTGGAACGGGCTCTGCAACAGGCGGGCAAGAATCCGCTCACCCATATCTGCTTTTGGGATGGCCCGCCGCCGCCGGAAGCAGGCGAGCACGCCGCGGAGAGAGACTTCCGGCTGGGCGACCCCAAAACGCCAGGCTTTCGACCGATCGTCTATCATTTGCTCGGCCACGAGCGCTTCCCCGAGACCATGGTGCTGGCCGAGGATGACTTCCTCAAGTACCTGAAGAAGATTGCCGTGGATTCACCCAACTCGCAACGCCCCGTCATCCCCACCTATCTGCGCGATCAGATCGCCAACTCCGCTTTGGTGATGATGGGGCTGAATATCGCGGATTGGGATTTCCGCATGCTCTTTCACGGCGTGCTGCCCCTGGCCATCGAAAACAAGCCCCGCCATCCCTGTCTGGCCTTGCAACTGGATCCCAGCAAACAGAGGGAATTGGTCGAAGGAGCGGAGGGAGAGGAGGGGGACAAGGAACCCAGGAAACAGGCGGTGATCAAAGCCGCCTATGACTATCTCGATCAATATTTCAAACACGCCAATTTCAAGGTGGTGCTACAAGAATCGGGCGCGTTTGTGCAGGATCTGTGGCGCGTTTGGCAAGAGGTACAGAGAGAAAGCGTATGAATACCGATGTGCAGGACAGCGCATTCAACCCCTATCCTGGCCCCCGCCCCTTCCGCCGGAGGGACAAGGATATCTTTTTTGGCCGGGACCCCGAAAGCGCCGATATGATGGCCCTGATCACGGGGCGGCGGCTTTCTCTGTTCTATGCCGCCTCGGGCGCGGGCAAGAGTTCGCTGATCCAGGCGAAATTGATCCCACTGCTGGAGGATCGCGGCTTCGAGGTGCTGCCCGAGGGCCGCGTGAGCGGGCCGGCCCCTCGAAACAACGACGCGATCGAGAACATTTTTATCTACCATCTCAAACAACGCCTGGCCCCCCTGCAACCTGACGCGCCCGCGGCGCATCGCGCTGCATATCTGGGCGCCACTTTGAGCGAGTTTCTGCTCATGCTGGCCCTGATCGGCCAGGATGCCGAGGGCAACGCCCGCTTCGATTTTGTCAGCGGGGCAACGAACGCCGGGGACTCCTATGTTCTGCCCGAAGGCGGCGGCGGCGAGATCAAGCCGCGGCTACTCTTTCTCGACCAGTTCGAAGAGCTGTTCACCACGCATTTGCAGGCCTGGGAGCAGCGCGAACCATTCTTCCGCCAACTGCGCCAGGCCATGGACGATGATCCCCTGCTCTACGTGGTGCTGGTCATGCGCGAGGATTACATCGCCTATGCCGAGGACTACATCCATTTGCTGCCCGAATTGCACACCGCCCGTTATGGCATGAAGCCGATGGGCGAGAAAGCAGCGTCGGATGCGATCCAGTTGCCAGTGGCAGAGCGCCGCCCCTACGCGGCCGGCGTGGCTGCCGAACTGGTGAAAAATTTTCGGCTGGTGCAAACCAAGATGCCCGATGGCCGGATCGTCATGGAGGAGGGGCCGTATGTGGAGCCGGTGCAATTGCAGGTGGTGTGCAAGCAATTGTGGGAGACGATCCGCGGGGAGGCGAAGGCGCAGATCGATCGGGAGGATCTGGAGCGGGTGAGCAAGGGCAAAGACCTGAGCACATTCGTCGTGGAAGCGCTGAAGGGGTTCTACAATGACAAGATCGCCGAAGTGCTGGCAGAGGCGGGGGAAAAGGTGGATGAAGCCGGCCTGCGGCGTTGGTTTGGCGATGAATTGATCACCGAAATGGGCACGCGCGATATTCTTTCGCAAGGGAGCGGGCAGACGCGCGGCCTATCCAACGAGGTCGTGCGCGTAATCGAGCGTACCGGCCTGATCCGGAGTGAGATCGGGGCCAGCGGCGCCCGCTATGAACTGACGCATGACCGCTTTATCGAGCCAATCCGGCAGGCGAACGACGAGTGGCATCGCAGGCAGGTGCAGCAGGATCCCTTGCTGGCGAAGGCCGAGGCATGGGAACAGAGCCATGCCGACCCGGCCCGCCGCGATCCAGCCCTGCTCCTCTCCGGCAGCGCCCTGGCCGACGCCAAAGCCTATGTGGAGGCGCGGCGCGGCCAGATCTCGGAGGAATTGGGCGCGTTTGTGCAGGCCAGCCGCGATGTCGAAGACACGCGCAACGCCCGCAATGCCCGGCGCTTCCGCGACCTGAGCCTGGCGCTTGCCGTGGCGGTAATAGTGGCGTTTGTGCTGCTGGGAGTGGCCGTGCGTTCTGCTCAGAACGCAACCAACCAAAAAACAGTGGCTGAAACGAAAGCAAAAGAGGAAGAAGTTGCCAGAATCGTAGCTGATTGGGCAACAAATCGCGCCAATCGAGAGACCGAGAACGCAAGCCAAGAGGCCGAGAACGCGCGCAGCGCCCGCCGCCAGGCCGACAGCCTGCGCCTGGCCGGGGAAGCGGATCACGCCATCGATCCCGACACAGCCCTGGCCCTGGCCCTGGCTGCCAACCGCATCACCGCGCCCGAAGACCCGCCGGTAGCCGCCCTGACCAGCCTGGTGCGGGCGGTGTTCAACACCGGGGCGCGGCAAAAACCGACGCCGGGCGCGGCGCTCTACGCGGTGGCCCATCACCCGGCCACCGGCCGCGCCCTGCTGGGCGGCGCCGACGGCAGCCTGACCCTGTGGGATTTGGCCACGGGAGAGAAAACCAAGGATCTCACCGGCCATGCCGGCACGGTGTGGGCCGTGGCCATCAGCGAGGATGGCCACTACGCCCTCTCCGGCGACAGCGAGGGCCGGCTGTTTTATTGGGATCTGGACAGGCAGGCGTTGATCCACCAGTTGCCCGGCCATGTGGGGCCGGAGGATGGCCAGGCTGCCGGGGTGTGGAGCGCCCTTTTTGTGCCGGCCCCGCCCTCGGACACCTCGGCGCAGCAGGGGGAGACCCCGGCGCCTTCGCAACGGGCCCTTTCTGCCGGCAGCGACGGCTTGCTGCGGCTGTGGGATCTGCAAACCGGCGAGGAGATCCGCCAGTTGCGCGGCCACCGCGACTGGGTGTACAGCCTGGCGGTTAGCCCGGACGGGAGCCGGGCGCTCTCCGGCTCAGAGGATGGCCAGGTGCTGCTCTGGGATCTGACCAACTCCAGGTCTGAGCCAGCTGCGGCGCTGGAGCATCCGGGCTGGGTGCGGGCCGTCGCCTTCAGCCCTGACGGCCGCCGCGCTCTTTCCGCTGGCGGCGGCCAGATCAAACTGTGGCAACTCGATGACGTGGTCAAAGAACCGCGCGCTTTTTCTGAGGAACAGGGAGACGTCTATTATGCCCTCAGCTTTGCGCCGGACGGTATCTCGTTCTACTCGGCCGGCCTGGCGCTGCGGCGCTGGAACGTGGAACGGGGAACCTCCACCACATTGGAGGGACACGCCGCCGCGGTGCGCGGGCTTTCCCTGCGCAGCGACGACCAGGGCCGGGCCTCCCTCCTGTCAGCCGGGTTGGACGGCGTGGCCATCCTCTGGGATCTGGCCACAGGGACGCTGCAACGGGCCTACCCGCTCGCCGCGGCTGACGAGGCCGTGGCCAGCGCATCAGGCACGCCCATCCCGCGGGACTGTACCGGCGGCGAGACCTATGGGCCGATTGCCGTGGGCGTGGAGGTGATCCTGGGCCAGCATGATGTGATGAACGGCGACGACAACTGGAACGCGGAGATGAACGTGTATGTGGGCCGCACTGCCAGGGTGGTCAGCCTGGACGGTACCGACGGCGAAAATTGTCTCAAGGTGCGCGTTGACATTGACGGGGGGCGGTGGGTGTGGCGCATCCGCAACTTACAGCTTGTCGACGCCGCTGGCGCTGCTCCGGCTGTCTTTGACGCCGCAACCTATCCTGTCACCCAGACCAGTTCACAACATCCCCATCTCCTCCTGGCCGCCAGCGGCGATTTTGTTACGCTCTGGGACGTGAACGTGGGCCAACTGCTGGCCCGCCAGCCCATTTCCCAGACCCTGGGAGGCCAAAAACCGGATTGTCTGCACCTGGAGTCGCCCCGCAGCGCCATCCTGCGGGACGACAAAGGTCGCATCGTGCGGGTTGATCTGCTCACAGGCGAGGGCAAACCGGCGGAAAGGGCGTCCTGTACGGCGGAATCAACCGGGACAAGCGCAGCGCCGGCCTGGACCCGCCCCACGGCGGCGACGGGCTTCAGCGCCGATGGGAAATGGGTTGCGGCAACCGACTCCCGCGGCGGGTGGCAGGCCTGGCTGGTGGAGGATCCGGATGCCGCCCCGGAGGTGGAAGTCAGGCGGGAAGGGCTGCCCCTGAGCAGCGTCGCGCCGGGGCCGGGAGACTTTGGCCTGGTGGCCGGGACCTTTGAGGGGCAGGTGTTGCTGTGGCAAAACCCGCAGGATGCTCCGACGATTCTGTGGCAGACGACAGGGGTGACGGAAACACATGGCCCGGTCTACGACATCGCCGTGAATGACAACCGCACCCGCGCCCTCTCGGCCCACGCCGACGGCAGCCTGCTGCTGTGGGATCTGAACGAGCGCCGCCTGCTTGCCGAGGCCAAAGCCCCGCAGACACAGGCGCAGACCGCGCCAACTCCCACGCCGGAGCCAACTCAGTCCGCGCAGCAGCAGACCGCGCCAACTCCCACGCCGGAGCCAACTCAGTCCGCGCAGCCGCAGACCGCGCCCACAGAAACTCCGCCGGCAACGGCTGGGGCTGACAAAACAACCGAAGCATCCACCACTGCCCCGCCCTCGACCACCCCGACTGTTGCCCCCATCGTCAGTGTGGCCGTGAACGCCGCCGGCGACCTGGCCTTGAGCGGCAGCCTGGATGGCAGCCTGCATCTGTGGGAAGTTAACGCTGACGGACTACGCCCGTTGGCGGTACTGCTCACGGTGGATGGCAAACCGGTGGATGGCCAACCGGTCTGGGATGTGGCGCTGAGCCAGGATGGCAGCCGCGGCCTTTCCGCCCACCAGAACGGGGCTTTGGTGGTGTGGGATATTCGCAATCGCAAAGAGTACGGGCGGCTTGCAACGGGAGACAGGCCCATCTATGCTGTGCGCTTCGATCCGTTGGACATTATGGCTATCTCTGGGGAGGATCAGGGCAGGATTACTATTTGGGACCCACGCACTGGAAAGCCCATGTTCAGCTTTGATCAGCCGGGAGGCGCTGTGGCTGCACTTGCCCTCAACTCTAACGACACGGGACTGCTCACAAGCGATGGTGCAACCCTCTATCGCTGGCAACTCCTTCCCAGACCGCCAGCAGAACTGGCCGACGATCCTCCCGTCCGGTATGTTCTGCGACTGCCCTGCAGCGACTGGCGAGAGCGGTACACCCTGGACGAAGCACTCTGGCCCGACTGCCTGGAAGAGGGGAGTCAGGTTGCATCCGCGCCTGGCCCGACGCCCACCCCTGCGCCGGTTCGTACGCTCGAACCCAAACCGGCGGTCATGGGCGCCAATCCCGGTTTTATTGCCCCCCGCACGCGCGAGCGCTGGCGGTTTGAGATCACCCGTTCCCAGTTCCTGATCTTCACGGCCCAGGCCGCGCGGCCGGCCAGCGGCATCTCCGACCAGGCGCAGCGGATCGAGCGGGACAAGCTCGATACCTACCTGCGTCTGTTCGATGCAGATGGCAACGAGAAAGCGAGCAACGACGATATCGTCAAAGGCGCCAACACCGACGCGCAGCTGCTCCTGCGGCTGGAGCGAGGCCGCCACGAGTTGGAAGTCAGCGGCTGGGATGATCTCACCAGCGGCGCCTACACCCTGACTGTCGCCACGGTGGACAGCATTCTGCCTGGGGAGACGGTGACTCCGACCCTGGCCGCGGGCGAACGCGGCTATCGGCGGTTCGTGGGCGAGGCGGGATCGATGGTGGACATCACCTTGCGATCCGATGCGTTCGATACCTATCTGGAACTGCGCGATGGCGACGGCAAAATCCTTGTCGAAAATGATGACTTCGAGGGCAATCGCAATGCTCGCATCGCCAATTTCATGCTGCCTGGGTCTGGCGACTATCTGGTGGTGGCTCGCGGCTTCAGCAGCGAGGGCGCCGGCGAGTATCAACTGACATTGCAAAAAAGACCTGTGAGAAACCTGCCCACAACACGGTTCATCCCCGCCGATTCAACAGAGTCCACCTGGTCGTTCCGCGCCCAGGCCGGGGAGTTCGTGCGCATCACCAGCGAGGGCCGGGAAACACCGGCGATCTCGCTGCGCGCGTCCTCTGGCGAGGAGGTGGCGGGGCTGAATCTGTCCACCGCGGCGGAAGGCGCGCACTTCCTGGCCCGTCTGCCCCAGGCCGGCACCTATCTGGTGGTGGTCACAGCCAGCAGTGCAGACTATCGCCTGCGACGGGACATGCTGACGCCGCGGCCATTGCCACCGGATGGCGTGGATGAGGCTGAGAGTTTCGCTGCGGCGCCCCTGTGGGCTTGTAGCCCGGAGATATGCGGCGGGTTCCGCACCTTCACCTTGCAGGCCGGCCTGGCCGGCGTCCAGCCTGCCATGCAGGTCTGGGGACCGGAGGGCGCGCTGGTGGCGACGGCTGCGCCATCCGGGGAAAGCCGCGCCGCCATCCCTCTGCTGGCTCTGAGCCAGACGGGGGTCTCTCATATCCTGCTGGCCTCCGACGTGCCCACCGCAACGTACAGCCTGACGATGGGTGCGCCAGCGCGGCGTCCGATTGATCCCAACAGCGCTGTTCCCATCGAAGAAGAGACCACCGCCGGCATCCTGTGGACCTTCCGCGGCGAGGCGGGCCAGCGAGTGCGCATCGAGATGCGCAAGGCCAGCGGCAGCGAGCTGGACAGTTTCCTGGAACTCTACGGCCCTGACGGCCAGATGGTAGCGCAAGACGACGATAGTCTCGGCGACCGCAACTCGCTGATCGAGTACGATGTGGAAGAAGGTGGGGAATACACCATCCTGCCGCGCGGCTACGACGGCCAGCAGGGGCGGTACACGTTGCTTGTGCGGTGGTTGCCATGACCTTATGCCAACACACCTCATGCCCCCCGCCGATCTCGAACTCATCCTCTGGCGCCAGGGCGGCGATGCCACCGCCCCCGCCTACGCCTCCTGGGTGATGGCAGGCAGCCCGCGCCGGGCCGGCGACCGCAGGAGATTCGATGCAGCGAGGTAACAAGGGCAGAGAACGAGACGATCTGATTTGTTGCAGTCATTTGCCATTCGTGGCATTCCGCAGGCATGGAATTCAGCCGTCCGCGCGCAATCGTCGGCGCTGAGCCTGTGTTTGCCACCGACCTGCTGCTGGCCGGCGCTGTGGACGCAGAAGACGTGCGCCCCTTGCTCGATGTGGGCGCCGATCCGGCGGCTGGCCCTTATCGCCGCGAGAGCGCCGGCGCCCACGGGGAGATGCTGTTCCTTGCCCCTAGCAGCCTGTCGAAGAACCCGCCTTTTGCTTTCTCTGGGACACGGATCCGGGCGGATCGACACGGATTGGTCCTGCAAAGGCTCTCGAAGTCATCAGTGTCCAGGAAGGCGCTGACCGGCCCAAACGTTACACCATGAGGCAAGGCGATGAAGCGCACCTCAAGTCTCGGCGCTGGGGGAAAGACGGCAGAGACTTTCTGCCAACGCGCAATCCACCGCACCTGCTCGAGGAGACGCGGGTTGAGATCGACAACGGTCATTCAGAATACCTCCAAGTTGTGCAGGTTCAGACGACGCAATCCAGCAAGGGGATTCTAGCCTCAGTCGGCCTCGCTGTCAATCGTTACAACCCATCATCCACCACCCGCGCAAAAGCCGGCTGGCGGCGTGCGCGGAAGGCAGGCATGGCCGCGCGCGCTTCAGGGGAGTGCAGGCGCCCCCGCGGCTTCTTAATCCAGACGCTTTCTGCCCGGTCTGGGCCCACGGGCATGGATCAAGACAACCTGGCGCCGCCGGCAACTCATCGCCAGGGACGACGACGCCCGCACCCGCTTTTCCGGTCATTAGCCAAGGGGTCTTTCCGTCGCCCCCTCTGGCGAACGATGTTCGGTGAAAGAGCCGATATTTTTTTGTTTATTCTGTATTTCTGTTATACTAGCGAATATCCATTGACACAAGGAGATGCATCATGATAAAATCTTCATCAGAAATTCAGCTCGACCCGGCCGACCGCATGATCCTGGAACTGTTGCAACAGGATGGCCGGTTGAGCAACGTCGAGGTGGCGCGGCGGGTGAATCTATCCCCCCCGGCCACCCACGCCCGCATCAAACGGCTCGAAGAGGAGGGCTATCTCAAGCGCTACACCGCCATCCTGGACCGGGAAAAAGCCGGATTCGATCTATTGTGCTTCATCAGTGTGGCGCTGCAATTGCATCAAATGCAGCAAGTACAACGTTTTCGCGAGATCGTGCGCGAAATGCCTGAGGTTTTGGAGTGTTATCACGTCACCGGCGAATATGACTACCTGCTGAAAGTGGCGCTGCACAACCGCAAAGACCTGGAGCGTTTCGTAGTCGATCACCTGACGCCAATGCCCGGCGTGGCCCGCATCCACACCAGCCTGGTGCTGACAGAAGTCAAAACCACCACCGCCCTGCCCATGCGCTGACACCGATCACTGAACACTGAATACTGAATACTGAATACTGAATACTGAATACTGAATACTGAATACTGAATACTGAATACTGAACACTGAACACTGAACACTGAACACTGAACACTGAACACTGAATACTGCCCTCAGGAGGCCAGTATGTCTGCTCGCAAAAAACTCACCATCAACGATTTGTTCGCCAAAGTCGCAGCCGGCCAGCCCATCACCTGGCTGACCTGCTACGATTATCCCACCGCCTATCTGCAAGAACAGGCCGGGGTCGATATGATCCTGGTGGGCGACAGCCTGGGCATGACCATGCTCGGCTACGACAGCACCCTGCCGGTGACGATGGACGACATGGTGCGGCACACCGCCGCGGTGCGCCGCGGCGCGCCCACCGCCTGGGTGATCGGCGATATGCCCTACATGAGCTACCAGCCCAGCGTAGAAACCGCCATCCGCAGCGCCGGCCGGCTGATGGCCGAGACCGGCTGCGACTCGGTCAAGCTGGAAGGGGGCGCGGAGATGGCCGACCGCATCGCCGGCATCGTCAGCGCCGGCATCCCCGTCATGGGGCACCTGGGCTTGACCCCGCAAAGCGCCAGCGCCCTGGGCGGATTCCGCTTGCAGGGCAAGGGCGCGGCCCAGGCCAAAAAGATCGTCGATGACGCCAAAGCCCTGGAAGAGGCCGGCGCCTATTGCATCCTGCTGGAACTGGTGCCCGATCGCGTCTGCCAATTGATCACCGAGCGGGCGCAGCACTGCATCATCATGAGCCTGGGCTCCGGCCCGCACGCCCACGGCCAATTGCTGATCTACCATGACGCCTTCGGCCTCTACCCCCGCTTCAAGCCGCGCATGGCCAAAGTCTTTGCCGACGCCGGCCAGGTCATCCGCCAGGGGCTGGATCAGTATGTGGCGGAAGTGACCGCCAAAACCTTCCCCGCGCCCGAAAACTACTTCGGCATGCCCGATGCCCAATACGACGAACTGATCAGGCTGCTCGCAGAATGAGCGGCGGATCCGCCCATCTTCCGGAGGAACCGACCATGACCGACCTACGCCACCGCCTGCTGATCCCATCCACCCGCCTGGATGCCATCAACGCCCTTTTGCTCGATCCCGATATGCGCGTGATCGATGATTTTCTGGCCGTGGTCGCCCGCTACGGCTCGCCGGAGGAGATCAACCGCAAGGCAGCGACGGCCCGGCAATTGCCTGCCCTGCTCGATCGCGTGGCCCAGCTCCGGCCCGACTATGTGGCCGACCTGCGCTGGCTGGAAGAGCAGCGCGATCAGGGCGCGTTCATCAGCGTGGCCGATTACCGCCGCGCGGTGCTGGGCCCCGCCGCCGCTGCCACGACTTTTGCCGACGAATTCGCGGTGACGCTGGAGGTCAGCGCCGCCCAATACTTCCCCTGGATCATCGCCTGCGCCCGCAAAGCGATCGACGAGCGCAGCCTGATGCCGGGCCGCTGGATCAAAGTGCGGCGGATGAAGGAACAGGAAGCGGATGGCGACCTGCCCGCCATCGCCGCGGCCATGCAGATCATCGGCGCCAGTTATGTCGAGACCCTGGACACCAAAGGCAGCGACGGCGCCAACGTCCATCTCGGCGGCCCCGACACGATCACCGGCTATTTCGGGGGCGTGGGCCAGCCCAACGACTACGCCCTGAAGTGGCTGGACGAATACCTCTACTACTACACGAATTACGGCGTCACGCAGGTGCTGAACCTCAACCCCGGCACCGTGCTGCTCGGCTATCTGCTGCACCGCCTGGGCGTGGACATCGAATTCAAGATCTCGGTGTTCATGGGCAACGACAACCCCTACGCCGCCCTGTGGACTCTGCTGGGCGCCAAACTCTTCGCCCGCGAAGATGGCGCCTCCCCTCTGATCGGCTTCAACTGGAGCAACTCGGTCAACAACGAGAGCATGGAGATCACGGCGCAATTCCGCCAGGCCCTGGGCTTCAGCGAGATCGTGCGGTTCGAGCACCACATCACCGAAGCGTACAAAAGCATCGTGCGCCAGCCCTACAGCCGCCGGCAGGAATTGCTCGATCTGGCCCGCCACGTGCCCAACATCTCGGCCAAACATGAGGGCGGCGACCCGGAAGTCGAGATCACCCGCGACCATCCCTCCGACATCCTCGATTACTTCCGCGCCCGCGAGGAGGTCGTGGCCAGCGGCGATTGGGATCGGCTGACGCTGAATTTCCTGGACAAATACGACGCGGCCAACGCCACGGCCCGCGCCCTCACCGAGCGGGGGCTTGCCTTCGTGGCCGCGCAACGCCTGCACGAATAACGAATAACGTAAAACGTAAAACGTAATGCGTGCCGCGCGTGCTGCGTTTTACGCTTTACGTTTTACGCATTACGTTTTACGCATTACAGCGCGGCCCTGACCAGGCTGGGCAGAAAGAGTTGGTGACTCTGGGCGATCTCCTGGTCGCTGTACGCGCCGGGGAGGCCGCCGCTGGCCAGGCGCGGCTGACCGGCGCGGTCGGCAGGGACTGCATTCGCCAACTCGCCCGCCGGAACCGCCGGCGTGAAAGCATCCCAGGCAGGGAAGGGAGGCAGGGGAAAGGTGAGCGCGCCCGCCAGGCTGCCCGGCGTGGGCCGGAAATCCCCGTTGGCCGGGTCGATCAGGCTGGGCTGCGCCTGATTGATGCTGTTGTCGGCCAGCAGTTGCGCCTGGTTGCAGGTGGGATGGCCGGGCCGGCAGCCTTCGCTCTCATCCTCGATGCCCAGGGGCAGATCCGCCGGGCCATTCCAGATCAGATTGCCCCGGATCTGCAAGTTGTCGTCGGTGCGGCTGGGGCTGGGGATGCCCGCGCCCGCCGCGGGTGTGCGCGGGCCGTAGATGGCGAAATGCTGCCACTCGCTGCGGAAACCAGCGGGATTGTAGAGTAAGTTGTTGTAGACAAAAACGTTGCGATTGGGAATCGGCTCCTCCCGCCCCACCGTTGTCGGCCCCCAGCCGCCCAGATTACGGTTGGCGGCGCAGCGGGCCGTATCGCCGTCGCACCCCCGCAGCCCGAAGACGAACTCCAGGCCGTGGCTGCGGCTGCCCACCCGGTAAAGGGTGTTGTAGGCCAGCAGGATGTCGTAACCGCCATTGACGCCAAAGCCTGCGCCCTCGGTGTCGTGCACCACATTGTTGACGAACTTGATGGCGTAGGCCTCGTAATGCAGCCAGGGCGAGGTCATGAACTCGAAGCCGGTGCCCTGGCCGGCGCTAAAGCCCCCGGTGCCGCAGTCGTAGATCTCGTTCCCGGCCACCGTGAAGTACGCCGAGCCCCCCTTCAGATAGATGCACCAGTCCTCGGCGTCGTGGATGCGGTTGTCGAGGATGTGGCCATACTGCACGGCCACGAAATCGATGGCGTTTTCGTGGCTGCCGCCGATATCGCTGTCCTCGATGTAGACGTACTGCGACTGGTTGATCTTGACCGTTTCATGGGCCTGATGATCGCCGCTCCACAGGGTGCTCTGCCGGATGAGAAGATGGCGGCACTGCTCGCAGTGAAAGACATCCCCCGCGTTCTCCAGGCGCAGCCCCAGCAGATAGAGATAGTCCACGTCGAAGACGTTGAGATTGCCCAGCAGCCGGGCCGCGCCCGGCCCATCCGCGCTGGCCAGGAGGATGGGAAATTCGTACGTCCCGTGGCGATCCTCCCAATAGTGGGGGAAGGTTCCCTCCGCATACTCGCCGGCCGCCAGTTGGATGCGGTAGCCGCTGCCTTGCAGGGGCTGGCCCTGGGGGATGCGGCCCCAGGCGGCGTTGATCGTGGCCAGCGCCTGATCCCGGCTGGCCCCGCTGCGGCTGTCATCGCCGTGCAGCGGATCCACCCACAGATCGGTCAGCAGCGGGTCACCGATGGGATAGGCCTCCTGGCCGGGCTGGGCGGCAGGGGGAGGCGGCGAGACCGCGGC